>KL571308.1:63412-69506 GCA_000715855.1 Actinoplanes liguriensis
GGGTCGGCCACCGACAGATACGCCGCGGCGGCCGCCTGATCGACCGTGGAGGTGTGCAGGTCCGCCGCCTGCTTCGCGATCACCAGCGACGCCCGCAGCTCAGCGGGCATGCGGACCCAGCCGAGCCGCAACCCCGGCGCGCCGATCTTCGACAGGCTGCCGAGATGAATCACCCGATCGGCGTACGCCGCCACGGGCGTGAGCGCGTCGCCCCGGTACCGCAGCTCGCCGTACGGGTCGTCCTCCACGATCCACACCCCGTACCGCCGTGCCAGCTCGGCCACCCGCGCCCGCCGTGCCGCGGTCAGCGTCCGCCCGGTCGGGTTCGCGAACGTCGGCACCAGGTAGACCAGCTCCGGCCGTTCCCGCGCGAACACCTCGGCGAGCGCGTCCGGGTCGACCCCGTCGGCGTCCGAGGGCACCGCCACGATCCGTGCCCGGGCCATCGCGAAGCACTGCAGCGCCGCCAGATATGTCGGCTCCTCGACCACCACGGTGGCCCCCGGATCCAGCAGGGCCGCCGCGACCAGCGTCAGCGCCTGCTGCGACCCGGTCGTGACCAGCACGTCCTCAGCCCGGGCCGGCAGTCCCCGGGCGCTCATCCGGGCCGCGAGGTGCCCGCGCAGCCGCAGGTCACCCTCGGTCGGCGCGTACTGCAGATGCCGGCGCGCGGCCGGCCCGGACAGGGCGGTGTCGAACGCCGCCCGCCAGCCGTCGACGTCGAACAGCTCCGGCGCGGGCAGCCCACCGGCGAACGAGATCACCTCCGGCCGGTCGATCAGAGCGAGAAGGTCACGCACGGGGGAGGAGGCGACAGCAGCCAGACGCATGGCAAAGGTCCTGTTCCGAGCAGAGACGAGAAAGCCTGCGGATCACGGACGGTCGTGCCATCGACGTGCGCGGCGAAACGACGGGCCTGGTCAAGGCCACCCCGTGAGCCTAACGCCGATCAAGGCCACGATTGGTTCCCGGATTGGTTTGCCCGCCGGGCCACTGGATTCGGGTTGCAGGCGGGCGATCCGCGGGGCAGAGTGGTCGCCGGACCTGCCGCCGAGCCCAGGGAGCACGAACGCCTCATGTGAGAGCAACCAACACCCCGTACGCGCCAATCGGTGTTGATCTTTGCTCCTGGAGGTTTCGCATGCCCGCCCATCTCAAAGCCACCGGCCTCGCCCGCGCCCACGACGGCGACCTGCTGTTCTCCGGGTTCGACCTGGTCCTGCAGGACGGCGACCGCATCGGCGTCGTCGGCCCCAACGGCGCCGGCAAGACCACCCTGCTGCGCGTGCTCGCCGGCGACCTGCCACCCACCCACGGCACCGTCACGCTCGCGCCCGGCACCACCACGGCGTACGTCTCACAGCAGGTCCCCGACCCCGGCGGCACCGTCGCCGCGTTCCTCACCTCAGGCCTCGGCGAGCTCGCGGCCGTCACCGCCACCATGCGCGCACTCGAGACCCGCCTCGCCGACGGCGACGACGTCCTCGACGACTACGCGCAGGCCCAGGAACGCTGGACCGCCCTCGAAGGCTGGACCGCCGAGACCCGCCTCACCGAGATCCGCCAGCGCCTCGACATCGACCACCTCGACGACACCCTGCCCCTGTCGTCGATCTCCGGCGGCGAGCAGGCCCGCCTCATGCTCGCCCGCGCCCTGCTCACCAGCCCCGACCTGCTGCTGCTCGACGAACCCACCAACCACCTCGACGCCGACGGCGCCGGCTGGCTGCTCGGCTGGCTCCGCGACTTCCCCGGCGGCGTGCTCACCGTCAGCCACGACCGCGCCTTCCTCGACGCGACCGTCACCCGCATCATCGAGCTCGACGGCATCGACGAACAACCCCAGGACTATCCCGGCGGCGGCTACACCGCGTACCGGGAAGAGAAACAACGCCGCTGGCAACGCCTGCTGCTCGACTTCGAAGCCCAGGAGAAGGACCGCCTGCGCTGGGAAGCCGACATCGAACGGACCATGGGCTTCGCCCGCGGCGTCGAGAATGCCGACCGCTCCAGCGCCACCGCACCCCACCTGCGCCGCGTCGCCCGGCTGGTCGCCCGCAAGGCCAAGGTCCGCGAACGCCGGCTGCGCCGCCAGATGGCCTCCGTCCGATGGATCGCCGAACCCCGCCGCCGCCCGGCCCTGACCCTGGCCTTCCCCGACGACGCCGGTGACCCCGGCGAGATCGTCCTCAAGATCCGCGACCTGTACCAGGCCTACGGCAACCGCGTCCTGCTCGACCACGTCGACCTCGACGTCACCCGCGGCGACCGCATCGTCGTCACCGGCCGCAACGGCTCCGGCAAGACCACCCTGCTGCGCGCCATCGCCGACACCCACCCCGACGTCGCCGTGCTCCCGCAGACCACGGATCACCTGCGCACCGACACCACCGTCATGGACCATTTCCGATCCCAGGTTCCCGTGTACGTCGACGACGCCGAAAAACTGCTCGCCGGCCACCAGTTCGAGCCGGAGCAGTGGACGTCCCGCCTGCGCGACCTGTCCGCGGGGGAGCTGCGCCGCCTGCTGCTCGCCGTCCTCGTCAACAGCCCCTCCCGGATCCTGCTGCTCGACGAACCCACCAACTTCCTCGACTTCGACGCCCTCGACGTCATCGAAGAGGCCCTGCGCCGCTACCGCGGAACCCTGCTCATCGTCTCCCACGACCGGTACTTCGCCGACGCCGTCGGACACACCCGGCACTGGCACGTCGCCGGCGGCACCGTGACCGAAAGCTGACTCTCCGCGCCCCGGGACCGCCGTCGGTCCACGTGACCCGCACCCCTATGCTCTGAACCCGGCCACACAAGCGACAAACAGGGCGGGATCAGGGTTTGAACATCTTCGAAGCAATCTTGATGGGCGCAGTGGAGGGCGTCACCGAGTTCCTCCCGGTGTCCAGCACCGGACACCTGACCATCCTGGAGAAACTCCTCGGTTACCGGCTCGACGACCCGGACATCACCGCCTTCACCGTCATCATCCAATCCGGCGCCGTCCTGGCCACCATCATCTTCCTGATGAAGGACATCACCCGGATCGTCCCCGCGTTCTTCAAAGGCATCGCCAACAAAGAAGCCCGCGAACACCCCGACTTCCGATTCGCGATCGCCGTCATCCTCGGCTCGATCCCCATCGTCATCGCCGGGCTCACCTTCAAAGACGCCATCGAAACCACCCTGCGCAGCCTCTGGTTCGTCGCCGGCGCCCTCATCCTCTGGTCCGGCGTCATGGCCTTCGCCGACCACGCCGCCACCCAGGTCCGCCACGAAGACGACGTCACCTGGAAAGACGCCCTGGTCATCGGCGTCGTCCAATGCCTCGCCGTCATCCCCGGCATCAGCCGCTCCGGCTCCACCATGTCCGCCGGCCTGCTCCGCGACCTCGACCGGGTCACCGTCACCAAACTGTCGTTCTTCCTCTCCGTGCCCGCCCTCACCGGCGCCTCCCTGCTGCAGGGCTACGAAGAGTTCGACAACATCTCCAACGGCGTCGGCTGGACCAACACCATCGTCGCCACCGCGGTCAGCTTCATCGTCGCCTACTTCGCCGTCACCTGGCTGCTCAAGTTCGTCGCCAAGCACTCCTACAGCGTCTTCATCTTCTACCGCCTCGCCCTCGGCGCCCTGCTCATGCTCCTACTCGCCACCGGCACCATCAGCGCCCAATAAACCCCGAACACCAACGAGCGCCCGCACTCCTCTGCTGAGTGCGGGCGCTTCTTCATAAGCCGAACATCACGCTGCCGACGCAGGCGCCCGCTCCATGACACCGGGGGAGCGGGCCAACCCCACAGCCTCACGACGGCTGCGAACCCGCCTCACCCAACTCCGCCAACCGCGCCTCGATCTCCGCCAACTCCGCCCGCAACCGCTGCGCCTGCTGCTCCGCCTCGGCACGCTCACCGGCCAGAATCTGCTCGACCGCCTCCTGCACCCCCGGCACGTCGATCAACTGCACCATCTTCAACGCCTCAGCCGGACGAATCACATACGGCTTCGCCAGGGCCTTCGCACCCTGATTCGCACCCACCGTCCACTCGCCCTCGGCATAGGCCAGCGTCACCGTCAACGACGGACCCGGCTTCGGCTTCACCGGACGCGCCACCTTCCGCGGCGCCGGCGTCGTCGTCACTTCCTGAGCTTCGTTCTCCACAACGTCCTCACTCTTACGCTGCACCGGAGCCGGCTTCGGCTTCACGAGCGGCTTGTCGATCAGAAACTCCGGACCCGACAGCACCGGATCCGGCTCCGGCTCGGGCGCCACCACCGGCACCGCCTTCTTCACCGGCACACCTTTCGGCGCGATCCGCAGATCAACGGGGGAGAAAGGCAACTCGTCACGCCCGAACTTCACCACCACCCACTCCTCGGACACCGCGGGATCCTCCAACCCCACCACCTGCCCGATCTGCCCCGCGATCTGCCCCGCCGAATCGGTGAACTGCACCTTCGGCTTCCGCCCGGCCGCCAGAGCGTCCCGGATCCCGTCCAACTCCTCCGTGGTCAACCCACGGGCCTCCACACCCGCCGCGGCCATCGTCCCCACTTTCGTACGCCTGTATGAGAGGGCCTCTTTCTACCAGCCCCCACCGACAACAACCCCCACGCCCCGCCGACCCACAAAGATCATCACGGACGTGAATCATCCCCCAACGCCACATCCACCCGCCGCAACACCTCCCGCGACCACGGATGAACCGCAAACTCCCGACCCGGATTCCGCTCGCAGTACTCGCCGTCACCCACCCACACACCACCCGACAACGACCACCGCACCGGCGCCTCCGCCTCCGCCAGCACCCCGGCCACCGACCGCACCTCCGCCGACCGCCGATCCCACCCACACACCAACTCCACCGCCCGCGCCAACCAGTTCACCGCCTCCGGCCCGGCATCCACATCACCCAGAAACGGCACCAGCAGCAACAACCGCCGCGCCGCCGCCACCCTGTCCGGCAACGCCGCCCGCGCGATCTCCCGCAGCTCCGGCCACCGCAACCCCGGCCCACGAAAACTGCCCGACAACTCCGCCAGACCGAGCCCCGGGCCACCGTCAGCCGGCGCCAGCCACAGATCGACCCAATAGCTCACATCCGGCTCGACCACACACCCACGAGCCAGCCGCACCGACGACTCACTGCGATACACCACCAGCAACACCGCACCCGACGGCAACTCGACCGTGAACACCGGCCACCGATCATCCCGGAACACCTCCCGGCCCACCCCGAACACCGCCGCGAACTGCGCCGACGGCCGCTCCGGACACAGATGCGACGCCCAGAACGACACCTCACCCAGCAACCCCGAACCATCCACCGCCAGCACCGACGCCGGCGCCGGCCGGAAATCCAGGAACTCCCGCAACGTACGCGCCGCATGCTCCCGATCGACCCGGAACCCCCGCGCCAGCCGATCCACCGTGAACTGCGCCCGCCAATCATGCTCAGCGCAACACGGCTCACGCTCCTCGCCGTACCCGAAAAGCCTCATGACGACAGGGGAGCGGCGGCACGGAACAACACCCCGAGCAGATGCGCATACCCGCGCGCATCGTCGATCGACCGATGCGTGTGCGCGATCTCCCCAGACCACCGCGCCGGCAACGTCTGCGGCGTCACCTCCGCCACCGGCCGCCCCGTCAACGCCGCCGCACAACCGCGCAGACACAAACGCATCGAGTGCGCCCCGGGCCACGGCCCGTCCGTCTCGATGTCAGTCACCACATAGATCCACTCGTCCGGCATCCCACGACCTTCCCGCCAATGCGCGATCAACGACATCGTGTCACCGGCGCAACCGCCACACGACGGACGCCGTCGTAGCGGGGCATCACGGCCATGGTCGTCGCGCCGGTCACCCCGGACGGCACGCCGGGAGTATGACCCAGTAGGGATGCGAAAGCCCATTGACCTGGCAAGACGGGCATATACATTGATGTGCACCGATGTCGACACATCGATTCCCCGATTTCGGATCCGACCCGGGCCCGGTCACGGGAATCGATGACTGGGAAAGGAAACCACGTGCGCATCTCTCGACGTCCACTCTGGGCGGCGTGCCTCGCCGTCGGGATCGCGGTCCCCACCGT
>KL571308.1:69749-70788 GCA_000715855.1 Actinoplanes liguriensis
ACGCGGCAGCAGCCGGCACCACCGCCGGACTCACCACGACCATCCAGGTCGGCCAGGTGACCGCCAACGCCCTCACCGTGCGATTCACGGTGCGAAACACCTCGGCGTCGCCGATCAACGTGCTCTCCCGGGACCTTCCGCAGGCGCACGAGACCGCAGCCGTCCTGGCCGTGACCCGAGACGGTGCGCCCGTGCCCTACCGGGGCAGGCTGGTGAAGACCGCGGCGCCGACGGCGGCCGACTACACCCGCATCCCCGCAGGCGGCAGCTACGCCGTGACCCTGAACCTCGCGGACGACTATGACCTGTCACGACCGGGAACCTTCACGGTCGCGCTGGCCTCGACCCGGATGCGGGCAGCGACGGGCGCACCCGCGGCCCTCCCGGACACGATCCGGGTCGACACCGGTCACGCCACCGTTCGCACCAGCGCCGCCATCCGAGGCATCAGCAAGACGGCCGGCGTCGCGCCGGCCGTCACCGAGCGGGTGAAGCTCGCCGCCGCCGCGGTCACCATCACCTACCGTGGCTGTACCACGAGTGAGAAGACCGCGCTGGCCACGGCCGTCACCAACGCCGCGACGATGTCGCAGAAGTCCACCACGTGGCTCACGGCGAACCCGTCCGGCGGGGGCGCCTACACCACCTGGTTCGGCACCTACAGCTCGTCGCGGTTCTCGCGTGTGACCTCGGCATACAGCAAGATCACCACCGAGCTGACCAGCAAGGCCTTGACGCTCGACTGCACCAGCGACGAGGACTACTACGCGTACGTCTACCCGGACGAGCCCTACATCATCTACCTCTGCAACGCGTTCTGGACCGCGCCGGCCACGGGGACGGACTCGAAGGCCGGAACGCTGATCCACGAGTCGAGTCACTTCACCGTCAACGGTGGCACCGACGACCACGCGTACGGCCAGACCGCGGCGAAGCAACTCGCCATCTCCAGCCCCGCCAACGCCGTCGACAACGCCGACAACTACGAGTACTTCGCCGAAAGTCGCTGACCGACGGCCGTCAGCCCGCTCCCGCGCTT
>KL571308.1:71033-76265 GCA_000715855.1 Actinoplanes liguriensis
GGGCTGACGGCCGCAAGCCGTCACTCTGCGTCACGAGCCGTGTGGATCATCCGGCTGGCGACAGGGGAGCGGCGGTGAGATCGGTTCTCAGAGCCTGACGCCCCGAGCGAGTGATAGAGGTTCGGCGGCGCCGCGATCGGGTGGACACCAACGCAGGTTCAGCGGCGCACACGGGATCGAGTTCACCGACGCGTCGAAACTGGGGCAACCTGCCGAGCCGTGGCTGCAAACGCCTCGGCGCTCGCCGGCAAAACTGCGCTGGCCGCACAGGGCCGTTATCAGCGCTTCTACGCTCTAAAATATCAGGTCGATAATCTATATTATGTCAACTAGAGCATGGAGAGGGGCCGCCGGACGAAGCGTTGCTCCCCTGCGCGTGGCATTCCGTCGCACGCGGCTCGCCCCGCCCTGCGCCCCCAGCCCGAGCCCTCGGCTCGCCTGCCCGGGCCGAGATGCCATGGCACCACCCGAGCCGCACACGACGGCGCGCCTGGATCACCGCACAGCTGTTCGAACCTGCCGTCGAGCCCGGACAGCGAACCAGATCAGCCGCCGCTCTTCCCGAAAGCACTGACGGTCGTCATGCGAGCCCGGTGGAACCGTGAACGCCGGCCCGCCCGTGAGTGCCAGCCGACTACCGTGAGCCGGCGCCCCGCTTCCCCGGTCGGCTTGCTGCGGGTTGGGCGCTTTCCTGGGTTTCGGGGTGAAAGGTGTTCGGATCGTTGACCTACGTGCTAAGGTCCATCCAGGAACAAATGCGGATATATCATGCATAATATCTCTTATGCAGCACGAATCAGCCGTTGAGCCACTCTCCCCTCTCGCTGAGCTGGTTGACGAGTTCCTCGCCGCACGCGCGACGCGCAAGCCCTCGGCGCACACCCTGGCGGCGTACCACCGTGATTTGCTCTCGGTGTTGCAGCAGGCCGAGCCCGCGCCGCAGTCCCCCGCCGACCTATCCCCTCGCGTGCTGCGTGCCGCCTTTGCCCGTTTCGCGGCGGATCGCGCCCCCGCTTCCATCGCCCGGGCCTGGTCGTCGTGGAATGCGTTCTTCACGTTCCTGGTGACCGAGGGCGTGGTGGCGGGCAATCCGATGTCGGCGGTGGACAAGCCGCGGATGGTGGCGCACTCCCCCAAGCCGTTGCGGGGTGAGGACACGCCTGAGGAGTTGTTGCGGGTGGTGTCGCGCGCTGATGAGCGGCAGCGTGATCCGTGGCCGGAGCGGGATGTGCTGGTACTGGCGCTGGCGTTGTGTGCGGGGTTGCGGTTGTCGGAGTTGCTGGGGTTGCGGGTCGGTTCGGTGTCGGGGCGTGCCGGTGAGCGGCGTGTGGAGGTGGCCGGTAAGGGTGGGCGGCCGCGGTCGGTGCCGATCGACGGTGGGCTGGATGCGGCGCTGGAGCGCTATGTGGAGAGCCGGCGGGTGCGGTTCGGGCGGGTGTCGAAGTCGGATCCGTTGCTGGTGGATCGGCATGGCGCGCCGTTGCAGCGGGGTGGTTTGCAGTATTTGGCGCGTTCGTGTTTCCGGCGTGCGGGGATCGGTGATCGGGTGCCGCGGGGTGCGCAGTTGCATGCGTTGCGGCATACGTTTGCGACGCGGCTGGCGGAGGACGGCGCCAATGCGTCGGAGATCATGCGTTTGTTGGGGCATGCGTCGCTGGCGACGTCGCAGAACTATATCGAGGTGACGGCGGAGCAGCAGCGGGCGGCGATCCAGTCGAATCGCACGAATCGGGTGTTGCGCGAGTTGGCTTAGCCTGCAGGGATGATTCGTGATGCGTTTCTGGAGTCGTCCGGGGTTGCCTGCGGTTTGTTGCGGGAGCCGGTGCTGGCGCGGCGGTGGTCGCAGCCGAGTGCGCTGCCGGGTTTCTCTGTTGGTGGGCTTGCTCGTCATCTGGCGAATCAGGTCACTCGTACGGTGACGTATCTGGCGGATGCTCCGGGGGTTTCCGCGATTCCGGTTCTGGAGCATTTCACCGGTAGCGGGTGGGTGGCGTCGGGTGCCGGGAGTGTGGACAACGTGGGCATTCTTCGTCGTAGTGAGCAGGCGGCCGCGGCGACGGATCCTGTGGAGTTGGCCGATGATGTCGACGCGGCGTTGCGGCAGCTGCGCGCGGTGCTTGCGGTTCAGCCGGTGGATCGGATCGTGGATCTCGGTGAGTGGGGTCTGCTGGTGGACGATTTTCTGCTGACGCGGGTGCTGGAGTTGGTGGTTCATACCGATGATCTGGCGGTCAGTCTGGGTGTGCCCACTCCCCCGATGCCGGCTGATGCGACGGAGGCGACGGTTGTGTTGTTGAGTCGTCTCGCGGTGTGGCGGCACGGGCCGTTGAGTGTGGTGCGGGCGTTGGCTCGGCAGGAGCGGGCGCCCGTGTCGATCGCTGCGTTATGACGTACGCGGGTAGGTTGATCTTCATGAAGTTGCGTGAGGACGAGGTGCGTATTGCGTCGGCGGCCGGTGAGATCCGGGCGGTGGTGCTGGCGCCGGTCGGGGACGGTTCGTTTCCCGGGGTGTTGTTGTATACGGATATTTTTCAGCTGACGGAGTCGTCGTTGCGGTCGGCGCGCAGGTTGGCGTCGGACGGTTTCGTGGTGTGTGTTCCGGAGATCTATCCGCACGGTGAGTTGGCCGGGGTGGCGCTGGAGTTCGACGATGCGGGTAAGGCGCGGGGTCTGGCGGGTGCGGCGGCGACGTCGACGGCGCAGTTCGATGCGGATCGGGTTGCGGTGCTGGATTATCTGGAGCGGCGGGCGGATGTGTCGTCGTTGCTGGTGACGGGGTTCTGCATCGGTGGGCATCTGGCGTTCCGGGCGGCGTTTGATGCTCGGGTGTCGGCGACGGTGTGTTTCTATCCGACGGGTTTGCACAATGGTGGGCTGGGTGCGGATACGGCGGATTCGCTGTCGCGTGCCGGGGAGGTGCGGGGCCGGTTGATGGTGGTGTTCGGGTCGCGGGATCCGCATGTGCCGGCGGAGGCTCGGTTGCAGACGATCGGTTCGTTGTACGCGTCGGGTCTGACCGATCTGGAGTTGCATGTTTTTCAGGGTGGGGAGCATGCGTTCATGCGTGATGTGGGGGCGCGGCATGATCCGGTGTTGACGGATCTGGCGTTCGCTGAGGCGGTTTCGTTCTTCCGCGGGCGCTGATCGGAGTGTTTCCGCGGGTCACGTTGCAGTCGGATCGGCTGGTGTTGCGGCCGTTCGAGTCCGGTGATGCGGCGGGGGTGCATGCGGTGTGGAACGAGGCGTCGTTTCTGCGGTTCGCGCCGGTGGGTTTCCGTTATGCGGGTGCCGGTCTGGAGTTGGCGGCGCAGTGGTGTGCGCGTGGGGACATTTTTGCCGGGGTGCAGCGGTCGACGGGCCGGTTGGCGTGTCATGTGACGTTGTTCGGGGCGGATTGGTCGGCGATGACCGCGGAGATCCATTATTGGACGGCGGTGTGGGCGCGCGGGAGCGGTTTCGCGGCGGAGGCGGCTCGGGTGGTGGGCCGGTGGGCGTTGACGGAGTTGGGGTTCGAGCGGATCACGTTGCAGTCGGATGTGCGGAATGTGGCGTCGCGGCGGGTGGCGGAGCGGGCCGGGTTCCGTTTCGAGGGGGTGTTGCGGAATGCGTCGTGGACGCGGTCGGGCCGGTCGGATCTGGCGGTGTTCAGTTTGATTCCGGGCGATTTGTGATCGGGGGGCGCCTGCAGTGCGCGGCGGGGTGCTGCCGTCGACCACGAGGCGCCCGCGTGTAGCGCGCGGGTTGTGCGGGATCTCGGTGGTGAGGGCGCGCGCGGCTGGTCGTTTCCGGTCATCGGGTTTGAGGCTTTGTTGTGGGAAACCCGGCTCCGGAAGGCGGAAGTCTCAAGCTAGTTGTAGGCGCGGGCGGTGCGTAGCAGGAACGCGGGGAGGCGGATTTTCGCGCCGTCGACCTCGGCTTCGGCTTCCACGTCTTTGATCTTGGCGTCGGTCCACACCGGCTCGGGGAAGCATTGGAGCAGGTAGTCGCGGGTGATGGTCCAGCCTTCGCCGGCGTCGGCGGAGATCGCGAGGACGTACATCATGGTGCCGGGCTCGGTGAGCGCGGGCAGCTGGGCAAGATACTTGTCGACGTCGCCGCCGTCGCGGTGCAGGTTGTGCAGCAGGCCGCTGTCGAAGATGGTGTCGAACGGCGCGTTGGTCAGGTGGAGCTCGGTGGCGTCCTGCACGTGGAACGTGGCGGTCATGCCGGCGGCTTTGGCGCGGGCTTTCTCGATGGCCAGGGGTGCGATGTCGATGCCGGTGACGTGGTATCCGCGGCGGGCGAGGGTGCAGGCGAGGTCGCCGGTGCCGCAGCCGAGGTCGAGGACTTTGGGGCCGCGCACGCCGTGTTCGAGCAGGGCGGTCAGCGCGGGCTGGGGGCGGCCGATCTCCCAGGGCGTGTTGCCGGTGCGGTAGCGCTCGTCGTAATCGGTCATCGTCTCCCCCGTGGCTGGTCGTCCGGACTGTATCGGTTGAGGCTCGGTGCGGTGTTTCCCGGGTTTCAGGATCAAAACCTTAAACCCGATTGGCGCGTACGGGTCCGAGCCCGGCCAGGTGCCCGTGATCGTGGACGACGATGGTGCCGGTGGTCGCCGCGAGGATCGTGTGGATGGCGCGCGGCACGGGGACGGTATGGAGCAGGCGTGCATCGGTGGGGTCCCAGATCCGCAGCTGGTTGTCCGCGCAGCTGGTCACGACGGTAGAGGTGGCGCTGATGAGGCAGTCCAGCACGCGGGCCGGGTGCTCGAGTGCGGGTCCGGTGCTTTCCCCGGTGTGCGCGTCGGTGCGGGTGACGGTGTTCCCGGCGGCGGTGAGGAGCGTGTTCCCGCGGATGCGCAGCCGGCGGACGGCGCCGGGCAGGTCGTAGGGCACGCCGGTCAGGTCGGCGTCGGCGTGGGCGCCGGGGGTGAGCGGCTGCAGGTCCCGGCTGTCGTACCGGCGGACGGTGCCGTCCTGGTAGCCGACGAGCACGACGGCTCCGGTGAGCGCGATGTCGGTGGCTTGCTGGGCTGCCCCGACGGTGGTATAGGCGCGCAGGTCGAGGGTTTCGGTGTCCCAGACGGCGAGGGTGCCGCCGACGGTGAGGGCGGCGAGGGTGTCGTCGTGCAGGGCGAGGCCCCACAGGATCGACTGGTCCGGCAGGGTGCGCGGGGCGCGGCGGGTGTGTCCGGTGGCCAGGTCGGTGAGTGCGGGCGCGAGCTGGTTCATGGCGGCGAGCCGGCCTCGGTTGCCG
>KL571308.1:76453-77049 GCA_000715855.1 Actinoplanes liguriensis
ACGATGGTGTCGCCGGTGCCGGCGGCGGTGAGGATCGGGGTGCGCTCGGTGTCGTCGTGTGGGGGCGGGTCGCCGAGCTGGAACAGGTTGGTGATGCCTTCGGTGCTGCTGGCCTGGGTGGCGAAGACGGCTGCGTGGTGTACGGCGGCGGGCCCGATGCCGTGGTTGAAGCCGGCGCGCAGGGTGGCGTGGACGGTTCCGTCGTGCGGGTCGACCAGGTGCAGGGCGCTCTGGTGGCTGATGAGCACGCGGTTGCCTGCGCCGGTCAGCTGCGTGCCGGCGATGGTCGCGTGTCGGTGCAGGGCGGTGCCGGTGGCCGGGTCCCAGACGGTCAGGTGCCCGTCGTCGTCGAGGGTGATCGGGTGCTGTGCGGCCCAGCAGCCGTCGATCAGGCCGGGGGCGGCGGTGCGGGTGGTGCGGTGCAGTCCGTCGAGGTCGTGGAAGGCGAGGGTGTCGCCGTCGAGGCTGAGGACGGTGGTGCCGTTGATCGTGACGCGGGCGACGAAGCCGTCGTGGGCGGCGGTGCGGGCCAGTAGTCGTCCGTCGGTGAGGTCCCACTGCAGCAGGTAGCCGTTCGCCTGTCTCTTATACACATC
>KL571308.1:77295-85453 GCA_000715855.1 Actinoplanes liguriensis
CGGTGACGGCGAGCCGGGTCAGGTCGCCGGCGCGGCGTGGGAGGTCGTCGGGGTCGGTGGCCAGCAGCAGTGTGCCGTCGGCGAGGTCGAACACGAGCAGCCGTTCGTCTTCGATGAGCACGACGGTGTTCTGGTGCAGGACGGCGTCCGGCCGGTATCGCGCTTCGCCGTCGAGGCGTAGCCGGTGGATCTGCCCGTCGGCGCGGCTGATCCGGAAGACCTGGTCGTCGGTGACGGCCCAGGCCCAGGTGTCGTCGAGGTGGGCGGCGCGGATCGCGTCGCCGAGCTGGTGGGTGTGTCGCAGGGCGGGGCTGAGGGGGTCGCCGGCCGTCCATCGGGGCAGCCACGCGTGCGGGTCCTCGTCGCGCAGCCGCTGCGCCGCGTCGGTGTGTCCTTGCCGCAGCAGTGTGGTGATCTGTTCGTACCGGTCCACCGGTGGCGCCTCCCCCGCGAAAGCCGGGTGGACCTTATCGTGCGGTGGTGAGCGACGGGGTGGCGGTGGTGGCGTACCACTGCGGGACGGCGACGGTGTCGGAGAGCGTGGTCGACGGCGGCCTGGTCTGGGACCTCTTCCACGACTGTGCGGAGGTGACCGCGCAGGAGTGTGGCCGCGGTGAGCTGCCGCCGTCGTTGCGCGCGGCGATGCTGCAGCAGTGCGGCACGTTCGGTGTGCGGTTCCCGGCCGCGGATCGGCTGGCGGTGATGCGGGTGCTGCGGGGGCGGGGGCTGGCGCTGGGTGGGCTTCACGACGTACTGGCAAATGGGGTGACCGGAACCGCGGCGGAGATGGAGGTGCTGCGGGGTCAGCTCGCGGCGGCCGGCGTCGAGGTCGTGGTCGTGGCCGTCGGATGATCAGGTCGTGGACCGTCGCACCCGGCCGACGCCGCCGTAGATCGCCACGTCGTGCGGGGTCGGCAGGTGCGTGCCGGGTGCGGGGCGCCACTCGGAGACCGGGACGATGCCGGGTTCGATCAGCTCCAGGTCGCCGAAGAAGGAGCGGATCTCGTCGTGTGAGCGCGGGAACACGTCGGCGAGTCCTTTGCCGATGACGTCGCGGGCGTACGCCTTCTCCTGCTCGGACGCGAAGTCCATCGTCCCGTGCGACAGGGTGAGGTAGCTGCCGGGGGCGAGGGCGGCGAGCAGTTCGGCGACGGTGTCGCGGGCCTGCTCGGTCGAGGCGACGAAGTGCAGGACGGCGACCACGGTCAGCCCGACCGGCCGGCTCAGGTCGAGGGTGTCGCGCAGCTGCGGGTGGCCGAGGATCGCGCCGGGGTTGCGCAGGTCCTGCTCGATGTAGCAGGTGCGGCCGGCGTCGGTGCCGGAGAGCAGGGCGCGGGCGTGGGTCATCACCATCGGGTCGTTGTCGACGTAGACGACGCGGGCGCCGGGGTTGGCGCGCTGGGCGACCTGGTGGGTGTTGTCGGCGGTGGGCAGGCCGGTGCCGATGTCGAGGAACTGGTCGATGCCGGCGTCGGCGGCCAGGTGGTGGATGGCGCGTTGCAGGAAGGCGCGGTTCTCCCGGGCGGTGAGCCGGATCGTCGGGTGGGCCTTCTCGATGAGGTCGCCGGATTCGCGGTCGGCGGCGAAGTGGTCCTTTCCGCCCAGCCAGTAGTTGTAGCGGCGGGCCGGGTGGACGGTGCTGGTGTCCAGGCCGGCGGGTGCGTCCTCGCCCACGGTGTGCTCCCGGTATCGATGTCGGCGAAACTGTCCGTGACGAAGCTATCGCAAAAAGCCACCAGAGGTCCTTTGTGGATGCTATGAATGTGCGGTGCAAAAACGGGTCACGGACGCCTGCGCGCGAGCGCTGGCCTGCTGCGGGTTCACGCGGCGCCGGCACGGGATCCTGTTGCAGCCGGAGTTCGGCTGGCTGGACCTGCGCCTGACCGAGCGCGAGAGCGTGGTGGTCGCGGATCCGGTGGTCGGGGTGCGCCACGAGCCGGTGGAGAAGATCCTGGTCACGACGGCCGGCTGGGACGAGCCGGTGGCGTGTGTGACGTTGCCGCTGGGCCGGCGCTGGCGGTTCCCGGCCGGCGCCGAGCTGGGTCCGATCGCGCAGGAGCTGGCCGAGACGGTCGTGGTGCAGGGGCAGCCGTTCATCGACCGGTGGGCGCGCTGGCCCGCGCTCGTCCGCGAGATCGATGCTCTTGCCCCTGATGCGACCCGGCAGTTCCTGGTGCCGGCGGTCGCGCTCGCCGACGGCGACCGGTCGCGGGCGCAGGCCGTGGTGCGCGGGGAGGTGGCACGGTTGGAGGGGCGGCAGGACGGGTACGCGATCGGTTACCGCAACTTCGCGCGCCGGCTGAACCGCCTGGCCGAGGGGGGTGTGTGATGGCGCCGGGACTGCTGGCACGGGCGATCGGCGGACCGTCCGTACCGGACATGCGGTTGTTGCCGCCGCAGGCGGTCGATCTGCTGGTGAGGTTGCAGGCGCCGCCACGGCTGGGTGCGCACCTGCGGGCGGTCCACGATGTGGCGTGGCGGTTGACCGGGTGGCTGGCCGGCGCCTATCCGAAGCTGGAGTTCGACCGGCCGGCGGTGCTGTTCGGGGCGGCGACCCACGACATCGGCAAGGTCGTGCATCCGGAGGAGTTGTCCGGGCCGGGGTCGCGGCACGAGAGCGCGGGGCGGCGGCTGCTGCTGGACGCGGGGGTGGATCCGGCACTGGCCCGGTTCGCCGGCAGTCACGGCACGTGGGACTCCCCCGCCGCCGAGGTCGAGGATCTGCTGGTCAGTGTCGCGGACAACCACCGGCGATCGCGACCAGGCCTGAAGCTGTGGCCGCAACCGGAACCGCCGGGATCGGGGCGGCCAGGGCCGCGGCGAGGAGCGGGGCGAGGAGCGGGGCCAGGAGCGGGGCCAGGGGTGTCTGCGGGCGGGGTGGACGCCGTGGGGATGCTGAGCAGCCGGTCTGAGGTGGAGTGGTGGGCTCCGCGGTCAGACCGGCTGGGCAGCAGAATGCGAGTGGTGATTCACTTGCCGAAGCCGGCGGTCAAGCCGCTGAGCATCTGGCGACGGCCCACGACGTAGAGGACCAGGATCGGCAGGGTCGTCAGCATCACCGACGCGAGCACGGCCGGAATGTTGATGTTGTACTGGCCCTGGAACGCGGTGAGCGCCAGCGGCAGCACGCGCCGTTCCGGGCTCTGGGTCAGGATCAGGGGGAGCAGGAAGCCGTTCCACACCTGCAGGCCCTGGTAGATCGTGACCGTGACCAGCGCCGGGCGGGTCAGCGGCAGGGCCAGGCGCCACAGCGTGCCCCACTCGGTGGCCCCGTCCATCCGCATCGATTCGAAGAGCTCCTTCGGGATGTCGCGGATGAAGTTCGAGAGCACGAGCACCGACAGCGGGATCGCGAACGCGATCGACGGCAGGATGATCGCGCCCAGCGAGTCGTACATCTGGAGCTTGATGATGAGCAGGTAGACCGGGATGATCACCGCCTGCAGCGGGATCGCCAACCCCATCAGGAAAACCGCATTGACGGTACGGATGAACCGGCTCACCGCGCTGCCACGCACAATGGCGTACGCCGCCATGAACGACACCACGACCGCCGGCACCACAGCGCCCAGGGTGACGATGACGCTGTTGAAGAAGTACCGGACGAAGTGGTTCTCCAGCACGAACCGGTAGTTCTCCAGCGTCGGCGAGGACGGCGGGACGAGCGGGTTCGTGGAGAAGTAGTCGGTCTGCAGCTTGAAGCTGGTGATCACGATCCAGTAGATCGGGACGAGCACGATCACGAGCCACAGCCAGCCGGCGAGCCCGCCGAGCCAGTTGTACTGCATCCACCTGGGACGCCGGCCGTTCGATGACGGCGCCGCGTGGGCCGCTTTCCCGGCCTCCCGGCTGTCGAGCACGATCGTCATCTCAGATTCCTTCCAACTGGCTCTCGGCCGCGTCGCGGCCGCCGAGCCGGCGCACGAGCAGGGCCAGGCCTAGGCCGAGCAGCACCAGGATCACCGCGATGGCGCTGGCCGGGCCCATCAGGCCGGACCGGAAACCACGCACGTACATGTCGACCGCGAGCGCCCGGGTGGCGTCGGCGGGACCGCCGGCGGTGAGCACCCAGATCAGGTCGAAGAAGGTCAGCGAGCCGACCACCATCAGCGTCGACGATGTGATGATCGTGTACTTGAGCTGCGGCAGCGTGATGCTGAAGAACTTGCGCACGCGGCCCGCGCCGTCGATCTCGGCGGCCTCGTACATCGCCGTCGGGATCTGTCGGACGCCGCCCTGGTAGATCAGCGAGTGGAACGGGATCCACTGCCAGGACACCACGAAGATGATCACGCCGATGGCCAGCTTGCCCTCGCCCAACCAGTCCTGCTGGAGGAAACCCCAGCCGAGGCTGGCGCCGAGCCCGAAGTTCGGGTCGAGCAGCATCTTGTAGGTGATCGCGATGGCCGCTTGGCTGAGCAGCAGCGGGATGAAGAAGAGCACCGCGAGCACGGCACGGTAGCGCTGGTGCCCGGCGATGAAGACACCGATCAGGATCGAGAGCGGGGTCTGCGCCAGCCAGGACAACGCCATGATCAGGAAGGTGATCCAGAGCGCGTGCGGCAGGCCGGGATCGGTCAGGACGGACTTCCAGCTGTCCAGCCCGCTGAACGGGACGTTCTGGGTCAGGCCCGTCCACGACGAGAAGCTGAGCACCAGAACACCGATGAGCGGAACGATCCCGAAGATCGTGAACGCGAGATGTGTATAAGAGACAGACAATCGTCATTTGCCGATGGTCGCATTCATGTTGGTGGCGAACTGCTGGGGGCTGATCTGCAGCTGGAACAGCTTCGAGATGTTCTGCAGCAGCGTCTCGGCGGAGGACGGGCTCAGCGCCTGGTCCCAGGACTGGCCGAAGTTCTTCGCCTTGCTCGACACGTCGTAGATGAAGTTGAGGAAGTCCTTGTCCGGGGAGGACGCCAGCTTGGCGTTCGAGCCCTGGACGATCGGGACGCCGCCCGAGTCGATCCAGCCCTGCTGCTCGGTGTCGTCGAGCATGCTGGCGAAGAACTTCTTCGCGGTCTCCTTCTGCTTGTCGGTCGCCTTGGAGGAGATCGACAGGAACTGACCGGCGTTGCCGTAGACGTTGGTCGGGTCGCCCTTACCGCCGTCCACCGCCGGGAAGCTGGCGAAGCCGAGCTTGCCGTCCTTGATGAAGTTGCCGCCGTCGGACTTGATGATGCCGTACGACCAGGAGCCGTGCAGCTCCATGGCGGCCTTGCCGCGGTAGAGCAGTGCCTGGTCGGCGTTCGAGTCGGCGGTGACCGACGAGAAGCCCTTGACGAAGCCCTTGGCGTTGATGAGCTCCTGGATCTTGCCCAGCGCGTCGAGCGCGGCCGGGTTGCTCCAGGCGTCCTTCTGGCCGTCGTAGGCGTTGTTGAAGACCTCCGGGCCGCCGATGCGGTCGAAGAGCATCTCCAGCCACATCATGTTGGTCCAGCGCGACTGACCGGCCAGCGAGAACGGCGCGATGCCCTTGTCGTTGAACTTGGGCAGGATGCTCATCAGCTCGGACCAGGTCTGCGGCGGGGCGGCGACGCCGGCCTTCTCGAAGGCCTCCTTGTTGTACAGCACGATGATCGGCTGCACGGTCTCGGCGGGCATCGCGTAGATCTTGCCGTCCACGGTGGCCGGGCCGAAGGACGCCGGGAACAGCTTGTTCTTGACCGCGGCGTTCTGGGCGAACCAGTCGGTCAGGTCGTCGACCTGGCCGGCGTCGACGTAGCTCTTGAGGCCGCCGCCGCCCCAGCCCCAGATGATGCTCGGGGCCTGGCCCGCACCGATGGCGGTCTTCAGCTTGTCCTTGTACGTGTCGTTCTGGAACGTGGTGACCTTGATCTGGTTACCGGAGTTCGCCTTGTTGAACCGGTCGACCGCACCCTGCCGGATCGGCTCGCCGGGCGGACCGCTGAGGAACCAGTAGGTGGCGGCGTCCCCACCACCGGAGCCGCCCCCGGTGGTGGTGTCCGCCGGGCCGGAGTTGCCGCACGCTGTCTCTTCGGCGAGACCGGTAGCCGCGGCAGCACCCGCGGTGAGACTCAGAAAATTCCTGCGCTTCACGCTTTTTCTCCGTACTCGAAGCAAACCGCGGCAAGCCGCGGAGGGTGATATAGCGATGGCGACGGCGGTCACCGAGTTCCGGAACTTTCGAGTGACAGCCGCAAATTAACGCGAGGTTTCGTTAACGTAGGGTTTCGCTGTGACGGGTGTCAAGGCCCTTGCCGTAACCGTGCCCGGAGCGCGAGAGTAGGCAGCGTCGGCAGGGCTTTTCCGCCCGTCCGCCCGCAACTCGAGGGACCCGAAAGTTTCGGGCCCTATCCGGAGGCAGAGCTTGTCCACAAACCCGTTGACCACAGAACAGGTGACCCAGCCGTGGCACGACCCGGCACTGCCCGTCGCCGATCGCGTCGAGGCACTGCTTGCCGAGATGACCCTCGAGGAGAAGGTCGCGCAGCTGGGCAGCCGCTGGGTCGGCAACGACATGGGCGACACCCATGACGAAGGGTACGACCCGGAGGAGCAGCACAACGTCGCGCCGATGCAGGACGTCTTCGCGGCCGGCGGCACGATGCCGCTGGAGGAGGCGGCCCGGCACGGTCTCGGCCACCTGACCCGGGTGTACGGCAGCGTGCCGCTCACCCCGGCCGAGGGCGCCGCCGAGCTGGTCCGTCAGCAGCGCGTCGTGATGGCGTCCCGGCTCGGCATCCCGGCCCTGGTGCACGAGGAGTGCCTGACCGGCTTCACCGCGCTGGGCGCGACCGTCTACCCGGCCGCGATCGCGTGGGGCGCCACGTTCGACCCGGAGCTGGTCGAGCGGATGGCGGCCGCGATCGGGCGGGACATGGCCGCGCTCGGCGTGCACCAGGGGCTCTCCCCCGTGCTCGACGTGGTGCGTGACTACCGGTGGGGGCGGGTCGAGGAGACCATCGGCGAGGACCCCTACCTGGTCTCGATGGTCGGTTCGGCGTACGTCCGTGGTCTGCAGCAGGGTGGCGTCATCGCCACCTTGAAGCATTTCGCCGGCTACTCGGCCTCGCGGGGCGCCCGCAACCACGGCCCGGTCGGGATGGGCCGCCGGGAGCTGATCGACGTGGTGCTGCCGCCGTTCGAGATGGCTGTCCGGCTCGGTGGCGTCCGCTCGGTGATGAACTCCTACTCCGACGTCGACGGTGTCCCGGCCGGCGCCGACCCGTGGCTGCTCACCGAGGTGCTGCGAAACGAGTGGGGCTTCACCGGCACGGTCGTCTCGGACTACTGGGCGGTCCCGTTCCTGGCCCTGATGCACGGCGTCGCCGAGGACAACACCGGTGCCGGCGTGCTCGCCCTGGAAGCGGGCATCGACGTCGAGCTGCCGGACACCATCGGGTACGGCGCCGGCCTCGTCGACCGGGTCCGCCGCGGCGAGGTGCCGGAGGAGCTCGTCGACCGGGCCGCCCGCCGCCTGCTCCTGCAGAAGGCCGAGCTGGGCCTGCTCGACCCGGGCTGGACCCCGGAGTCGTCGGTGGCCGACGCGGAGTTCACCGACCTGAACACGCCGGAGAACCAGCAGATCGCCATCGACCTGGCCGAGCGCTCGATCGTGCTGCTGGAGACGGGCACCGCGCTGCCGGTCACCGAGCCGTTCCGGATCGCCGCGATCGGCCCGTGCGCCGACGACGCCCGGACGTTCCTGGGCTGTTACGCCTTCCCCAACCACGTGCTCCCCCGCTATCCGCAGTTCGGTCTCGGCCTGGACATCCCGACCGCGCTGGACGGCCTGCGCGCCGAGTTCCCGGCGAACGAGATCACCTACGCCCGCGGGTGCGAGGTGAGCGGCGGCGACCGCAGCGGTTTCGCCGAGGCGGTCGAGGCGGCACGCGGCGCGGATCTGGCGGTCGTGTTCGTCGGCGACCTGGCCGGCCTGTTCGGCAAGGGCACCTCCGGCGAGGGCTGCGACGCCGAGGACCTGCGCCTGCCGGGCGTGCAGCCGGAGCTGCTGGAGGAGTTGCTGGCGACCGGCACGCCGGTGGTCGTCGTGGTGGTCTCCGGCCGGCCGTACGCGCTGGGCGACCTGGACGGCCGGGTGGCCGGGCTGGTGCAGGCGTTCATGCCCGGCCAGGCCGGTGGCGCCGCGATCGCCGGGGTGCTCAGCGGGCGGATCCAGCCGAGCGGCAAG
>KL571308.1:85677-86322 GCA_000715855.1 Actinoplanes liguriensis
CCTGCAGCCGATCCTGGGCGCGACGCACAGCGGGGTCAGCAACCTGGACCCGGTGCCGCTCTACCCGTTCGGGCACGGCCGGGCGTACACCACGTTCGAGGTGGACGAGCTGCGGGTCAGCGCCGCCGAGGTGCCGACCGACGGCGAGTTCGAGGTGACCGTGCGGGTGCGCAACACCGGCGAGCGCGACGGCTCCGAGGTGGTGCAGCTGTACCTGTCCGACCCGGTCGCCACGGTCACCCGTCCGGTTCGCCAACTGTCCGGTTTCCACCGCGTCGAGCTGGGCGCGGGAGCGGGTGCGGAGGTGACGTTCCGGGTGCACACCGACCGGTCCGCGTTCACCGGCCGTGACCTCGAGCGCGTGGTGGAGCCCGGTGACCTGCGGATCCTGGTCGGCACGTCGGCCGGGGACCTGCCCTGCCAGGCGACCGTCCGGCTGACCGGCCCGGTCCGTCCGGCGGGTGCGGAGCGCCGGCTGACGACCCCGGGCGAGGTCCGGCCGATCGCATCGTGACCGCGGTTGGCGTCCGCTGCGCTAAGCGGACACTAGGCTGAAACCGTGCCCCGACGCATCACCGACGACGAGCGGCTCCGGCAGCCGGAGACGGTCACCGATGCGATGCGGTCCCTGTCTCTTATACACAT
>KL571308.1:86524-87052 GCA_000715855.1 Actinoplanes liguriensis
CCCCGCCGCGGCCCCGCCGGCCTGCTCGACGAGTTGCTCGACCGGCTCCGGGATCGGCTGGCCGAGAGCCCGGAGGAGGAGGCTCGCGCCGGGGCCGGGCCGGATTCCGGCGGCCTGGTCCGGCCCGACCGGCTGGACCAGGCGACCGCCTTGGCTCTGCAGCGCAGCCTCCTGCCGCCGCGCCTGCCGGAGACTCCCGGTGTCGAGCTGGCCGCGCGGTACGTGCCGGGCCACGCGTTCGGCATCGGCGGCGACTGGTACGACGTGTTCCCGCTCCCCTCCGGCTGGCTGGGCGCGGTGATCGGCGACGTGTCCGGCCACGGCCTCGCCTCGGCCGTGGTGATGGGCCGGGTCCGGAGCGCTCTCCGGGCGTACGCGCTGATCTGCGACGATCCGGCGGAAGCCCTCACCCTGCTGGACCGCAAGGTGCAGCATTTCGAGGCGGGCAGCCTCACCACCGCGCTCTACGCGATGATCAGCCCCGGGCGGGACCGGATCGTCCTCTCCAGCGCCTGTCTCTTATACACA
>KL571308.1:87224-93042 GCA_000715855.1 Actinoplanes liguriensis
CTCTCCAGCGCCGGCCACCTGCTGCCGGTGCTCGCCCGGCCGGACAGTGTCGTCGAGTTCGCCGAGGTCGCGGTCGACCCGCCGCTCGGCGTCGGACGGCAGTTCCGCCCGCGGCGCAGCACCACGATCCCGTTCCCGCCCGGCGCGTTGCTGTTCTTCTACACCGACGGTCTCGTCGAACGCCGGGACGAGGTCATCGATACCGGATTGCGCCGTCTCGCCGACATGGTCCGGGCGGAGAATGCGGAGGAGGTCTGCGTCGCGGTGATGGCCGACTCGGGCATGGAACAGCCCGGCGACGACGTCGCGGTCCTGGCCGTCCGTAGACATGCCTGAAACACGGAAAAATGCCTGTGCCCCCTTGTTCACCACGGAATCAGCGGAAAAGATGGGGCGGCATGCACTGAACCCGAACCTGGAGGCCGCATGACCGCCAAGAAGGTACTGCACAACTTCGTCGCCGGCGCCGCGGTCGCGCCCGCCGACGGCCGGTATTCGGATCTCGTCGACCCGGTCACCGGCGAGGTCTTCGCGTCCGCCCCGATCTCCGGCGCCGAGGACGTCGACCGCGCGATGACTGCCGCGTCCACCGCGTTCGAGGAGTGGCGCAACACCACCCCCAGCGACCGGCAGAAGGCGCTGCTGAAGTTCGCCGACGCGATCGAGTCGCGGGCCGAGGAGCTGGTCGCGGCCGAGTCGCAGAACACCGGCAAGCCGCTCGGCCTGACCGCCAGCGAGGAGCTGCCGCCCGCCGTCGACCAGATCCGGTTCTTCGCGGGCGCCGCGCGCCTGCTCGAGGGCCGCTCCGCCGGGCAGTACATGAACGGGTTCGAGAGCTACGTGCGCCGCGAGCCGGTCGGCGTCTGCGCCCAGGTCACGCCGTGGAACTACCCGCTGATGATGGCGGTCTGGAAGATCGCTCCGGCGCTCGCCGCGGGCAACACCGTGGTGCTCAAGCCCTCCGACACCACTCCGGTCACCTCGGTGCTGCTCGCCGAGATCGCCGCCGAGTTCTTCCCGGCCGGCGTCTTCAACGTGCTGCTGGGCGACCGTGACACCGGCCGCGCCCTGGTCGAGCACCGGACCCCGCAGATGGTGTCGATCACCGGCTCGGTGCGCGCCGGCATGGAGGTCGCGGGCAGTGCCGCCGCCGACCTCAAGCGCACCCACCTGGAGCTGGGCGGCAAGGCCCCGGTCGTGGTCTTCGAGGACGCCGACATCGCCGCGGCCGCCGCGGACATCGCGGTCGGCGGCTACTTCAACGCCGGGCAGGACTGCACCGCCGCCACCCGGGTGCTGGTCGCGCCCGCCGTCTACAAAGACTTCGTCGCCGCCCTCGCCGAGCAGGCCAAGGGCACGAAGACCGGGCAGCCGGACGACGAGGACGTGCTCTACGGCCCGGTCAACAACGCGAACCAGCTGTCCCGGGTGGCCGGTTTCATCGACCGCCTGCCGGACCACGCCTCGATCGAGGCCGGTGGCGCCCGGGTCGGCGACCGCGGCTTCTTCTGGTCACCGACCGTCGTGGCCGGCCTCCGGCAGGACGACGAGATCATCCAGAACGAGGTGTTCGGCCCGGTCATCACCGTGCAGCAGTTCACCGACGAGGACGAGGCGGTCCGCTGGGCCAACGGCGTCGACTACGCTCTGGCCTCCAGCGTCTGGACCAAGGACCACGGCCGCGCGATGCGGATGACCCAGCGGCTCGACTTCGGCTGCGTCTGGGTCAACTGCCACATCCCGCTCGTCGCGGAGATGCCGCACGGCGGTTTCAAGCACTCCGGGCACGGCAAGGACCTTTCGGTGTACGGCCTGGAGGACTACACCCGCATCAAGCACGTCATGCACAACGTGGGAGCCTGACCGTGTCCTCCTCCGAAGAGCTGCACAAGCGCCGGGTCGCGGCGGTCGCCCGTGGCGTCGGCTCGACCATCAACTCGTACGTGGCGAGCGCCGGCGGCGGCACGCTGACCGACGTCGAGGGCCGGGAGTGGATCGACTTCGCGTCCGGGATCGCGGTCACCAACGTCGGCAACGCCGCGCCGAAGGTCGTCGAGGCGGTCCGGGCGCAGGTCGAGCGGTTCACGCACACCTGTTTCATGGTCGCGCCCTACGAGTCGTACGTCGCCGTCTGCGAGCAGTTGATCGAGCTCACGCCGGGCTCGTTCGAGAAGCGGGCGGCGCTGTTCAACTCCGGCGCCGAGGCGGTGGAGAACGCCGTCAAGATCGCTCGGCACGCCACCGGGCGGCAGGCGGTCGTGGTGTTCGACCACGCCTACCACGGCCGGACCAACCTGACCATGGCGCTGACCGCGAAGAACATGCCGTACAAGCACCGGTTCGGGCCGTTCGCGCCGGAGGTGTACCGGGCGCCGATGTCGTACCCGCTGCGTGACGGCGGCCTGGACGGGCCCGAGGCGGCCCGCCGGGCGATCGACGTGATCGAAAAGCAGGTCGGTGCCGGCAACGTCGCGGCGGTGCTGATCGAGCCGATCCAGGGTGAGGGCGGCTTCGTCGTACCGGCGCAGGGTTTTCTTCCCGCTCTTGCCGCCTGGGCGGCCGAGGCCGGGGCGGTCTTCATCGCCGACGAGATCCAGACCGGGTTCTGCCGGACCGGGCAGTGGTTCGCGTCCGAGCACGAGGGCCTCGAACCGGACCTGATCACGACGGCCAAGGGCATGGGCGGCGGGCTGCCGATCGCCGGGGTCGTCGGCCGGGCCTCGCTCATGGACGCGGTGCACGCCGGTGGCCTCGGCGGAACGTACGGCGGGAACCCGGTGGCGTGTGCGGCGGCGCTCGCGGCCATCGAGACGATGCGCGAGCTGGACCTCGTGACCGCGGCTCAGCGCATCGAGAACGTACTGAAATCGGCTCTGTCTGAAATTCCGGACATCGCGGAGGTACGTGGCCGGGGCGCGATGCTCGCCATCGAGCTCGTGAAGCCGGGAAGTCTGGAGCCCGACGCCGCCCGCACGGCGGCCGTGTCGAAAGCGTGCCACGATGCGGGACTGCTGACGCTCACCTGCGGCACCTACGGCAACGTGCTCCGATTCCTGCCGCCGCTGGTGATCTCCGACGAGGACCTCCACCGCGGGCTGGACATTCTGCGCGAAGCTCTCCGGAACTAGCCCAAGAGTGTGCTCACAGGGAAGAATCGCGCCGTGAGCGAGACGGGCCTGGACGACATCAACAAGCAGATCATCGATCACCTGCAGCGGGACGGGCGGATGTCATACGCCACCCTCGCGAAGACGATCGGGTTGTCGGAAGCCGCTGTGCGCCAGCGCGTGCAGCGGCTCCTCGACAACGGGCTGATGCAGATCGTCGCCGTGACCGACCCGCTCACCCTGGGCTTCGCCCGGCAGGCCATGGTCGGCCTGCGGGTGAACGGGGATCTGCGGGAGATCGCCGACAAACTCGCCTCGATTCCCGAGGTCGACTATGTGGTGATCTGCGCCGGGCGCTACGACCTGCTGGTGGAATTGGTGTGCACCGACGACGCGCACCTGCTCGACCTGCTCAACGAGAAGGTACGCACGATCGAGGGCGTCGCCGCCGTCGACACGTTCATGTACCTCAAGCTCGCCAAACAGACCTACGCCTGGGGAACCAGATAACACATGAGCTTCTGGCTTGAATCGCTCGGCCCGATCGAGCGGCGACCCGCCCTGCCCGGCGACCGGGACGCCGACGTCGCCATCGCCGGTGGGGGCTACACCGGGCTGTGGACCGCGTACTACCTCGCCAAGGCACAACCCGACCTGCGGATAGTCGTGATCGAGGCAGAGTTCTGCGGCTTCGGCGCGTCCGGGCGCAACGGAGGCTGGGCCTCCGGCCTCTTCCCCGTCTCCGAGGAAAAACTGTCATCGCGGTACGGCGTGGAGCCCGCCCGCGCGATGCACGCCGCCCTGGAAGACGCCGTCGACGAAGTCGGGCGCACCGGCATCGACTGCGACTACGCCAAAGGCGGGGTCATCTCGCTGATCCGCACACCCGGCCAGTTACGCCGGGCGCCGGCCGACCGGCTCGACGCCGAGCAGACGCGCGCCATCTGCAACGCCGACGGGGTGCTCGGCGGCGTCTACAGCGAGCACTGCGCGGCGCTGCACCCCGGGAAACTGGTCCGCGGGCTGGCGGACGAGGTTGCGCGGCTCGGCGTCACGATCTACGAAGGCACCCGGGTGCTGTCGCTGGAAGCCGGATCCGTGGTGACCGACCACGGGACGGTCCGGGCCGACACGGTCGTGCGGGCACTCGAGGGATACACGCCCGAGCTGCCCGGATATCGGCGTGAGGTGGCGCCGGTCTACTCGCTGATGATCGCCACCGAGCCGCTCTCCGCCGACGTGTGGGAACGCATCGGGCTCAAACGGCGAGAGACGTTCACCGACGAGCGTCGCATGATCATTTACGGGCAGCGGACCGCGGACGACCGGCTCGCCTTCGGGGGGCGCGGGGCGCCGTACCACTTCGGGTCACGGGTGCGGCCCGAATTCGACCGGGTGCCGGCCGTGTTCGGGAAACTCCGGCACACGCTGAACGAGCTGTTCGGGATCGAGGTGCCGGTGGCGTACCGCTGGGGAGGTCCCCTCGGCATCCCGCGCGACTGGATGCCCAGCGTGGGACTCCGCGACGGGATCGGATGGGCCGGCGGGTACGTCGGGGACGGGGTGGCCGCGACCAACCTCGCCGGGCGGACGCTCGCCGACCTCATCCTGAGCCGGGAGACGCCGTTGACCAGGCTGCCTTGGGTCAACCACCGGTCACGGCGGTGGGAGCCGGAACCGCTGCGGTGGCTCGGGGTCAACGGGGGGCTGCACGGGACGGCTTTGTTGGACGCGCTCGACCGGTAGCAGATTTGGTGAGGTCTTGGGGGATTTCCACAGTGGCGGGTTGTCCACAGGGCCTCGGCATGATCTTGGGAATCCGGGTCACAATTACGTCAGAGGCGGTGGCCCCCCGGTGGTGGGTGGGTTCTCTTTTCGGGCGGGACAGTGCCTCCCCCTGTCGGGTGTAATCGGGTGGGCGTTGCAGCGGCTCGGGTGGGCGGCTTTGTGGCTGAGCTCAGTGATGCGGCTGTAGCGCCTTCCCGACGAACCATCATCGCTGGGCCGCGCCGGGGCCAGACCGGGCCGCACCACACCACACCACACCACACCACACCGGCCGCACCGCACCGCACCGGGCCAGGCCGCGCCACACCGCACCGGGCCGGGTCGCACCAGGCCGGGCCGGGTCGCACCAGGCCGGGCCGGGCCGGCGGACGCGCGAATCGCGGTAAATGAGGTCGAGGACTCACTTTATTGCGCCGTTTCCGCTTGGCGGAAATATTCTTTTCAGTGCCGCGCCGAGGTAAATGTTTTTAGCGCTCCCGGATGCTTACACATGGCTTCCCGGGGGTGGGATGATTTAGGTATGGCGCAGTTGTCGTTGTTCAGCCGGTCTGAGGTCTCACGAATGCGGGACCGTACTGCAGCACGGAATTATTCGCCGGAGAAGGAGGAATTCCGTCGGGAGCACCAGCGGCATCGCGATTGGGGTTTGCGGCAGCGGCATGCGCGGAGGTTGGTCCGGCTGGGGTGGAGCATGTCGGAAGCGTGGGCGGCTGTAACCGCTAGAGATGATCGGCGGCGGCAGGCGGCTTCTGGCCGGCTGCAGCCGGCGGATCCGCCCCCTGGGCCTCGCCCGGGTCCAGCAGCTGCCCCTCGCCCCGATCCGACCTTTGCCCCTGCCGCGGCGTCTTACCCGGGGCCAGCTCTTGTCCCTGCTCATGCGCCTCGCCCTCTGTCTCTTATACACATCTCTGAGCGGGCTGGCA
>KL571308.1:93258-93420 GCA_000715855.1 Actinoplanes liguriensis
ATGTGTATAAGAGACAGCTCCGGCTCCTTGCCCGAAGTCGCCTCGTGCCGTCGCGCCTTGCCCGGAGTCAGTTCCTGTGCCTGCCCCTGCGCCTCGCCCTGAGTCGATCGCCTCTGCGGGCGGTCGCGGAAACGGCCCAGCTGCACGCGTCCGGCCCGACTC
>KL571308.1:93676-95070 GCA_000715855.1 Actinoplanes liguriensis
GTGGCACTCGATCAGATGGGATTGCGCCGGGTTCACTGGGGTCACCGGGCGGTGGTCAAGCCCAAAGAAGGCAATTTTTGCATCGGGGTGAGAACTGTTTCTGAGGGTGTGCGTGGTCCACCGGAAATATCGCCGGATCGGTTCACGGCAGCCGTCGGGCGGTTGGCGGGGCCATCAACCGTGAATGACAATCACGCACGGTAGCCGTCGAAGAGTGGTCCGCCTGCCCGAGCCAGCACTTCTTCGACGATCGCCGCCGGGGCCTCACGGGCGGCCAGCCACCGATCCGCGAATACCGGGTCGTGTTCGCGTAGCTCACGGAGTAACCACTTACCGGAGCTGACCCACCGCCCGGCCACCGACAGCGCGACCACCGCGGCCTCCGTCCAGAGGCCGGCCGCAATCACTGTGCGTTCGCCCGGATCGACCGCGTGCCGGAGGTCGTCGAGGCCGTCGGTCAGCACGTAGCGCAGCCGGTCCATCTGTTCGCGGGTCAGCGGACCAGGCCCGTCGGCGAGGATGCGGGCGCACCACGCCGGCAGGTCACCGGGGTCGCCGAGCAGGACGACGCCCTGGGCGAGCATCCGGTGGGTGCTCGGTTTGCGCTGGGCACGTTCGCTTTCCAGGAATCCGGTGAGTCTCTCCCGGGTGTGCACGAACAGCTCGACCGGCCAGCCCCGGTGGCGCAGGCTTTCGCGGTGTCCGGGATCGGTCTCGTCGAGGACGACGATGTCCAGATCGGAGCCCGCGGTGCGGTAGTGCGTGACGACGCTGCCGGTCAGCACGGCCCAGTCGGCGTGGGGGAAGCGTTCGAGGACGAGCTCGCGTGCGGCATCCACCGGGTCCATGACGCGATCATCGCGCACTGACCGTTTCCGATAACGCCGAGGGACGCCACTCGATCGCTCGATTCGGGCAAATTTTTCAAGCTTTTTCGAACAGTGCTCTGACCTGCGGATTCACCCCATGATCCACGCTCCCGAAGTGGTCGTGTGGCGGAGTGGCGTTGAACCGGCCGCCGTGCGGGCCCCGTATGGCCCCCCAACCGGTGAACATCGACGTCCAACGACGAGGAGTGATCATGAGGTCGCGCACGTACCGACGTAACCCTGGCAACCGGCGGAAGACGATCGGCGCGGTAGTGGTCGCGGGGGTGCTGGCGGTGTCCGGCGTGGCCGGGTTGCAGCTCGCGAATGCGAGCACGACGCCCACGTCCAAGGCCGGTGGCCTGTTGAGCGTGGACGGTCAGCAGTTCGACGTGTCCCAATGCCAGGCTGTGCAGGTCAACGCGGGCAGTGTGGTCTGTGACGGCGAGGAGTTGCAGCCGGTTCAGGCGCAGGACGCGGGCGCTGCGGCGGTGGCTTCGGCGCAGGCTCTGGAGGCGGCGTGTGACT
>KL571308.1:95317-95998 GCA_000715855.1 Actinoplanes liguriensis
ATGTGTATAAGAGACAGGGTGAGCAGGCGGGCGAGGCCGCGGATCAGAGCGCCGCGGAGAACAAGGCCGACAACAAGAAGCTGACGAAGAAGTACCTCAAGTCGTTGAAGGGCGCCGGGAAGGCCAAGGAGGCGGGCGCAGCCGACGACCAGGGCGCAGCCGACGATCAGGGCGCGGCTGATGACCAGGGCGCGGCCGACGACCAGGGCGCGGCGAACGACCAGGGTGCGGCGAACGACCAGGGTGCGGCGGACGACCAGGGTGCGGCGGCGAACGACGCCGCGGCGACCGCGGTGACCTCCGCTCAGGCGAGCCTGCTGCAGGCGTGCCTGGCGCTCGCCGACGCCAAGGCTGTCGTGGCGGCCGGCGCCGGCGCTGACGACCAGGGCGCCGCTGACGACCAGGGTGCGGCGGACGACCAGGGTGCGGCCGACGACCAGGGCGCTGCCGGGGACGACGCGGCCGGGCAGGACGAGCAGGGCGCGGCGGACGACGCGGGTGCGGAGAGCGCCGCTCCGGCCGCCAAGAAGTGACCTGCTGACGGCGTACGGGAAATGGGGTGGGCTTCTTTGCCTGCCCCTCTTCCGTCTGCATTCCCCTGCGGGATGCGCGGGTGAATTCGTAGAGTGAATGCTTATGCGTCGAATCACCCGGTTCCTGGTCTGTCTCTTATACACATCT
>KL571308.1:96205-99880 GCA_000715855.1 Actinoplanes liguriensis
GAGATGTGTATAAGAGACAGATCCTGACCACCCGCCCGTGCGAGGGCGGAAACCCCGGCCAGGAATGGTTCCAGGCGAGTACCGGGAAGTTCTACAACGACGAGAACTGCATTCGAGCCGAGGGTACGGTCGTCCGGGTCGCCGCATGCAACGGCGCCGATCCGGCGCAGGAGTGGTGGTTCGCCGAGGAGATTCGCAACGGTCAGTACGGGCCGTGCCTCACCGAGGAGCGCAACGGCCGGGTCCGGCTCCGGACGTGCACGTGGCGGATCGAGCAGAAATGGGTCTCCAGCTATTAATCGGTTGACCGTCCGATTCGGCCGTCCCTAGCCTCGCCGCCATGCGTGCAGTGGTAGCGACCGGTTATGGCCCGCCCGATCAGTTCATTCTCGCCGAGGTGCCGATTCCGGAGCCCGGGCCGGGACAACTGCAAGTCAGAGTGGCCGCCGCCGCGCTGAATCCGGCGGATCTCGCCCTGCCGCGCGGTGACCTTCGCAGCATGATCGACCTGCCGTTCCCGCACGTTCTCGGCAACGATTTCGCCGGCACGGTCACGGCGCTCGGCGACGGCGTGACGGAGTTCGCCGCCGGTGACGAGGTCTTCGGTCACGCGGTACCGCGGGTGATGCGGTCGATGGCCGGTTCTGATCGGCCGTCTCTGGGAACCGGAACCCTTGCGGAGTACGTCGTGATCGAGGCCGGCACCCCGTTCGTCGCCCGCCGTCCGGCCGAGTTGCCGGTCGCGGACGCCGCGGCGCTGGGCACGAGCGGCCTCACCGCGCGGGCCGTGGCGATCACCGCGGCGGTCGCTCCCGGCGAGACGGTGCTGGTCGTCGGCGCCACCGGCGGCATGGGAACCGTGCTGATCCCGCTGCTCCGTGCCGCGAAGGCAACGGTTGTCGCCACCGGCCGGCCGGGTGACGCCGAGTTGCTGCGGGAGTTGGGCGCGACGGAGGTGGTCGGCTACGGCGACTACCCCGAGGGCGTCGACGTGGCGGTCAACTTCGCGGTGCCGGGCACCTCCCTCGCGCCGATCGCGGCCGCGCTGCGCCCCGGCGGGCGGCTCTACACGGTGACGTTCCCGCCGCCGCGACCGGAATGGATCGGCCGGGACGACGTCTCGTACCAGTTGATCCTGGACACGAACGCGACCCTGGGCACCATGAGCGACGTGGCTGCCGACGGTTTGCGGCCGGTCATTGCGGCGCGCTATCCGCTCGAAGAGGGCGTTCGCGCCTACATCGATCTGGCCACCGGGCACACCGTCGGGAAACGCGTCATAACCACCATCACGTCGTGAAACCGCCGCCCGGCGTCGATCGTGGCACCGGTTGTGCGGCGGGCGTCCGGGCGCGCGAATCAAGGCGTCCGGCGGCCCAGCTATAAGAGACAGGGCCGAGGAGCGTGGCCGGAAGAGATCAGGCGGCGCGGCGGACGGTCATCGCGGTGACCGCGCCGAGCAGGGCCAGCATCAGGATCACGAACCCGGTCATCGCCGCGAGGACGGTGAACGCCTGGGTGGCGAGTCCTAGACCGATCACCGGCAGCGTCAGCCCGAGGTAGCCGATCAAAAACAGTCCGGCGAGCGCTTCCCCGCGACGTTCCGGGGCGGCGAGGACGGTGACGGTCCCGATCGCGACCTTCAGCAGTGTGCCCGCGCCGATGCCGACGATCACGCCGCCGAGGACGAAGACCGGCAGGCTGGCCAGGTACATGCCGGCCAGCAGGACCAGCACGCCGGCGGCCTGCGCGCTGAGGCCCAGCATGAGCTTCGCGGAGGCGGAGAGCCGGCCGGTGAGGGCCTGCACGACGGCCGCGGCGCCGAAGACGGCGAAGACCAGCGCGCCGGCGAGGGTGCGGGACGAGTGATGCAGGGTGCCGGCCACGAAACCGGGCGCGACCGAGGTGAACAGGCCGAAGACGGCGAACGCGGCGAACCCGGCGGACAGGTAGCCGACGACGGCCCGGTCGGCGCTGACCTTCTGCGGGCGGTAGGCGGGCTTGACCAGCCGCTCCTCCACTACGGCGTGCGGAGCGGCGAGACGACGTACGTCGAAAGCAGGCCGGCCACCAGCGCCCCGGCGCCGAGCCCGCCGGTGTTGGCCGCGGTGGAGATCACCTCGAAGCGCTGCCGGGACGCCCCCGGCCGATGCGCCGCGTGCAGTTCATGCAGGTAGGCGGTCGCCGTCGCGGTGATCATGCCGACGCCGAGGCCGGTCACGAAGCGCGCGCCCAGCAGCACCGGCAGGGACGTGCCGGTGAGGAACAGCACCGCGGCAACCAGTTCCAACCCCAGCGCGGGGATCAGGATCTTCTTGCGGCCGACCCAGTCGGAGACGTGGCCGGCGAGCAGCAGGCTGATCACGACGCCGACGGCGTAGACGGCGAAGACGATGGTGACGGTGAAGGTGGAGAAACCGTCCCGCGCGACGTAGAGCGGGTAGAGCGGGGTCGGGACGGTGGAGAACGCCATCGCGATCAGGAACGCGGCGGCGATCATCCAGAACCCGGCGCCGTGCCGGGTCTTCACAGGTGCTTCGGTGAGACGCGGAGCAGGAGCCAGAACATTCATGCCCTCACCTTGCGCGCCTGCAAGCATCACGTCCAACGAAACAATTTGAAGACGATCATCAAGAACGGTGATACTTGCTGGATGGAGCTGCGCCAGCTGGAGTACTTCGTCGCGGTCGCCGAGGAGCAGCACTTCTCCCGCGCCGCCGTCCGCCTGCACGTCGTGCAGTCCGCGGTCTCCGCGGCGATCAAGGCCCTGGAGCGCGAGCTCGGCGCCCAGCTGCTGGACCGCAACGCCAAGCGGGTGCTGCTCACCGACGCCGGCACGGCCCTGCTGCCGCGTGCGCGGATCGCCCTCGACGCGGCGCGCGACGCCCGGGACGCGGTCGACGAGGTGCGCGGCGGCCTGCGCGGGACCCTGCGCCTCGGCGTGCTCACCTCGATCCGGCTGCTCGACCTGCCGGCGCTGCTCGGCGAGTACCACCGCCGCCACCCGGACGTGCTGCTGCAGACCACCGCGGCGCCGTCCGGCTCGCTGGGTCTTGTCGAGCGGCTCACCGATCACCGGCTCGACCTGGCATTCGTGTCACTGCCGGGCCCGCCGCCGCCCGGCATCCGGCTGATCGACCTGACCTCCGCCCAGCTGCGCCTGGTGGTGCCGGCCGATCACCCGCTCGCCGGGCGCGCCACCGTGCCGATCACCGAGCTGGGCGGGATGGAATTCATCGACTCGCCGGTCGGGTTCGGCAACCGTACACTCGCCGACCGGGCGTTCGCCGCGGCAGGCGTCCGGCGCCGGGTCACGATCGAGATCAGCGACATCGGCACCGGCCCCGGCTACGCGGAGCACGGGCTCGGCATCGCGCTGCTGCCCGACTTCGTGCTGCAGGGGGTGACCGGGGTGGCGGTCCTGGAGGTGACCGGCGCCGACCTGCAGTGGCCGATGTCGCTGGCGATCCCCGCGGACCGGGCGCCGGGCGCGGCCACCCGAGCCCTGATCGCCCTGGTCCGGGCGGTCTTCCGGAATCCGGAGTAGTGCTGTCACCACCCCGGAGACTAACGCCTGCAGGATCGTTGCGGACCCGCCCGATCCCTAGCGTCATTCCCATGAGGACGCTTCGACGAATCACCGCGGCAGCGCTGCTCACGGCCTGTCTCTTATAC
>KL571308.1:100119-101667 GCA_000715855.1 Actinoplanes liguriensis
CAGCACGCCGGCCACGGCCGGCGCACCATCATCCCTGAGGGGTTCACTCGTCTCGGTCACGCCCGTCGCGACCTACGACTCCCCCGCCCAGGTCGGCGATCTGCTCACCGCCGGCGGCTTTTCACACCCGATCTCGCGGTACGGCGTGAGGCTGCACCGCCTCGTCTACCGCACCATCGACCCGCAGGGACAGCCGGCCGTCGCCGGCGGGCTGCTCGTGCTTCCGCTCAACAACGCCCGTCATCTGCGGACAGTGTCGTTCGGGCACGGCACGTCGGTGTATCGCGGGGACGCCCCGTCCGTCGCCGACGACACGTTCCTGACCGGGCCCGCGATCGAGTTCGCGTCCACCGGGTTCGCCGCGGTCGCCCCCGATTACCTGGGGCTCGGCGCCGGCACCGGTCCGCACCCGTGGATGGACGTGCCGAGCGAGACCAGTGCCTCGCTCGACCTGCTGCGGGCGGCCCGGGTGTTCACCGCCCGGCAGGGGATCGGTCTGGATCACGAGGTCTACGCCTCCGGGTTCTCCCAGGGCGCCTCGGCCGCCCTGGGGCTGGCACGGGCGCTGCAGGACGGGACCGATCCGTGGTTCCGGATCGCGGCGGTGGCGCCGGTCAGCGGGGCCTACGCGATGCGCCGGGTGGAGATCCCGGCCGTGTTCACGCCCGAGGTGCAGCCGAGGCTGGCGGCGGCGTACATGGCGTATCTGCTGACGTCCTACGACCGCCTGCACGACATCTATCCGGATCCGCGGGACGTCTTCAAGCCGGACTATGTCGCGATCGGCGACCTGTTCGACGCGAGCCATCCCGGGCCGGAGGTGCTCGCCGGGGTGCCCTCGTCGGTGGACGAGTTGCTCACCGACGAGGGGCGGGCGCTGCTGCAGCGGCCGACCCCGAGGTTCGCGGCGGCGCTGCGTGAGGCGGACAGTGTCTGCGAGTGGGCGCCGCGGGTGCCGATCCGGTTGTACTTCAGCCCCGGCGACGAGCAGGCCGTCAACGGCAACACGGTGGCCTGCCGAAACTCCTTCGCCAGCCGCGGTGTGCGGGCTCCGGCGGTGGACGTCGGAGTCGACACAGACTACAGCGGTATGGTGCATGAGGGCTCGGAGTTGCTGGCGGTTTCGCAGATCGCGCACTGGTTTGCGAGTCTGTAGTTGAATGCGCGGTTGGTCCGGTCTTCCACGGCCGGGCCGACTGCATGACGACCGTCACACTTCTCGTCGAAGGACTAACCGGGGCACCCCCTCATGCGTCTAACTGATGTGCGAAACAACTTCACAAAGGTGAGCTCGCTTCTGGCATGCGGTCTCATGGCCGGGGTGGTAGTGGCTGCGGCTGCCTTCCCCGCAGCGGCGATGTCTGGTCTCGCCGCGAAAGCCGGCGGGACGTCGTTCGCCAACCTCCCCAGTGAGCTCAAGGACTTCAGCTCCCCCCAGGTCACCAGGGTCTATGCCTCGGACGGCAAGACATTGCTGTCGCAGTTCCACGACGAGTTCCGCAGCGACGTCCCGCTCAAGGACATCTCGAAGAACATGCAGACGGCGAT
>KL571309.1:0-381 GCA_000715855.1 Actinoplanes liguriensis
GATAGGCGCGTAACGGCCGGTGACCCGTCCGTCCATGGTGCCGTAGTTGCGCTCCATCGGCGGGCTGACCACCCGGTTGCGCAGCTCGTGCCGGCCGACCCGCAGCGGCTCCGCGAGCAGCATCGTCACAGTCCGAGGTAGATACGCCGCACCTGGGGGTCGTGGCGCAGCCGTTCCGAGGTGCCGCTCATCGCCACCTCGCCGTTCTCCACCACCAGGCAACTGCTGGTCGCCTCGAAGGTCAGCTTGGCGTTCTGCTCGACCAGCAGCAGGCTCATGCCCTCCCCGCGCAGGCGCAGCAGCACGGCCAGGATGTCCTCGACCAGTTTCGGCGACAGGCCCATCGACGGCTCGTCGAGCAGCAGCAGTTTCGGCCGGGAC
>KL571309.1:621-8720 GCA_000715855.1 Actinoplanes liguriensis
GTGTATAAGAGACAGACCGGGAACAGCTCGTACATCTCGGCGAGGGCGGCACGGGTGTCGGCGTTCCACTTGCGGGCGTACGCGCCGAGCAGCAGGTTCTTCTCCACCGGCAGCCCGGTGAAGACGTGCCGGCCCTCCGGGACGTAACCGATGCCGTGCCGGACCATCGCGCGGGCCGGCACCCGGCTCAGGTCGACGTCGCCGAAGCGCAGCGTGCCGACCTGTCGCTGGACCAGGCCCATGACCGCCTTCAGGGTGGAGCTCTTGCCGGCCCCGTTGGCGCCGATCACCCCGATGGCCTCACCCGCCGGGACCGAAAAACTGATTTCGCGTACGGCGCAGACGCCGCTGTAGTGGACGGTCAGTCCCTCGACCGTCAGCGTCTGTCCGGTCGTGGTCGCCTGCTCGGACACGGCGGTCACTTGGTCACCTCCGGGATGGATGGCAGGTCGTCGGAGTCCATCGAGTCACCGAGGTAGGCCTCGATGACCGCGGGCGTGCTCGCCACCTCGGCCGGTTCACCCTCGGCGATGATGCGCCCGCTGGCCAGCACCGTGATCCGCTCGCACAACGACATGACCAGTCCCATGTTGTGCTCGATGATGATGACCGTGATGCCGCTGTCCCGGATCGACCGGACGATCTCGCTGAGCTGGCGTACCTCTTCGCCGTTGAGCCCGGCCGCGGGTTCGTCCAGCAGCAGCAGCGACGGTGCGGCGGCCACCGCACGGGCGATCTCGACGCGTCGCTGGATCCCGTACGGCAGGGATTTCGGGGCGAGGCCGGCGAACTCGGTGAGCCCGTACTGGTCGAGCACGTCACGGGCGCGCCGGTGCAGGTCCCGGTCCTGTCGCAGGACGGCGATGGGGCCGAGCAGGTAGCGCCAGGCCCCGAGGGTACGGCTGCGGTCCAGCGCGACGAGGATGTTCTCCTCGACGGTGAGGTCGCCGAACAGGCGCAGGTTCTGGAAGGTCCGGGACATGCCCGCGCGGGCCAGCCGGTACGGGCTGCTCCCGGTCAGGTCCGTGCCGAGGAACTCCACCCGTCCGCCGGTCGGCCGGTAGAGGCCGCTGATCACGTTGAACAGGGTGGTCTTGCCGGAGCCGTTCGGCCCGACCACGCCACGGATCTCGCCGCGGCCGACGGTGAGCGACACGTCGTCGAGCGCCTTGAGCCCGCGGAAACGCATGGTCACGCGTGAGATGGCCAGGATCGGCGCTCCCGTCCCGGTGCTGGGCTCGGCCGGCTCGGTGTAGGGCCGGAACGGCGCCAGGCGCGCGGCGGTGCCGGACCGGCCGCGCCGGCGTCGCAACAGGTCACGGAATCGGGCCGGGAGCCCGGCGAGACCGGTCGGCGCGAAGACCACCACGAGGACGACGACGGCGCCGTACGCGAGCTGGGCGATCGTGGGGTGGTCGGACAGCCATTCGCGAACCAGGTAGAGGCTGACCGCCCCGACCACGCAGCCGATCAGGCTCTGCCGGCCGCCGATGATCACCATGCCGAGCAGCAGGAACATGTTGGCGATGCCGAACGACTCCGGCGCGACGTAGCGGATCAGGCCGGCGTAGAGCACACCGGCCACTCCCCCGTACACGCTGGCCAGCAGGAAGGCGGTCATCCGCAGCAGCGGCACCTCCGCGCCGAGGGCGCCCGCGGCCAGGGAGTCGTCGCGCATCGCCCGTAGCCGGCGGCCCAGACCGGTCCGCACCACGAACAGGCCGAACGCGAGCGCGAGCACGAAGACGATCAGCTCGAGGTAGTAGTAGAGGTACTCGTTGGACAGGTCGACGCCGGGCAGGGTGGGCACCGGGATCGCCGAGATGCCCTCGGCCCCGCCGCTGATCTGCGCGTTGGTGACCCAGTTGGTGAAGGCCAGGGCCAGCCCGAGGGTCACGATGCCCAGGTAGTGCGACTGCACCCGCAGGGCCGGAGTGCCCACGACCAGGCCGACCAGGACGGTGGCGGCCAACGCCAGCACCCCGGAGACCCAGAAGCCCAGGCCGCTGTGGGTGGTGAGGATGGCGGTGGCGTAGGCGCCGACGCCGAAGAACGCGACCTGGGCCAGGTTCACCTGACCGGCGACGCCCATGCACAGGCCGAGGCCGACGGCGAGCACCGCGAAGATCAGGATGACGTTGACGACGTGGATGGCGTACGAGTCGAGCCCGTACGGGAGGAGCCAGGCGGCGAGGGCGAGCGCCGCGCCCACCACGAGCTTCGTTCTCACGCGCGGTTCACCGTCCGTTCGCCGAAGATGCCGGTCGGGCGCACCATGATGATCACCGTGAAGACGAGGAAGGTGACCAGCTCGGAGTAGCCCTGGAAGTGCCCGGCGGTGAAGGAGTCGAGGATGCCGATGGCCAGGCCCCCGACGATCGCGCCGGGGATGCTGCCGAAGCCGCCGAGGATCGCGGCGGCGAACCCCTTGATGCCCAGGGTGCCGCCGAGGGCCGGGCTGACGTAGAGCAGCGGGCCGACCAGTCCGCCGGCCAGCGCGGCCAGGCCGGCGCCGATCATGAAGGCGATCGCGTTGCTGCGGCCGACGTGGATGCCGACCGCGGTGGCCGCCTCGTGGTCCATGGCGACGGCCTGCATGGCGGCGCCGCGCTTGGTCCGGGACAGGAAGAGCACCAGCAGGATCGTCGCGGCGGCGGCGATGGCGAGCACCACCAGGTCGTAGGTGCGGATGCGCACCCCGAACAGGTCGATCGGGGCGGCCGGCACCGGGGACGGCACGGCCCGGCCGGTGGCGCCCCAGATCATGATGACCAGGGCGTCCAGGACGATGCCGAAGCCGATGGTGCCGATCAGCATCAGGTCGAAGTCGCGGTTCTCCAGCGGCCGCAGGACCCGCTCGATGATCAGGCCGATCAGGCCGGTGACGGCGATCGCGACGAGCATGGCCAGCGCGAACGGCAGTTTGCTGGACAGGTAGAAGGTGGACGCGAGGTAGGCGCCGACGGTCACCACGTTGCCGTGGGCGAAGTTGACCAGACCCATGGTGCGGTAGACGAGGGAGAATCCCAACGCCACCAGGGCGTACACGGCGCCGAGACTGACCCCGCCGATGATCGTCTGCAGAAATATCTGCATGGTTCTCCTTGGATGGGTGGCTCCCGGCGCGCCGGCGCCGGGAGCACACGGTCAGCCTGCAGCGGCGACGAGTTTGCCGTTCTGGATGGTGCCGATCGCGGTCGCGGAGATGCCGACACCGGTGGTGTCGAACGCGAAGTCGCCCAGCAGCCCCTGGTACTTGGTGGCGCGGATGGCGTCGGCGAGCGCCTTGCCGGAGGCAACGTTGCTGGTCTTGAGGGCGGTCAGCATGATCTGCGTGCCGTCGTAGGCCTTGGCGCCGTGCAGCTCGGCCTCCTCGTTGTACTTGGCCTTGTAGGCGGCGGCGAACTTCTTCGAGGCGTCGCTGGTCTCGTTGCCCAGGTAGGGCGAGCTGACGATGGTGCCCTCGGCGTTCTTGGCGCCGGCGGTGTCCAGGAAGACCGGGGTGCCCTGCGGCGCGGCGCCGGCGAAGGTCGCGGTGATGCCCAGGTCGCGGGCCTGCTTGACGATCAGGCCGGACTCGACCTCCTCGGCGCCCAGGAAGATGACCTTGGGGTTCTTCTGCCGGATGCCGGTGAGCACCGCGCTGAAGTCCTTCTGGTCGGTGGTGACGACCTGGTCGGCGACCGGGGTGACGCTGCGGCTCTGCAGGGCCTTGAGGAACGCGTCGTGCTCGCCCTTGCCGTACGAGCCGTTGTTGCTGATCATCGCGATGCTCTTGATGCCCTGCTGGTCCACGATGTGCTTGGCCAGGGTCTCGTCGTAGGTGGTGCTGGTCGGTCCGTTGAGGAAGAGGAACTCGCTGCCGGCCGCGACCAGGCCCGGCGACTGGCCGGAGGTGATGTTGGGGATCTCGGCCTGCTTGAGGATCGGCGCCATGGCGATGGTCACCGCGCTCTCCGCGGTGCCGATCATGGCGACGTATCCCTCGCTGTCGATCTTGCGGGCCAGGTTGGTGCCGGTGGTCGGGTCGCCCTGGTCGTCGAAGACGCCCAGCTCGATCTGGCGGCCGTTGATGCCGCCGGCGGCGTTCCACTCGTCGATGGCCAGCCGGGCGCCCTTGAGCTCCCAGGCGCCGAGCGAGCTGAGCTGGCCGCTCTGCGCGTCCACGAGTGCGATCTTGATGGGCCCGGAGTCGTCTCCGGAGGACTTCTTGTCCGAGCCGGGAGCGCTGCACCCGGCGAGGATCACGGAGAACACGGCGATGGCGGATATGGCGGTGGCGCGTCGTCGGAACATGTGCGTGTCACCTCAATCAATGGTTTATTCGAAAAGGCCCTGGTAGATGTCTTTGATGTTCCAGTGGCCGGGGGTGGGGACCGGTTCGTTGACCATCGGCACGTCGATCACCGCGGGGCGGCGGCGTTCCACGGCCGACTTGAGCGCGGCGCCGAGGTCGCCCGGTTCGGCGACGTCGTAGCCGTCGGCGCCGCAGGCACGGCCCAGGGCGGCGAAATCGGGGCTGTACGGATTGCCGTCCGGGTCGACGAAGTCACAGCCGTAGCTGCGGCCGAACGCGTTGGCCTGCAGGTCGGAGATCGTGCCGTGGGCCCGGTTGTTCATCACCAGGAAGATCACCGGCAGGCCCTGCTCGACCGCGAGGGGCACGGCCGGCAGTTGAGCGCTCATGCCGCCGTCGCCGATCAGCGCGACCACCACCCGGTCCCGGTCGGCGATCTGCACGCCCAGCGCGGCGGCCGGGCCGAAGCCCATCGTGGAGGCGCCGCCGGGGGTGATGAACCGGCCGCTCTCCGGCAGCGGGTAGCACTGGGCCACCCCGTTCTTGTTCCAGCCGACGTCGGTGACCAGCACCGCGTCGTCGGGCAGATTCGCGCGTACGTCGGCGAGGATCCGCTCCGGGCGTAGCGGGAACTGGTCGCTGCGGCCGCGGGCGGCGCTGGCCGCGAACAGCTCGGAACGGGCCGTCCGGATCTGCTCGCGCAGCTCGGGCCGGTCGCTGCCGTCGGGCTGCTGACGACGTACCGCGGAAAGGATCTTCGCCACCGCGAGGTGGGCGTCGGCGACGACACCGATCTCCACCGGGTAGTTGCGGCCGATCTCGGCGGGGTCGATGTCGATCTGGATCAGCCGGCTCGGCGGGAACCGCCAGGTGTAGTCCGGATCCCAGGAGCTGGCGTCGGTCTCGGCGAACCGGGTGCCGATCGCCAGGACCAGGTCGGCGTCGCGGGCGTAGGCGTTGGTCTCGGCCAGGCCCCAGAAGCCGGTCATGCCCATGACGAGGGGATGCTCGTCGGGCAGGGCACCCTTGGCCATCAGCGAGTGCGCCACCGGGATGTCCAGGTGCTCGGCGAGTTCGCGCAGCGCCCGGCGCCCGTCCGGGCCGCCGAGCCCGCCACCGAGGTAGATCAGTGGGTGTATAAGAGACAGGTGCGGCGGCGATCACGTCGGCGTCGGCCGCGGCCAGGTCGGGGCGATTGCGCGTCTGCGGCAGCGGATACTCCGGCACGGTGTCCGGCAGCGTGCGGGAGAACAGGTCCATCGGCACGTTGAGCAGCACGGCGCCGGGCCGGCCCGAGGTGGCGGTCCAGAAGGCACGCTCGGTGAACCGGGTCAGGTCCTCGACGCGGTGCACCTGCCAGGCGCGTTTGACGAACGGGCGGTAGATCGCCGTCTGGTCGGCGTCGGCGTGCAGGTTGACTTCCTGGTGGGGGTGCCGGCCGTACATGTACGACGGGATGTCGCCGGAGATGGCGATCAACGGCACCGAGTCGAGGGCGGCGGTGGCCACGCCGGTGACCGCGTTCATCATTCCCGGGCCGACGTGCATGAGCACCACGCCGGGCTTGCCGGTGGCGCGGGCGTAGCCGTCGGCGGCGTGCGCGGCGGTCTGCTCGTGCCGGGCGATGACGAACCTGATCGAGCTACGGCCGATCGCGTCCAGCAGCGCGATGTTGGTGTGGCCGCAGGTGCCGAAGATGTACTCGACACCGTAGTCGGCCAGTTGGGCGACGAGCGCGTCGGCGCCGGTGCGCGAGGTGGTGGGCTCGGTCATCAGTTGTCTCCCCAGATCGTCACGTCCCGCAGCATCAGCGTCTTGACCACCGTGTAGTCCTCGATCATGTGACGCGGTGACTCCCGGCCGAAGCCGGAGTCCTTCACCCCGCCGAACGGAATGTGGTCGAGCCGGAAGTTCGACGAGCCGTTCACGATCAGGCCGCCCACCTCGAGCTCGCGCCACGCGGTGAAGACGCGCCTGATGTCGGTGGTGAACAGGCCGGCCTGCAGCCCGAACCGGCTGTTGTTGCAGGTCTGCAGGACCTCGTCGAAGTCGTCGAACGGCAGCACGGTGACCAGCGCCCCGAAGACCTCCCGGGTCACCACGGAGGCGTCGGGCGGCGGGTCGGCGACCACGGTCGGTGTGAGCGTGGCCCCGTCCCGGCTGCCGCCGACGGTGATCCGCGCGCCGCCGCTCGCCGCCTCGGTGGCCCAGCTCAGCACCCGCTCGGCCGCCTGGTCGTCCACCATCGACCCGACGTCGGTCCGGGGGTCGAGCGGGTCGCCGACGCGCAGGGTCGCGACCTCGGCGGTGAGCACCTCGACGAACTCCTCGAAGCGGGGCCGCTGGACGTAGACCCGCTGGACGGAGATGCAACTCTGGCCGGAGTTCGTGTAGCCGGTGCGGGCGCACACCCGGGCCGCGGCGGCCAGGTCGGCGTCGTCGCAGACGATCGTCGCGGCGTTGCCGCCCAGTTCCAGGACGAGCCGTTTGGCGCCGGCCGCCCGGGCGACGGCGGCCCCGGTCTCGGCGCTGCCGGTGAAGCTGATCACCGCGACCTCGGGGGCGGCGCACAGTGCGGCACCGACGTCGCCACCGCCGTGCAGCAGTTGCACCGACTCCACCGGCGCGCCCGCGGCGAGCAGGACGGCGACGATCGCGGCGGAGACCGCGGGAGCCTGCGGCGGCGCTTTGACGATGGTGCTGTTGCCGGCCGCGAAGGAGGCGCCCAGTTTGTGCGCGAGCAGGTTCGCCGGGGCGTTGAACGGGGTGATGGCCAGGGCGACCCCGGCCGGCGCGCGATAGGTCAGCACGGTGTTGCCGACCCCGCGGGCCCAGCCCGCGACCGGCAGCACGTCCCCGCCGATCTGCCGGGCCTCGGCCGCGCAGACCGCGAACGTGTCGGCGACCCGGTCCATTTCGCCGAGGCCGTCCTTCAGTGGCTTGCCCAGCTCCAGCGCGATGAGGCGGGCGATCGTCTCGCGGTGCGCGGTGGCCAGCTCGGCGGCGCGTTCCAGGATCGTCGCCCGGGTGGCCGGCGCCAGCCGCGCCACCGTCCGGGCGCTCGCCTTCGCGTACTCCGCGGCCTGGCGGGCGTCGTCCGGCCCGGCCACCCGGGTACGGCTGACGACCGTGCGGGTGTACGGCCCGACGCGCTCGGCCGACGGTCCGTCGCCGATCCACTTCCCGCCGAGCAGTGCCGGTACGGAAACCACCGACCCCGGCGCGGTTTCGAGGATCGCGTCGAGCATCCTTACCTCCTTGGTCCGTCAAGTGGACCACTTGCGGTCTATCTGGACCGCTGTGCGGACTTGGGTGTAACGTACGGTTGGCCGCCGGGCGAAGGCAAGAGGCAAGGTCGAAAAGTTACGAGCAGATGTCCTCATTGCCGGGACGGCAGAATCTTCGGTGTCCGGGACACCACCGCCGCACGTCGCGGCGGCGTCGGGCCACGGTGACGCGGCCGCGACGCGACAGAGGGAGAGAGCCACCGTGCCATCCGTGAGCAGCCGCAAGGCCACCGGCGAGGAGACGTCCGACGGTCAGGGCGTCCGCAGCATCCAACGGGCCCTCGACGTCCTCTCGCTGCTGACCGAGGACCGGCCGCTGATCGCCATCCGCGACATCGTGGCGGCGACCGGGCTGGCCAAGACGACGGTGATCCGGATCGTGCAGACGCTCGAGCAGAGCGGGTTGCTGTGGGCGACGAACTCCGGTTACATGGCGGGCCCCGGCCTGTGGCGGTGGGCGCACCTGGCCAAACGCGGCTGGGAGCTGCCCCCGGAGACCCAGCGGCTGATGCGGG
>KL571309.1:8909-10195 GCA_000715855.1 Actinoplanes liguriensis
ATGTGTATAAGAGACAGAGCGCGAGACGGTCAACGTCTACGTCGCCCGTGACATCGTCCGGATCTGCATCGCCCAGCAGGAGAGCCCGCAGGCCCTGCGGCACGTCGTGCGGGTCGGCGACGAGCTGCCACTGTGGGCCGGCGCCTCGGCGAAGGTGCTGCTGCGCGGCGCCTCGCCCGCGCTGCTGGAGCGGGTGGCCCGCTCGTCGCCGGGCGGCGTGGAGCACGCGGCTCAGCTGCGCACGTGGATCGACCAGGCCGCCCAGCAGGGCTACGCGGTCAGCCACGGCGAGCGGGACGCGGGGCTGTCCGCCGTTGCCGTGCCGATCCTGGGCCGCTCCGGGACGGTGGTGGCGGCGCTGACCCTGAGCGGGCCGACGGTCCGGTTCACCGACGAACGCGTCGCCAGGTTCACCCAGGTCCTGCTCGCCGCGGCGGCACAGATGAACGAGCGCGGCTTCGATCACCCGCTGGGCTCGTCGTTCTAACCCCCGGCCCGGACCCATCCGATCCGGCCGGGGACATCGGAAGGAGAAACGCGCATGCAGGATCGGCCGCTCGACGGTGTCCGCGTCCTCGACCTCACCAACGTCCTCGCCGGGCCCTACTGCACGTACCACCTCATGCTGCTGGGCGCCGAGGTCATCAAGATCGAGGTGCCCGGCCGCGGTGATCTCGCCCGGCGGCTGGGGCCGGACCCGGAGCTCAACCGTTCCGGGCTCGGCGCGTCGTTCCTGGCCCAGAACGCCGGCAAGAAGTCGATCGAGATCGACCTCAAGGACGACGCCGGCCGGGCGACCTTCTCCGAGCTCGTGACGCACGCCGACGTGCTGGTCGAGAACTTCCGGGCCGGCGTGCTCGCCCGGATCGGATTCGGCTGGGACCGGCTGCGGGCACTCAACCCGGGGCTCGTCTACTGTGCGATCAGCGGTTTCGGCCAGCACGGGCCGATGAGCCAGGCCCCGGCCTACGACCAGATCATTCAGGGCCTGTCCGGGATGATGAGCATCACCGGCACCCCGGACACCGTTCCGCTGCGGGTCGGCTTCCCGGTCGCCGACACCGTCGGCGGGCTCAGCGCCGCGCTGGCCATCACCGCGGCGCTGGCCGGGCGCCGCACCGACGGTCAGGGGCGCTGCCTGGACGTGTCCATGCTGGAGGCGTCGCTGTCCGCGATGGGCTGGGCCGTCTCCAACTACCTGGTCAGCGGGGTCGAGCCGGAGCCGATGGGTGATCAGAACGCGACCGCCGCGCCGTCCGGGACCTTCGACGCCGCGGACGGCCCGC
>KL571309.1:10417-10805 GCA_000715855.1 Actinoplanes liguriensis
GTGTATAAGAGACAGCCGCTGAACATCGCGGCGAACCGGCAGGAGCAGTACGAGACCCTGTGCCGGCTCGTCGGGCGCCCCGACCTGATCACCCACCCCGACTTCGCCGAGCGGGAGGCGCGCAAGAAGAACCGCCACGCCCTCAACGACCAGCTCAACGAGGCGCTGCGGCACCGGCCGGCCCTCGAGTGGGAGCGGATCCTGTCGGCGGCGGGTGTGCCCGCGGCGCGGATCCTGACCGTCGCCGACGCGGTCTCGGCCGACCAGCTGGTGGGCCGCGGGTTCATCGCCGAGCTTCCGTTCCCGCCGGGCACGCCGCGCACCGCGGTCGACCGTGCGCCCGGCGGAACGTTGCGGGTGAGCGGCCTGTCTCTTATACACATCTCTG
>KL571310.1:0-2984 GCA_000715855.1 Actinoplanes liguriensis
GGCAGCAGCTGCTCGTGCAGCTGATGCATGGCCTTCTCGGCGTGCGCCTCGTCGACCGAGCTGCCGGCGTGGTAGACGACCGCGGTCGCGCCGATCGCCTTGCCGCGCCGCAGGGCGTGTTCCAGCGTGGCGATCGAGCGCTCCACCGTGAGCTCGGTCGGCGACCCGAGATTCACCAGAAGAGAGGCATGGATGTACGCGGGCAGCTCACGCTCGCCGATCCCGTCGCGGAACAGCGTGTCCTGCTTGGGGTCGCCGGGCGGCAGCGCCCAGCCGCGCGAGTTGGAGACGTACACCTGCAGCGTCTCCGACCCGGCGGCGTCGACGTACGGGAGGGCGGCCTTGGCCAGCCCGCCCGACGTCTTCGTGTGTGACCCGATCCGGCGGTCTAGAAGCACGTGATCTGCGCTCCACTGCCGGGCTGGACCTGCGAGTTCGCACCCGGGTTCTGCTGGTGGACAGCGGAGTTCGGGTTGAGCGGGTTCAGGTTGTTCACCTGGACCTGCAGGCCGAGGCCCTTCAACGTGTTCTCCGCCTCACCGCACGCGTGGTTGTTCAGGTCCGGAATCGTGACCAGCGGCGGGCCCTTGCTCACGTCGAGGGTGATCTCCGCGTTCTTCTCCACGCCGGTGCCCGCCTTCGGGGTCTGCGCGAGGACCTGGTCGGCCGGCTGGTCGCTGTCCTTGGTCCGCTCGAGCGCGGTCAGCCCGGCCTTCTGCAGCTGGGCGCGGGCGTCGTTGATGTTCAGCCCGACCAGGTTCGGCACCGTGATCGGCGCGCGGCCCTTGCTCAGCGTCACGGTGACCGTGTCGCCGGGCTTCAGCTCGGTGCCGACCTTCGGGTTCGTGGAGATGACCACGCCCTCCGGCACGGTGTCGCTGTAGGCGCCCTTGGCCTCCTTGTACTTCAGGCCGAGCTGCTCGATCGAGGCCTTGGCCGCGGCCGCCTCCTGCCCGGCCACGTCGGGCACCGGGTGCTGCTCGACGCCGAGCGACATGGTCAGGGTGAGCGTGTCGCCCTTCACCACCTTCTCGCCGGGGCCCGGGTCCTGGCTGATCACCGAGTCCGCCGGGACGGTCGAGCTGTACTGCCCGGGGTCGGCGTAGATGATGCCGAAGCCGGCCGCCTTCGCGGCCGCCTCGGCGTTGGCCTTGGGCAGGCCGACCAGGGCGGGCGCGTCGGTGTAGCGCCCCGACGTGACCCACCAGGTGCTGCCGATCACGACGAGCGCGATCACCGCGAGCAACGACACCAGGGTGACCCGGCGCCGGTCGGCGAAGAAGCCCTCGCCACCGTGCGGATCGGCGGCGCCCCGCCCGTACGCCGTGGTGCGGGCCGGGCCGCCCTGCTCGGGCAGCCGCGCCCAGGACGGGCGCTGGCCACCCTGCTGGTGGTAACCGCCCGGGACCGGTGGGACCAGCGCGGTCGCGTCGGCGGCCGGGACGGTCGGCACGATCGTCGTCGCGTCCGCGACCGGGGGACGGCCGGGAACCTGCGGCATCATCGCGGTCTGCAGGTTGATCGCGCCCAGGCCGTCCCGGACCGCCTGGACCTCGGTCAGCAGCCGGCCGGCGTCGGTCGGGCGCTCGGACGGGTTGCGCCGGGTGGCCCGGGCGACCAGCTCGTCGAGCGGCCGGGGCAGGCCGGGAACGGTCCGCGACGGGGGCGGGACGTCGTTGTCGACGTGCTGCCAGGCGACCTCGACCGGGTCGGCGCCGTCGTAGGGCACCTGACCGGTGAGCATCTCGTAGAGCACGATGCCGGCCGAGTAGACATCGGTCCGGGCGTCGGCCTGACCGGCCTGGACCAGCTCGGGCGCCACGTAGGCGACGGTGGCCATCAACTGGCCGGACTCGTCCACCGTGCTCGCCTCGATGGCCCGCGCCAGACCGAAGTCGGCGACCTTGACCACCGCGTCCACGAGGTCCGCCGAGCCGCCGCTGGGCGCCTCGGCGACCAGCACGTTCTCCGGCTTGACGTCGCGATGCACCAGGCCGGCGCGGTGCGCGGCGGCGATCGCGGCGAGCATCTGCTCGAGGATCGCCAGCGCCTCGACCGGGCTCAGCTTGCGACGCTGGGCCAGCAGGTCACGCAGGGTCTTGCCCTGCACGAACTCCATCACCAGGTACGGCAGACCCTGGTGGCGGCCCTGGTCGTAAACGGCCACGACGTTCGGGTGGGTGAGCCGGGCGATCGTCTTGGCCTCGTCGGTGAACCGGTCGACGAAGTGAACGTTCGTGGCCTGGGACGGGTGGATGATCTTCAATGCGACGGGGCGCCCGAGTCGCTCGTCGGTGGCCCGGTACACGGTCGCCATGCCACCACGGGCGACGCGACCGGTGATCCGGTAGCGCCCGTCAATCGTTGTGCCGATCAACGTATCGGCGACTGTGGTGTCCATCGGCGTGAAGTGTATGTGTCTTTCCAGCGAGGGTGACCCAGGATGTCACAGCTGAGTCCAAACGGGTACCTGAACCCCTGTGACCTGCACCGATTGACAGCAGACCCGGCTGTCATTCCGGTTTTATCCATTTTTGTGCCAGTGCCGCCGGCTGCGGCGCTGCTTACTGTCGGTGTCATCGTTGCTCGCTCCGGGGTCGGGTTCCATCGATCCACTGGGGGTGGCCGAAGGGCTGCTTGCGGTGGATCCGTGCGGGTCAGGGCTGGTGCCGCCGCTCGGCGACGGGGCGGTGGGCGTCGGCACCGGGGGAGTGACGCAGTGACACTCCGGAGTGGCGGCCGGTGGGCGATGAGAGGTCGGTCGCTGTGGTCCGACTTCGGAGATGTCAGCTTTTGTCGGCCCGGGTGGCGCGACGCCCACGGTGGCCGGGCCTGGCCGGACGGTCTTCGGGCCGCCGAGCGCGGCGTTCGGCCGGCCGGTCGGCCGCGTGGCCGGGTGCGCGGCGGGCGGTTCCTCCGCGGTGGTCGCGCCGGTCTCCGCCGGAGTCTGGGCGGCGGGCGGCACGGGCGCCGCGAGCGGCCGG
>KL571310.1:3153-5282 GCA_000715855.1 Actinoplanes liguriensis
CGGCCGCTAGACCACGGGTGACCAGCAGATACGACCCGATCGCGCCGACCAGCGCGAGCAGGCACAATGCGGTAACAGCGACAAATCGCCGCGGCGGCCGGGCGTCCGTATCCGGCGGTGCGGTGCGCCACTCCATCAGCGCGCCGGGGAACGTGCTCAGTCCGGTCGAGGTGACGTCCGGCCCGTCCGGGCGATCCACGGGGCGGCCGCGCAGGTCGTACCGCATCGAGCGCCACGCCCCGGCAAGCTCGCCGCGCATCCTTCGCCACAGGCTCATCAACTGTTCTCCGATCTGGTCTGGCACGCTGTACACGTGAGCGAACCCGTCACCACCGAACCGGCCGGATGGATCAACCTGCCGGATGTGTCCGAGAAGCTCGGCGTCTCGATCAGCAAGGTCAACCAGATGGTCAAGGACGGCGACCTGCTCGCCGTCCGGCGCGACGGCGTGCGTCTGGTGCCGGCCGAGCTGGTCGCCAACGACACCGTCCTGAAGCATCTGCCCGGCGTGCTGAACTTGCTGCGCGACTCCGGGTACAACGACGAAGAGGCCCTCCGGTGGCTGTACACGCCGGATCCGGACGTCGGCGGCAATGCCGCGATCGCGCTCGGCGGTGACCTGGCCCGGGAGATCAAGCGCCGCGCGCAGGCGCTCGGTTTCTGAGCGTCAAAGACGAGAGATGCGGCATTTCGCGTACGTCGCGGTGCTCGCCGGCTGCCTGGCCGGCGCGCTCTGGCTGGAGCCGTTCCTGCGGGTCAACGTGCTGCGCAGGTGGCGCCGGCTGGTGCTGACCGTGGTGCCGGTGGCGGCCGTCTTCGTCCTGTGGGACCTGGGCGCGATCGCCGCCGGGCACTGGCACTTCGACCCGGAACAGATCACCGGGGTGTTCCTGGGCGGCGGGCTGCCGCTCGACGAGGTGCTGTTCTTCCTGGTCGTGCCGGTCTGCGCGATCCTCGGGTTCGAGGCGGTGCGGGCCGTCCTGCGCCGTCCCGCGGGCGACGAGTGACGTACACCACGGCCGCGCTTCTCGGCGTACTGGCAAGCCTGGTTCTTGATCTTGTGATCCTGAGGACGAGGCTGGTGCGCCGGGTCGTGTTCTGGGCGACGTATCCGATCATCTTCGGCTTCCAGCTGATCTCGAACGGCATTCTGACCGGCCGCAACATCGTCATGTACGACCCGGAAGCGATCATCGGATGGCGTCTCGTCCACGCCCCGGTGGAGGACCTGATGTTCGGGTTCGCCCTGGTGCTGAGCACGCTGTCGCTGTGGGTGACGCTGGGCCGTCGTGGCATCCAGCGCCACCCCGCGGCCGGTGAGGGCCGCAGCCTGCTCGCTGTCTCTTATACACTCGAGTGACGCGGTCATCAGCTCCTCGATCCGCGCCTCGGTCGCGGCCAGGGCGCCGCTGTCCCGGATCATCGCCCGCAGCCGCTCCACCCCGGCCTCGTCGAGCCGGTGGTCGCCGAGCGCGGCGTCCAGCTCGGCCCGGCCGGCCTCGTCGAGCGCCCCGAACGCGGACGCCACCAGGTAGGTCCGCTTGCCCTCGCGCAGGTCGTCGCCGGCCGGCTTGCCGGTCTGCGCCGGGTCGCCGAAGACGCCGAGCACGTCGTCACGGAACTGGAACGCCTCGCCCAGCGGCAGCCCGAACGCGGAGTACGCGGCGTGCACCTCCGGCCCCGCCCCGGCCAGCGCCGCACCGAGCAGCAGCGGACGCTCCACCGTGTACTTCGCGGCCTTGTAACGGGCGACCTTGCCGGCCCGCTCCAGCGAGGTGTCCGCGGTCGCCTGGGTGAGCACGTCCAGGTACTGCCCGACGGTCACCTCGGTGCGCATCCCGTCGAACACCGGGCGGGCCCGCGCCAGGTCGGCCAGCGGCAGCCCCGAGCCGTGCAGGAGCTCGTCCGACCAGACCAGGGCCAGGTCGCCGAGCAGCACCGCGGCGCAGTCGCCGAACCCGGCCGGCGAGCCACGCCAGCCCTCGCCGGCGTGCAGTTTCTCGAACCGGCGGTGCACCGACGGCACCCCGCGACGGGTGTCCGACCGATCCATCATGTCGTCGTGGATCAGCGCGCTGGCCTGCACCAGCTCCAGGGACGCCACGGCCGCGACCCTGTCTCTTATACAC
>KL571310.1:5458-10248 GCA_000715855.1 Actinoplanes liguriensis
GCCCCAGTAGGCGAACGCCGGCCGCAGCCGCTTGCCCCCACCCAGCACGAACTCGGAGACCGCGGCGGACACCTCGGCCAGCGCCGGGTCGATCGCCAGCAACCGGTCGCGCTGCCCGGCCAGGAAGCCGGTCAGCGCCTTGTCGACACGCGGCCGGAGTCCGGCCAGCTCGAGCGGGGAGTTCGTCACGACCCGACGCTACTTGTTCGTGCGCTTTCACTACTGAACCGGCCCGGTAGAGTGCCGGGTGTGTCTCTCGGACTCCCCTCCAAGCTGCCCGGCACGCCGTCGATCGGTGAGCTGATCCGCGGATCGGCGCCGACGTTCTCGTTCGAGTTCTTCCCACCGAAGACGCCGGACGGGGAGCGGCTGCTCTGGCAGGCGATCCGGGAGCTGGAGTCCCTGCGGCCGAGCTTCGTCTCGATCACGTACGGCGCGGGCGGCACCACCCGGGAGACGACGGTCGCGGTCACCGAGCGGGTCGCCACCGAGACCACCCTGCTGGCGCTGGCGCACCTCACCGCGGTCGACCACTCGGTCGCCGACCTGCGCAACGTGATCGGCCGGCTGGCCGGCGCCGGGATCCGCAACGTGCTCGCGCTGCGCGGCGACCCGCCGGGCGACCCGATGGGCGAGTGGGTGCGGCACCCCGAGGGCGTTGACTACGCGGAGGACCTGGTCCGGCTGATCCGCGACGCCGGTGACTTCAGCGTCGGGGTGGCCGCTTTCCCGTACAAGCATCCGCGCTCGGCCGACGTGGCGAGCGACACCCGCAACTTCATCCGCAAGTGCCGCGCCGGCGCGGAGTACGCGATCACCCAGATGTTCTTCGACACCGACGACTACCTGCGTCTGCGCGACCGGGTCGCGGCGAGCGGGTGCGATACGCCGATCGTGGCCGGGGTGATGCCGGTGACCCGGATGGCGACGATCGAACGGTCCACGCAGCTCTCCGGGGCGCCGTTCCCGCCCGCGCTGCTGCGCGAGTTCGAGCGGGTCGCCGGCGACGACGCGGCCGTCCGCGAGCTCGGCATCGAGAAGTGCGCCGAGATGTGCGCGCGGCTGCTCGACGAAGGGGTGCCGGGCGTGCACTTCATCACCATGAACCGGTCGACCGCCACCCGTGAGGTCTGGCAGCGGCTCGCCCCGTCGGACGTCGCCGCGGCCGCGTAAGAACGCTCATGACCTGGGACGAGTACGCGGTTGCCTGGTCCGGGCTGCACGGCGGATTCGACCCGCGGAAAGGGTCGCGGGTGGTTCGTGGGTGGGTGCTCACGGCGTACAAAATCGGATTTTGGTTGAGCGGTAAGCGGGTGTCGCCGATGACGGTGACCACCTGCGGCGTCCTGATCTGTCTCGGCGTGCCGGCCGCGGTGCCGGTCAGTCTGCTGCTCGCCGCCGCGCTGGTGCTGGTGGCGGCGCTCGCCGACGGCCTGGACGGTGCGGTCGCGGTCGTCTCCGGGCGGGTCACCAGGGTCGGCTTCGTGTACGACTCGGTCGCCGACCGCGTCGGTGAGGCCGCCTGGCTCGCCGCGTTCTGGCTGGCCGGCGCCCCGGGCTGGCTGGTCGTCGCGGCCGGGGCGGCGAGCTGGCTGCACGAGTACGTCCGCGCCCGCGCCGTCGCGGCCGGAATGTCGGAGATCGGAGTGGTCACCGTCGCCGAGCGGCCCACCCGTGCGCTGATCGCCGGCCTGGGCCTCGCCGCGCTTGCCGTCGTCGATCTGCCGTGGCTGCCTCCGGCGCTCTGGGCGGCGTTGCAATTGGCCGGCCTGGTGCAATTGTCGGTGGTCGTCCACCGTGCTCTGCGCTGACCTTTAATCGGTTGTCCGGCTTCGATGCCGCGCCTATTTTCTTCCTCAGCAGTTCGGACCCCTGAGCTGCTTATTCTTGGTTGAAAAAGGGTTGACGGAGGTGAAACGGAATGAGCGCGGTTCTGGTGTTGAACGCCGACTGCGGGCCGCTGCACCGGGTCAGCCTCCGGCACGCGATCCGGATGCTGTTCCGTCAGGTGGCGGTGGTGCACGAGGCGCAGCCGGACGCGACCATCGGGGTCTATCAGGTGCCGACCGTGGTGCGCCTGGTCAGCTACGTGGTGACGCGCTGGCGGCGGGGCCGCGGCCCGGGCTGGACCCGGGCCGGCGTCCTGGCCCGGGACAGGAAGGTCTGCGGGTACTGCGGCGAGACGGCCACCACCATCGACCACATCCTGCCCCGCTCGCGGGGTGGCGGCAACGAATGGCTGAACACTGTGGCGGCCTGCGGTCGCTGCAACAACCGGAAGGGTGACCGGACGCCCGCCGAGGCGCGGATGCCGTTGCGCGTGACGCCGTACGCGCCGGCCTGGGTGACCTTCGCCTGATGACCGGCGGCCGGCGGGTTTACACGGGGACCCGCCGGCCGCCTTTTGCCGTGATCAGCCGCTCTTTGCGGTGATCAACAGTTCGATGCCGTCGAGCAGGCGGGCCAGGCCGACCTCGAAGCTGTTGTCCGGCTCGTCCCCCTCGAAGGCGCCGTCGGCGATCGACTCGGCCAGCGCCGGGAACCGGTCCGCGGTGACGAACCGGGCCAGCAGCGCGCCGTAGTCCGCTGTCACGTCCGGGGTGCCGCTGAGCAGCACCGCGTTGATGTGTGCCTCGCCGCGGGCCAGGTACAGCGCGGCGAGCACGAGATCGCCGCGCTCGCGATGGCTGAGCGGGGTGTCCCGGAACGCCGCCAGCCCGCGGTCCAGCCAGGCGAGCTGGCCCGGCTCCAGGGGCGGGCGCCCGGCCGTGGCCTGAAGGATCCACGGATGGGCGTAGAGCACGCCGCGCAGCGCCCGGGCCCACGTCGCCAGGCCGTCGCGCCAGCCCGGCGGCAGCGCCGGCGGCTCACCGGGCGCGGTGTTCTGCATGAAGACCAGCAGCTCGTCCTTGTTGGCGACGTGCCGGTAGAGCGACATCGGGGCACAGCCGAGCCGTTCCGCGAGGCGGGCCATGGAGAGCGCCGCGAGGCCGTCCCGGTCCGCGATCTCGATCGCGGTGGCGACGATCCGGTCCAGGCTCAGCGTCGGCTGCGGGCCGCGGGCCGGTCGCTCCGCGACACCCCAGAGGACCTTCAACGTACGCGGTAACTCGCTCGCCATCGGCCCATCCTAGGGTCTTGGCGGATTACTGCGTACGTCATACGCTTAACTGCGTAGGACATACGCAATACGGGGAGGCGTCGTGGTCCGGTGGTGGAAACGTCCGTGGATCGTCCCGTTCGCGGCGATCGTGGTGATCTTTGTAGCGTTCTCGATCCCGCCCTATCTCAGCTTCGACCCCGCGCGGTCCCGGGTGCCCCAGCCGCCGTCGCTCGGCGTCGCGCACTTCTGGCTGCTCGTGCCGCACGTGCTGTTCGGCAGCGTGGCGCTCGGCACGGCGGTGCTGCAGATCTGGCCGTGGTTCCGGCAGCGGCATCCGGTCGCACACCGGCGGATCGGCCGGGCGTACGTGTTCGCCGGGGTGCTGCCGGCCGGGCTGTGCGCGCTGACCATCGGGGCGTTCACGCCGTACGGCCCGGCGACCCGCGCCAGCGACGTGCTCCTCGCGGTCCTCTGGCTCGGCGTGACCACCGCGGGCTGGCGTGCCGCGCGCCGCCGCCGCTTCGGCGAGCACCGGCGCTGGATGATCCGCAGCTTCGCCCTCACCGCGTCGATCATCACCAACCGCATCTGGGGCGCGGTCTTCGTGATCGGCCTGACCCCGCAGCTCGACACCACCTTCCACGGCGACGAGGGGTTGCTGAGCTGGGTGGCGTCGGCAGCGGGGGCCTGGCTGGGGTGGACCGTTCCGCTGCTGATCGCGGAGTGGTGGCTGGAACGCCCGCGCGGCCGCGGCCCGGGCACCCGCCCCGCGCCGCGGCCGGTGCCCGAGCCCGCCGGGGTGTCAGCCCTGCACGGCGACGGGGGCGGGGTTCGATGACGGCTGGTGGCGCAGGGCCGCGAGCACGATCACCAGCGCGCCCGCGATGAAGCCCGCCGCGGTGAGAAAGGCCAGGCTGTACCCGTCGCGCAGGGCAACGACCGGGGGTAGCCCCGCGGCGAGGCGGTCCGCGGTCCGGCCGGCGGCCACGGCGGCGAGAACGGCCAGGCCCAGGGCGGCGCCGGCCTGCTGCGCGGTGTTGTTCAGGCCGGAGACCAGGCCGGTGTCCTCGTCGGACGCGCCGGCCATGGCCAGCATCATGATCGCCGGGACGGTCACGCCGACGCCCAGGCCCATCACGATGATGGCGGGCAGCACGTCGATGGCGTAGGACGGGTGCGCCGGGATCCGGACCAGCAGCAACAGGCCGCCGCTGAAGAGGGCGAGCCCGGCGAGCAGGACCCGGCGCGCCCCGAACCTCGACGTCAGCCGCGCGGCCACGAAGAGCGAGACCAGGCCGATCACGATCGGGGTCGGAAGGAAACCGAGCCCGGTGCGGAGCGTGTCGAACCCCATGACGCGCTGCAGGAACAGCGTGTTCACGAACTGGAAGCCCATCCCGGCGGCGAGGATCAGGACCACGGCGGCGTTTGCGGCGAGCAGCCACGGGCGGCGCAACAGGCGGAGCGGGACGAGGGGCGCGGGCGCGCGTCCCTGCCGGACGAGGAAAGCGACGACCAGCAGCACCGCGCCCGCCCCGAGCAGCCAGGCGGGAATCACCGGGCTGGCCGGCGAGCCGGCCGCGACGATGGCGTAGACGCCGAGCGACAGGCCCGCGGTGACCAGCAGCGCCCCGAGCACGTCGACCCCTCCGCCGGTGGCGCTCTCCCCGGTCTGTCTCTTATACAC
>KL571310.1:10420-12419 GCA_000715855.1 Actinoplanes liguriensis
TGGCGCGCTTGTCGGCGGCGCTCTCGCCGACCGGCAGCAGGCGCCGGCCGAGGAACCAGGCGGTCAGGCCGATCGGGACGTTGATCAGGAAGATCGCCGGCCAGCCGGCCAGGTCGGTGAGGACGCCCCCGGCGACGAAGCCGACGGCGGCGCCGCCGGCCTGGGTGAAGCTGAAGACGCCCATGGCGCGAGCTTGCGGACCCGGCTCCGGATAGAGCCGGACGATCATGCCGAGCACCACCGCGGACGCCAGCGCGCCGCCCGCGCCCTGCACGAAACGGCCGGTGACCAGCAGCGCGGCGTTCGGCGCGAGACCGCAGAGCAGGCTGGCCGTGGTGAAGACGAGCAGCCCGGCGAGGAAGACCCGGCGGGTGCCGAGGAGATCGCCGAGGCGGCCGGCGAGCAGGAGCAGCCCGGCGAACGCGACCAGGTAGCCGTTCACCACCCAGGCGACGCCGGCCGGGGTGAAGCCGAGATCCCGCTGAATGGCCGGGATCGCCACGGCCACGATGGTGCTGTCCAGAACGATCATCAGCGCGACGGTGCAGAGAACGGTCAGTGTTGCCCCACGAGAAGGACTCATAGTCCGACGGTAACAGATAATCCGCTTCGGGACTATCTAGCTCGGACCTACTTTCCCCGGGGGCGGCGCACGGGCTGAGGGCCGGGCGCCGCGGTGTCGGCCGCGAGGGCGTCCAACAGCGTGAGGAAGGTGGCGCGCGCCTCGGCCGGGAACGCGGCGAGCGCCTCGTCGTGCACGCGGTCGACGATCCGCTGCCCCTCCTCGGCGGCCAGCCGGCCCTTCTCGGTGACCCCGATGATCCGCGCGCGCCGGTCGGACGCCGACGCCCGCCGCTCGGCGAGACCGCGTCGCTCCAGCTCGTCCACGGTGCTGACCATGGTCGTCTTGTCGAGCCCGGCGAGTGCGGCCAGTTGGATCTGAGTGCGTTCCTCCTCCAGTGCGTGGATCAGCACGCACTGGATGCGCGGCGTCAGGTCGATCTCGGCGAGGGCGCCGGCCAGGCGGTTCGTCAGCGTGTGGCCGGCCTCGTTGAGCAGGCGGCTGACGTCGAGCACGGTTCGTTCGGGAGCGGGCATGACACCAGGCTAGCTCCGGATCGTCCGGAACCGGATGATCTGCTTACTTCACGGCGCGCAGCTCGTGATCACCGACAACACGCCCCCGACCGGGGGACTCCGACGTGATCGTCTGCTCTTCGCGGCAGGTCCTTTTCGACCGACCACTTGTCAATTTTTCGTTGACACTTGCTAGAGTGGTCGCATGGCCGACCTGAGCGATCTGCGCGACATCCGGGCCCGTCGCGCCCGGTTGGACGCCGAGGAGCTGGCGCTGATCGATCGCGCCCGGCGGGACGGCGCGACCTGGCCGGCCATCGCTTCCGCTCTCGGCCTGACCAGCCGCCAGGCGGCGGAACAACGCCGGCACCGCCTGGCCGAGGCCGCCGAGCGCGACTCGCGGCCGATGCGGGCAAAAATCGATCGCGCGTACGGCGCCAGCACCGCCCGCCTGCGGGAAGCCGCGCTCGACCTGCGCCGCCGCATCGGGGCCGACCGCCGGTGGGACAACCGGTTCCCGCGCGCAGCACTGGTCCGGGAAACCCTGTCGGTGACACCGGACGCCCCGCCCGGTGCGCTGTACGACCTGGTCGGGCAGGCTCTCGACGACCTCGGCACGGGGTTTCCGGCCGCGCTGCAGTCCGCTGTCGACCGCCTGCGGGCGAGTTTCGAGGCGGCAAGGCCGGATTGACACGAGTGCACTCAACCGCAGAGGATGTGAGTCCGTCCGACTCAATCCTGGGGTGAGGCATGCGCCGGAACGCCGTCCTGTTCGTGCTGATCTCGCTGTGCTCGGGTTTCGGCAGCTTCGCCATGGGGATCGCCGCCGGTCTCTGGATCCTCGACCTGACCGGCTCCGCGGGGCTCGCCGCCCTGGCCGGGCTCGGGACGTACCTGCCGGTCCTGGCCCTGTCTCTTATAC
>KL571310.1:12613-14853 GCA_000715855.1 Actinoplanes liguriensis
TGCCGGTCCTGGCCGCCCCGTGGCTCGGCGCCGTGGTCGACCGGCTCCCGCGCCGTCCGCTCCTGATCACCGTCGACCTGGTGATCAGCGCCGTGATCCTGACCCTGCTCGCCGCCCCGTCGGCGGTCTGGATCTACCCGGTCCTGCTGGTGCGGGGCCTCAGCTACGTGCTGCTCGACGCCGGTGAGACCGCGCTGCTGCCGGCCGCCCTCCCGCCGGGGCTGCTGGGCGACGTCAACGGCTGGCGCTCGTCGGCCCAGGAGGGCGCGAAGCTCCTGGCGCCGCTGGCGGGGGCGGCGCTCTACGCGTGGCGCGGCCCGCACGCGGTCGTCCTGCTGTGCGCGGTCCTCCCGCTCGCCACCGCCACCATGTACGCCCTGGTCCGCCCCCAGTCGCTCCCAGCCGACGCTCCGCCGGACCACCCTCAGCCGCTCCCAGCCGGTGCCCCGCGCCCCGGGGTCCCGGACCACTCCCAGCCGCTCCCGGCCGACGCTCCGCGCCCCGAGGTCCCGGACCGCCGGGTGACCCTCGGGTGGAGCAGCGTGCGCGCCGGGATTGCCGCGCTGTGGCGCGAGCCGATCCGGACCCCGGTCCGGATAGCCGGCGTGGCGATCGCGGTCTCCGGCATGACCACCGCCGCGGTGCTGCTGCACCTGGTCAGCGGCCTGCACCGGCCCGCCACCGACCTGGGCTTCCTGTCCAGCGCCCAGGGTGCCGGCTCGATCGCGGGCGGGCTGCTGGTGGGCCGCCTGCTCGCCCGTCTCAGCGCGGCCCGCGTCGCGGCGCTCGGGGCCGGGCTCTTCGGCGTCGCTTGCGTGGCCTGGTCCCTGCCCTGGTTCCCGGCGATGATCACCGGCAGCGTGCTGGCCGGGCTGGGCCTGCCCTGGACCCTGATCGCCGGGATCACCGCGATCCAGACCGGCACCCCCGAGCATCTGCTGGGCCGTGTCGCCGCGACCGGCAACCTGGTCATGTTCGGCCCGATCACCCTGGCCATCCCGATCGGCGCGGCCCTCTCCGGTCTCGGCGCCCGGCCACCGCTGCTGCTCGGCGCCGGCCTCGTCGGTGCGGTCGCGCTGCTCGCCACGCGGGCTACCGGGCGATCACTTTCAGGTAGTCGAGGACGTCCTGGGGGTGCTGCGTAGCGCAACCGACGTAGTTGTCCGGGCGGATCAGGAACAGGGCGGCACCGCGTACGTCATAAGCGTCTTTCGCCGCGTCGGCCGTGACGTGGTGGATCGGCACCGAGGCCGGCAGGGCGGGCAGGGTGTCCCGCCATCCGAAGGCGAGCAGCGTCGGGTGACCGCCGCGGAGCAGGTCGAAGATCCGGCGGCCGTCGCCGAGCGGCGCGTCCGGCGCCCGGTCACCGGCCTGGACCAGGCCCGGCTCGGCGCGATGCTCCGCGGCGAGGGGCCCGCCGCGATAGTTCAGGGTGAGCTGCCGCAGCACCGGGTCGTCGCGGCGCATCGCGTCGGCCTGGTTGCCGACGTGCCTGCGGTGCAGCTCGGTGCTGATGCCGAGGACGTCCGCGGCGACCGGCAGGCGCTCCGCCTCATACGTGTCCAGCAGCGCGTCGTCGCCGGTCGCGAGCTTCCAGCCCAGGTTGTACCCATCCTGGATGCCGGTGTTCAGCCCCTGCCCGCCGGCTGGGGAGTGCACGTGCGCGGCGTCGCCGGCCAGGAACACGTTGCCGGCCCGGAAGCGCTCCGCCATCCGGATGTTCGCCCGGAACTGCGACGTCCAGGCCACCTCGGTGACCGAGATCGACGGGTCGGCCGCCGCGACCAGCTCCCGCACCGGGGTGTCCGTGGGCGGCGCGGTGAGCTGCCACCACTCGCCCTCGCCGGGTAGCGGGCACAGCCCCAGCCGGAACCCGGGGTCGCCCGGCCAGACGTGCCAGTGCGAGCGATCCAAACCGGTCAGGCGGACGTCGGCGATGAACATCCGCTCGTCCTCGTGGGTCGAGCCGAGGAACTCCACGCCGAGCGCCCGCCGGACCGTGCTGCGCCCGCCGTCCGCCCCGACCAGATAACGCGCGGTGACGACCTCGCCGGTGTCGAGCGTGACCCGCACCCCGCCGGCGTCCTGCTCGACCGCGTCGACGCCGACACCGAACTCGACCGGCACGCCGTCCGCGAGCAGCTCGGACGTCCGCCATTGAGGAACCATCAACATATTCGGGTACGGCACGTCGGGCGTCGGCTCGTGCAGCTCGTCCATCCGCCACTCGACGGTCTGCC
>KL571310.1:15060-21075 GCA_000715855.1 Actinoplanes liguriensis
CGTCCATCCGCCACTCGACGGTCTGCCCGTCCGGCCGGTGCACCCGTAACGCCGGGTAGTCGCTGCCGGACGCCTGGAACCGGCCGATCAGCCCCAGGTCGTCGAGCACCTCCAGGGTCCGCGGCTGCAGGCCCTTGCCGCGCGAGCCGTCGAACGGGCGGGGCGACTTCTCCAGGATGCGGAACGGCACGCCGTATCGCTGCAGTTGGCGGGCCACGGTGAGGCCGGTGGGACCGGCGCCGACGATTATGGTGAATCGAGATTCAGTGAACATGGATTCACCGTAGGGCGCTGATACGCTCCGGTCAAGGCGTCGGGTTGTTCGAATGGTGGTGACACGGTGCTCCGCAAGGAACAGGCGGCGCAGACCGAGGCGGAGCTCAAAGCGGCCGCGGTCCGCGTCTTCGAGCGCGCCGGCTACCTGAACACCAAGATCACTGACATCACCGCCGAGGCGGGCCGGGCCACCGGCTCGTTCTACAAGCACTTCGCCGGCAAAGAGGCGCTGCTCGAAGCCCTGTTGGCGGACCTGCTCGCCGAGGGCGACGCGAGCGCCGAGATGGCCGGCCACGGCACCGACTTCCGCGATCGCGAGGCGGTCCGGTGGCACGTCGCCGCGTTCTGGTCCACCTACCGCCGGCACCACGTGGTCATGCTCGCGCTCCAGCAGGCGGCGCTCGTCTCCGACGCGTTCGCCGAGCGCAGCCGCGACATGCTCGCCCCCGACCTGGGCCACATCGCGGACCATCTGTCCGCGATGGATCTGCCCGGCGACCCGCTCGTCTGCGCGTCCCTGTTCGGCACGACGATCAGCGCCTTCGCCGCCAACTGGCTCTCCGCCAACCGCCCCGAGCTGGGTCGCGAGCTCTCCGACGACGAGGCGATCGAAACTCTCACCACGTTCCTCCACGCCGGCCTGGGCGGCCTCAATTCCCTTCCCGGTACGTCATAAGCCCACGCCCGCCCCCACCCCTCCGCGACCTCCGCCCCACTCCAGCCCACCCCGCGCCTCCCTCACTCAGCTGGCACTGACGGCTCTCCCCAAGCCCTGATTCAGCCCTCAGGGCCAGCTCGGTCCGGTCGGCTGGCGCTGAGGGTTGTCCCGGGCTGCTCGGGGAGCCGTGGGTGCCGGCCGGCGGCTGGGGTCAGGGGCGTAGGCCGGTGAAGATCACGGCGAGGGTGCGGGCGCGCAGGGTTTCCGGCCAGTTGCCGTGCAGGGCGCCCTGGGTGAGGCTGATCAGCAGGGCCATGACCTCGGGGAGCTGGATCTCGGGGCGGATCGTTCCGGCGGACTGGGCCTCGGCGAGCAAGCCTCCGACCGCCTGTTCCAGGTGAGTCATCGCCTGGGGGAGCTGGACGTCTACGCCGGCCCGGGCGAGCAGCTCGACCACTGATCGCTTGGCGGCGGCCTGGGCGGTCAGCCGGGTGAAGAACTCGAACAGGCCCTCCGGGCCGCTCAGCTCACCGGCCTCGGCGATCAGGCGGGCCAGCAGGCGTTTCATGATCGCCGTCAGCAGGTCGTCCTTGGTCGGGAAGTGCCGGAAGACGGTCCCGATCGCGACCCCGGCCCGGCGGGCCACCTCCTCGGTGGACGCGTTCGCCCCGAGCTCGGCGAAGACCGTCTCGGCCGCGTCCAGGATGCGGGCGCGGTTGCGCTGGGCGTCGGCGCGCAGCGGTGGGCCGTCCTCTAGCAAGTTGAGTCTCCACTCATTATTGTCGGCCGGGTAAGTCGAGTCATAACTCACTTTAACGGAGGCGCGTCGTGACACCGCAGGAGATCTTCGCCCGGATGCGGGACCGGTGGCTGGCCGGGGAGCCGACCTACGACGGTGACATGCTCGCCGACGACGTGGTGGTGGAGACACCGTTCGCGGCGCCGGGGCGGCCCACCCGGACCGAGGGGAAGGAGCGCGTGCTCGCACACACGCGGGAGGGGCGGGCGAACTTCCCGGTGCGGTTCGACGACTGCCGGAACGTGACGGTCCACGAGACCACCGACCCGGACGTGATCATCGTGGAGTACGAGCTGGTCGGCACCCACGACGCGACCGGGGTGCAGGCGTCGGCGCCGTTCGTCGGGGTCCTGCGCACGCGCGACGGCCTGCTCGCCGGGTGGCGCGAGTACCAGCACACGATGGCGATCGCGGCGGTCCTGGCCGGCTGAGACGCGGGCCCGATGATCATGGGTGGTAACCGGGCGCCCGGCACGCCGTTGTGCCGGACACCTGGAGTTTTGCTGGTGGCGGGACACCCTGGGATGTCCCGCCACCAGGAGCCACCGGAGACGGCAACCTCTGGTGGCGGGATGCGGTCAGCTCTTCGCGATGGCCTTGCGGTAATCGCTGTTGAGCCGGCCGATCAGGCTCAGCGGGATGCCCTTCGGGCAGACCTCCGCGCACTCGCCCATGTTGGTGCAGCCGCCGAAGCCGGCGTCGTCCTGCGCCTGCAGCATGTCGATGACGCGGCTGTCCCGCTCGGGCTGGCCCTGGGGCATCAGGCCGAGGTGGGTGACCTTCGCGGCGGTGAACAGCATCGACGAGCCGTTCGGGCAGGCCGCGACGCAGGCGCCGCAGCCGATGCAGGTGGCCGCCTCGAACGCGGCGTCGGCGTCCTTCTTCGGCACCGGCGTGGCGTGGGCGTCCGGCGCGGTGCCGGTCGGAGCGCTGATGTAACCGCCCGCCTGGATGATCTGGTCGAACGCGGACCGGTCGACCACCAGGTCCTTGATCACCGGGAAGGCGGCGGCGCGCCACGGCTCGACGTCGATCACGTCGCCGTCCTTGAAGTGCCGCATGTGGAGCTGGCACGTCGTGGTGGCCTTCTCCGGGCCGTGCGCCACGCCGTTGATGACCATGCTGCACGCGCCGCAGATGCCCTCACGGCAGTCGTGGTCGAACGCGATCGGGTCGTCGCCGTCGAGGATCAGCTTCTCGTTCAGGACGTCGATCATCTCGAGGAACGACGCGTCGGGGGAGATGTCCTTGACGTCGTAGCCGACCATGCGGCCCCGGTCGGCGGGACCGGACTGACGCCACACCCGTACCTGAATGTCCATTACTTGTAGCTCCGCGTGCTCGGGTGGACGTACTCGAATTCGAGCATTTCCTTGTGCAGGGTCGGCCGGCCGTCGGCGGCGAAGTACTCCCACGCCGCGGCGTAGCTGAACTCGTCGTCGTGGCGCAGCGCCTCGCCGTCCGGGGTCTGCGACTCGGCCCGGAAGTGACCGCCGCACGACTCCCGCCGGTGCAGCGCATCGATGCACATCAGCTCGCCGAGCTCGATGAAGTCGGCGACGCGGCCGGCCTTCTCCAGGTTCTGGTTGAGCTCCTCGCCCTTGCCGGGCACCTTGACCCGGGTCCAGAACTCCTCCTTGAGCGCCCGGATGAGGCCGATCGCCTTGGTCAGGCCCTCCTCGGTGCGCTCCATGCCGCAGTACTCCCACATGATGTGGCCGAGCTCGCGGTGGAAGGAGTCGACGGTGCGGTCGCCGTCGATCGAGAGGAACTTCTCGATCTGGTCCTCGACCTGCTTGCGCGCCGCGACAACCGCCTCGTCGGTCTGCGACACCTTCGGGAAGGGGCCGGACGCGAGGTAGTTGTTGATGGTGTTCGGCAGCACGAAGTAGCCGTCGGCCAGGCCCTGCATCAGCGCGGACGCGCCGAGCCGGTTGGCGCCGTGGTCGGAGAAGTTGGCCTCGCCGACCACGAACATGCCGGGGATCGTCGACTGCAGGTCGTAGTCGACCCAGAGGCCGCCCATCGTGTAGTGCACGGCGGGGTAGATGCGCATCGGCGTCTCGTACGGGTCCTCGCCGGTGATGCGCTGGTACATCTCGAAGAGGTTGCCGTACTTCGCCTCGACCGCCTTGTGACCCAGCCGGCTGATCGCGTCCGCGAAGTCCAGGTAGACGCCGAGCCCACCGGGGCCTACGCCACGGCCCTCGTCGCAGACGTTCTTGGCGGCGCGCGACGCGATGTCCCGGGGCACCAGGTTGCCGAACGACGGGTAGATGCGCTCCAGGTAGTAGTCGCGCTCGTCCTCGGGGATGTCCGCGGGGCGGCGGGTGTCCTTCTGCGCCTTCGGCACCCAGACCCGGCCGTCGTTGCGCAGCGACTCCGACATCAGGGTCAGCTTCGACTGGTGCGAGCCGGACTCCGGGATGCAGGTCGGGTGGATCTGCGTGTAGCAGGGGTTCGCGAACAGCGCGCCCTTGCGGTGCGCCCGCCACGACGCCGTGACGTTGCAGCCCTTGGCGTTGGTGGACAGGAAGAACACGTTGCCGTACCCGCCGGAGGCGAGCACCACGGCGTCCGCGAGCTCGGTGGTGATCTGGCCGGTGACCATGTCCCGGACCACGATGCCCCGGGCCTTGCCGTCGACGATGATCAGCTCGAGCATCTCGTGCCGGGCGTTCATCTCGACGTTGCCGAGGCCGATCTGCCGCTCCAGGGCCTGGTAGGCGCCGATCAGCAGCTGCTGACCCGTCTGGCCCCGGGCGTAGAACGTGCGGGACACCTGGGTGCCGCCGAACGAGCGGTTGTCGAGCAGGCCGCCGTACTCACGGGCGAACGGGACGCCCTGCGCCACGGCCTGGTCGATGATGTTCACCGACTCCTGGGCCAGGCGGTACACGTTGGACTCGCGGGCGCGGAAGTCGCCGCCCTTGACCGTGTCGTAGAACAGCCGGTAGACGGAGTCGCCGTCGTTCCGGTAGTTCTTCGCGGCGTTGATGCCACCCTGCGCGGCGATCGAGTGCGCGCGGCGCGGGCTGTCCTGGTAGCAGTACGACTTGACGTGGTAACCCTGCTCGGCGAGCGTCGCGGCCGCGGAGCCGCCGGCCAGGCCGGTGCCGACCACGATGATCGTCAGCTTCCGGCGGTTCGCCGGGTTGACCAGCTTGGCGGCGAACTTGCGTCGCTCCCAGCGGGTCTCGATCGGGCCGTCCGGGGCGGCCTTGTCGACGACCGGCTCGCCCTCGGTCCAGAACTCGTTGTCCGTCATTTCAGTCCACCAATCCGACCATCACCGAGAACGGCACCGAGAGGTACCCGACGACCAGGACCGCGGAGAGCACGGCGGCGATCGTCTTGGCGCGCCGCTGGCCCTTCTCGGTCTGCTGGCCCAGCGTCCGGGCCGCGCTGAAGATGCCGTGCCACAGGTGGAAGCCGACGGCCACGATCGCGAGCGCGTAGAAGAGCGTCACGTACCAGCGGTCCGGCGCGAAGTCGGCAACGACGTTCGCGTACGGGTGCTCGTGGTCCCCGACCGGGTTCACCGTGCCGGTGGTCAGGTCGAGGATGTGGAAGATGATGAACAGCAGGACGATCACGCCGCCCCAGCGCATGGTCCGGGCGGCGTAGCTGCCCTGCACCTTCGGCCGGTGCGCGTACTTGACCGGGCGCGCCTTCTTGGCACGGATGGTCAGCACCGCGGCCGTGTAGATGTGCGCGAGCACGGCGAGAGTCAGGACGCCCCGCTGGATCCACAGGTACCACATGTGCGGAAGCAGGGGCGTGCCCAGATCCCGCAGCCAGTGCGCATAGTGATCGAAGTCGGTGCCGCCCAAGAAGATCTTGAGGTTGCCGATCATGTGCACGTAAAGGAAGAGCACCAGGAGGATGCCGCTGACCGCCATGGTGATCTTCAAGATGATCGACGAGGGCCGGACCACCTTGCGCGGGGTGGGCGTTGCCGACGCCCCCGCCGCGTTCTTGGTCTTGGGAATTGGAGTGTCTACCGCCACAACCTGGACGGTAGGAAGTTGCGGGCCATTCGTCTAATGCATGCTGGGGCCGGTTGCCATAGCGATAGGCTATTACGGTGCAGCTGCAACAACTCAGGTACTTCTTAGCAGTGGTGGAGACGCGACATTTCACCCAAGCGGCGGACATTTTGGGCGTCTCGCAACCTACGTTGAGTAAGCAGATTCACACCCTGGAGTCCTCACTCGGCGCCCCTCTCTTCGAGCGCATGCGGGGTGCGGTGAACCTCACGGTGGCCGGCGAGACCCTGCTG
>KL571310.1:21324-24358 GCA_000715855.1 Actinoplanes liguriensis
CCGCCTGCCGATGGCCCAGCGGATCGTCGCCGACGCGGACGCCGCCCGCGACGCGGTGCAGGACATCGTCGGTCTTCGCCGGGGCGAGGTCCGGCTGGGCGCCACCCCGAGCCTCTGCTCGTCGCTGGTGCCGGCGGTGCTGCGGACGTACCGGGCGGACCACCCCGGGGTGAAGCTGCACATCAGCGAGGGCAGCTCGCAGGACCTGATCGCCGGCCTGCTCGCGCACACCCTCGACCTGGCCCTGATCGTCCAGCCCGAGCACGGCGTGGACCAGACGCTGGTCACCACCGAGCTGGTGCGGGAGAGCCTGGTCGTGGCGTCGGTCGCGGACGGGCCGCCGCTCACCGTGGCCCGGCAGCTGGAGCTCGGCGAGCTGCGGCACACCCCGATGGTGATGTTCCGGGAGGGGTACGACATCCGGGACGTCACCCTGCACGCCTGCGAGCGGGCCGGCTTCACCCCCAAGCTCGCGGTCGAGGGCGGCGAGATGGACGCGGTGCTCGCCTTCGTCGAGGCCGGCCTCGGGGTCGCGCTGGTGCCCAGCATGGTCCTCGCGAACCGGCCGCTGCTGCGGGCCACGCCGCTCGCCCCGCCCGGCATGCGCCGGACGATCGCCATGGCCCAGCGCCGGGCCGCGGTCCTGCCGCACGCCGCCGCCGCGCTGCGTGACGTGGTGCTGGAGTACATCACGTCGGGCAAGCTGCCGTTCGGCGTACGAGCTCTCTGAAGCACCGTCCACTTAGGGTAGTCAACTGCCCACCATGCGTTTAAAGTCCTGGGTGTGTGGATTGGCGAGTTCCACGACCCGCGACTCGTCGAGGTCTACGACGCCGAGTGTCCCTGGGGCTGGGACGACGACTTCTTCATGGCCGTGCTCGCCGAACGCTCCGCCCACCGGGTCGTCGACCTGGGCTGCGGCACCGGCCGGTTGGCCATCGCCATGTCCGGGGCCGGACACGAGGTGACCGCCGTCGACCCGGCCGCGGCGGCGCTGGCGGCGGCCCGGCGCAAGCCCGGTGGGGACCGGGTGCGCTGGGTCCAGGGCTCGGCGGGGCAGCTGCCGGCGCGCTCGTTCGACGCCGCGTTCATGACCAGCCACGTCGCCCAGTCCTTCGTGGACGACGAGGAGTGGGACGGCGTGCTGCGTGGGCTGCGGCGGGCGCTCGTCCCGGAGGGGCGCCTGATCTTCGACACCAGCGATCCGGCGCGCGAGCCGTGGGCACTGTGGAACCCGCGGGACTCCTGGCGTCCGGTGCCGCTCCCGGGCGGTGAAGTGGAGGCGTGGAGCGAGGCCGCGGAGGTCGCGCCGTACGTCTGGCACGTCACCGAGCGCTACCGGTTCGCGGACGGACGGGAGCTGGCGAACTCGGCGACGCTGCGGTTCCGTACCGAGCCGGAGCTGCGTGACTCGTTACGCGAGGCCGGGTTCCGGGTGGACCGGATCTACGGCGGATGGGGCCGTGAGCCGGTCGGTCTCAGCGGCGACGGCGAGTTCATCGTGATCGCGGTCGCCACTCCGAGGTTGATGTCTTGACGGTCACGGATGTGCCGAGATGTTTTCCAGAGCCTTAGGAGCCATTGCGTGACATAAATCCGGGACTACTATCCGCAACCATTGGAGTCGGTCTTTACAGATAGTTGTCGATCTTCACGCGATGTCGAGGTGGCATGCCCGAGAACGAGTGGTCCGATCCACGACTCCCCGAGCCGGTCGAGTGGAGCCAGCCGCACCACGACCCGCCGCCCGGGCGGGGCCGTGCGCTGCTGGCCGCCGCGGTGGTCGTCCTGGTGCTGCTGGCCGCCGGTGGAATCGCCTGGCGCCTGATGAGCAACCGCGGCGGCGCCCCGGTCGCCCAGCCCAGCGCGCCGGCGCCCACCCAGGCGCAGACCGTGCTGCCCTGCCCCCAGCCGAAACTGCGGGTCGCCGCCGCGCCGGAGATCGCCCCGGTGATCCAGAAGGCGGCCGGCGGCCTCAGCCAGGCCGGTCAGCGCTGCTCGGAGGTCGCTGTCCAGGCCGTCGAGCCCGGCTCCGTGCTCGCCGCCAAGCCGCAGCCGGACGTGTGGGTGCCGTCCAGCAGCGTCTGGCTGGCCGCCGCCCGGGCGAAAGGCGCCAAGTACACCGTCTCCGGCGCGCCGCTCGCCTGGTCCCCGCTGGTGATCGCCGGGCCGGAGGCGATCGGCTCGCTCTTCGCCCCGAACGGCGCGACCTCGTGGGGCGGCTTGGTGCAGGGCGCGGTCCAGAAACGGCTGCCCGCGGTCCGGATGCCCGACCCGCTGCTGACCACGACCGGGCTGCTCAGCGTCTTCGCCATCCAGCGGGCCACGGCCAAGGCCAACCCCGACGCGGGCATCGCCCAGCTGCAGGCGCTCACCCTGCGCAGCCGGCTCGAGAGCGCGGTGGCCGACCCGTCCGAGCTGCTCCGGCAGATGGCCGCCGAGACCCAGCAGACCGCGGCGACCTACGAGGTGGGTGTCTTCCCGACGACCGAGCAACAGTTCCTGGCCTATCAGAAAGAGGATCACGACGTACGGCTGGTCGGCGGCGCCCCGGCCGACGGTCAGGTGGATGCGGACTATCCGTACGCGGTGCGCAAGGGCGCCTCCGCCGAGCTGGCCGAACGCCTGCGCGCGGCGATCACCACCGAGGAGCTGACCGGAGCCGGCTTCCGGGCCGCGGCCACCAAGGGCGCGTTGCGTCCGCCGGCCGACCCGGCGACGCTGCTGGGGGCGGCGCAGCAGTGGTCCGCGTACAAGTCGGTGGCGTTCCAGGTGCTGCTGCTGATCGACGCGTCCGGCTCGATGAACGAGAAGATCACCGACCGGGCCGGGCGGAGCGTCACCAAGGCGTCGCTGCTGCGCGAGTCCGGGGCCAGCGCGGCCCAGCTGTTCGGCGAGGACACCACCATCGGCATGTGGTTCTTCGGCACCCCGTCGGCGAACAGCCCGGCGCACACCGAGCAGGTGCCGTTCGGGCCGATCAACGCCGGCGCCGACGGCAAGACCCGCCGTGACCAGCTGGCCGCGAAGATCA
>KL571310.1:24630-24988 GCA_000715855.1 Actinoplanes liguriensis
GCGAACGCCGGGACGCCGCTCTACCAGACCGTCCTGGACGGGGTGGCGGAGATGCGCGGCGAGACCCGGCCGGACGCGGCGACCGTGGTGGTGGTGCTGACCGACGGGTCGGACGGCGGGACGCGCTTCAAGATGTCCAATGCGGAATTCCTGAAGAGGCTGACGGCCGGGGCGGACCCGGCGCGGCCGGTCCCGGTGATCGCGGTCGGTTACGGGCCGGGCGCGAACCTGCCGGCGCTGCAGGGCATGGCGAAGGCGACCGGCGGGCAGGCGATCTCCGCCAAGAACCCGGCCGACCTCGCCGCCGGGATCGCCGCGGCCTTCCTGGCCGCGCACAGGTCCTGATGGCTGGTCCTGA
>KL571310.1:25209-29829 GCA_000715855.1 Actinoplanes liguriensis
AATGGCCTCGCTTCGCTCGGCTGGCATTTCGCCCCTTGGGTCGATGCCGAGAGTGCCGAAAAACAACTGCGCTTCGCTGGTAGTTTTTCGGCACTCTCGGCATCGACGGGCGAAACGCGCTGGTGCGAGGGTCAAGGCTAGGTCGCGGGGCCGATGCGGTCGGCGACTATGTGGGCGGAGAGGGTGACCATGGGTAGGCCGCCGCCCGGATGTGCTGAGCCGCCGACCAGGAACAACCCGTCGACCGGGCCGCGGTTCGCCGGCCGCAGCAGGCTGCCCGCGGTGCCGTAGATCGTGCCACCCGGCGCCCCGGTCGCGTCGGCGAGATCCGCCGGCGTCCGGATCTCGGCGAAGAGCAGCCGATCCCGTACGCCGGCTCCGCGCGCGTCGAGCACCTCGAGAACCCGATCCCGGTACGCCTCGGCCAGCCCCGCCCGCCGCCAGTCCACCTGAGCCCAGCCGATGCCCTGCGGCGCCGCGTTGACCAGCACGAACCACGCCTCGTGCCCGGCGGGCCGGACGGCCGGGTCCGGCGCCCGGGTGACGAAGACGGTGGGGTCGCCGGCCGGCCGGGCCCGTCGCCCCGGGCCACCGAAGACCGCGTCGAACTCGGCGTCGTAGTTCCGCGGGAAGAACACGTTGTGGTGGGCCAGCTCCGGGGACTCGCCGCGCACCCCGAGCAGCAGCACGAACCCGGCCAGACTGCGGTCGGCGAGCGCGCCCAGCTGCCCCGGGGCGGGAAGCAGGTCGCGGTAGAGCGTGACCGCGTCCACATCGGAGACCACCACGTCGGCGCGGATCTCGGCGCCGTCGCCCAGGCGGATGCCGTGCACCCGCCGCCCGGCCACGATCGTGGCGACCGGGGCGTTCAGCTCGATCCGGACGCCCAGGTCGTCGCACCGGGCCCGGAGCGCTCCGGCCAGCGTGATCAGGCCACCCGGCAGATACCAGCCACCGAAGGCCAATTCCGCGTACGGCACGGCGGCCAGCGCCGCGGGTGCCCGGCGCGGATCGGCTCCGGCGTACGTCGCGTAGCGGTCCAGCATCATCCGCAGCCGCGGATCCCGCAGGTAGCGGCGCCCGAGCGCGCGCAACGAGCGGCCCGGCGCGATCGCGGCCAGGTCACGGACCCGCCAGGAGAGCCGGGCCAGGGACGCGGCGGTGACCGGGCGCTGCAGCACGGACTCCCAGGAGGCGTCCCAGATCCGCTCGGCGCGGCGCCAGAAGCGGGCCCAGTCGTGCGCGGCGTCCGGGCCCAGGGCGGCGTCGATCCGGTCCAGGAAGTCCTCGTGCCGGGACGACGAGTCGAGGACCGCGCCGCCCGGGAAGAAGTGCCGCACCACCGGGTCGAGCGGCTCGGGGCGCAGGTCCAGGCCCAGGTCGTCGAAGACCTGCGGGAGGGTGAGCAGGCTCGGGCCGGTGTCGAAGCGGAAACCGTCCCGCTCGTAGGAGGCCAGTTTGCCGCCGACCGCGCCGGAGCGCTCGTAGACGCTGACCCGATGCCCGGCCTCGGCCAGCCGGACGGCCGCGACCAGGCCGCCGACCCCGGCGCCGATCACCACGATCTCACTCATCTGCGCTGCTCCTGTGCATGACCGGAAGGGATCGCCCGCGCCAGGACAGGCGGCCGGTCCGTCGCCGGTGGACGGAGCGGGCGATCAGGTATCCGAAGAGGACGACGGAGACCGGGTGGGCCAGGGCGTCCGGCAGGGCCCGGCCGCCGGTGGCCCGGGCCGTCAGCACGCGACCGGCGACCCCGAGGAGGTAGGCGAGCAGCCCGGCCAGCGGCAGGACCGGGGCGGTGAGCGGCAGGACGACGTAGAGCAGGACGAGCAGCGACACGACGGCGACCGCGCCCGCGGTGGAGCCGAACGACGCCCAGAGCGACTTGGCGTATCCGTCGGCGAGCTCGCGCCACGAGTCGTACATCCGGCAGGTGGCCAGCCGGGAGCCGTCGGCCAGGGCGATCCGGCCGCCGGTGCGCTTGACCGCGCGGGCCAGGGCGATGTCCTCCAGGATCTCGTCGCGGACCGCGGCGTGCCCACCGGCGCGCTGGTAGCCGCGCCGGTCCACGACCAGCCACTGACCACCGGCGGCGGCCAGCGACGGGCGCGGCGATCGTTCCATCGCCCGCAAGGGGAGGAAGGTCAGCCAGGACCATTGGAGAAGGGGCTGGACGAGCCGTCCGGAACCGACGATCCGGGGGTACGGACTCAGCAGCGTCACGCCGGTCTCCCGCGCCAGGGCGACGGCGCCGGCCACGGCATCCGGCTCCAGCACCACGTCCGCGTCCACGAAGACCAGCACGTCGGCGTCGTCCGCGTACGCCCCGAGCAGGTGGCAGGCGTGCGGCTTGCCGAGCCAGCCCGGCGGCGGGGGCGTGCCGGCGTGCAGACGGACCCGGTCCCCGGCCACCTCGCGGACCACGTCGGCGGTGCCGTCCGTCGAGCCGTCGTCGAGGACGTGGATCGTCAGGTCCGGCACGCCCTCCTGGGCCAGCAGCGACCGCAGGCACGGCGTGACCCGGCCGGCCTCGTCGCGCAACGGCAGCAGGACCGCCACCCGCTCGGCGGTGGTCGCGCCGCGCCCGGGACGCCGCAGGAGCAGGGCGTTGACCGCGGTGTGCGCGGTGAGCAGCGCCACCACCACGACGAGGACCCAGGCGACGGTCATGAGCGGGCGCGCAGGCGGGGGATCAGGGGGAGGACGGCCGCGCCCATGAGCAGGGCGCCCCACGCCGCGGAGGCGGGCAGGGACAGGAAGACCGCGTGGGCGAGCACCGATGAGGCGTAGGTCCAGAGCCAGAGCGCGAGCGCCGGCGCGTCGGAGGGCAGTGGCGCCGACGCCGCCCGCCCGGCGACCGTGGCCAGGGCGGCCATCAGGACCAGGGCGAAGCCGAGCCAGCCCAGGTAGTTGCCGATCGGGATGCCGGGGACGCCGGGCAGGGCGGGCGTCGGGTCGGCCCATCGCCAGTAGCGCTCGGCGACCATCTGCGGGTCGAGGAAGACGTCCCAGGCGGCCAGCCCGGCGCCGGCGACCGCGATCCGGGCGAGCGGGCGTCGGGCGACGCGCAGGGCGGCCAGCCAGGCCGGCCAGGCCATCCACGTCCAGGCCAGCGGGATGATCAGCGGCACGTCGAGCAGGCGCGGGCCGAGACGGCCGGAGTACTCGTACGTGCCGAACGGGAAACCGGTGGCCACCCCGACCGCCTCGACCGCGAAACCACCCAGCGTCGCGGTCAGCACCAGCGCGACGGCCGCCCGCGGGCCCCGCGCCAGCAGCGCGTGGACTACCGAGAACGCGACCCCGAGCAGCACCGTGACCACGGTCAGCCGGGCCCGCGCGTCCCCGTCGGTCAGCGGGTAGCAGATCTGGGCGAGGACGAGCACCCCGAGGAGCGCCCAGGGCAGCGAACGGCGGAGCACGGTCAGGCGCCGGCCCGTCCGGAGGCGTCCTCGACGGGACGCTCCGCGAGGGGGAGCTCGCGGCCGAGGACGGCGAACGCGCGCTCGTCCCCGGGGAAGTAGAAGTGGCGCAGGACGTCGGAGAACCCGTACCGCCGGTACAGCCGCCAGGCGCGGGACGCCTGCTCGTCGGCTTCCGGCGTGGAGAGCAGGACGGTCCTGCCCTTGGCCATGGCGAGCAGGGCGCGCAGCTGGCGGGCGCCGACCCCGTGCCCCTGCGCGGCCGGGCGCACGTGCAGCTCGACCACCTCGAAGCAGTCGGCCAGCCACTGCCGGCGGGAGTCGTCGTCCAGAGCGAACTTGACCTGGTCGTGCCACCACTGACCGGGCTGGGACGAGTATCCGTAGCCGAAGCCCATCAGCCGGCCCTCGGTGGTCAGCGTCGCCACCGCGCGGAAGCCGGGCCGTCGCACGTGGGAACCGATGTAACCCCGGCGGGTCTGCAGCAGCTCCTGGCGGTAGCCCATCGCCTCGCCGTAGACGCCGACCACGTCGTCGAGCCGACGCAGCAGGTCGTCCGGCTGCCACGCTACGAGCCTCATCGCTACGTTTGCTCCTGTCCGTCGGCCCAGCCCAGGACGGACCGGTCACCGTTGATGCCCAGCACCGCGAACCGGGCGAACAACTCCTCGGCATACCAGCGGTCGGCCGGGGTCCGGGCGATCGCCGCGCGGTGCTCCGGCTGACGGTACGCGAACGCGGTCAGATCCGCCGCGCCGCGCCACACGCTGACCGTGCCCTGCCAGCCGATCGGCGCCTCACCGACACCGAAGCGGGCGAGCAGGCCGGGCGCCGCGGCCACCTCCTGGGCGACGGCCGGGACCGCCCGCCAGAACCGCAGGGCGCGGGCCGGCCGCAGCCGCGCGCGGGTCAGTGCGAGCACCATGCCGTCGTGCCGGCGGCCGGTGGGCCGGAACGGGCTGTGGCCGGACCAGGTGCCACGGCTGATCAGCGGCTCCAGGTCGATGGCGGCGTGACCGGTCGCGATCCGGTCCCAGGCGGGGAAACGTACCGGCTGATCACTGACCGTGATCGCCGCCCACCGGGACAGATCCGCATCGCCGGGCCCGAAGGTCAGCCCGGTCCCGGTGCCGAGGAACTTGCCGAACCGCACGTCGCGCAGGAGCCGGCGGGCGAAGGCCATGCGCAGCATGGC
>KL571310.1:30009-33020 GCA_000715855.1 Actinoplanes liguriensis
GGCGAAGGCCATGCGCAGCATGGCCGAGCCGGCCGAACGCGGCGGCACCCGCCAGACGTGGAGGGTGACGTGATCATGCATCCCGCTCAGGTTAGCCCGGTGGCCGCCAGGCTCGCCTCCCAGAGAGCGGCGGCCAGCTCCGGGTCGCGGGCGTGCGCGGCCGAGCGCGACGCGGTGTGACCGACGTAATACGCCCCGTTCTCCAGCTCGGCCGCCGGCGTGGTGCAGAGCCAGGTCAGCAGCTCGCCGGCGGCTTCCGGGGTGACCAGGCCGGGCGCGTAGCGGTAGAAGAACCGGGTGATGCGGCCAGAGCCGAAGTTGGTGCGGACCACGCCGGGGTGGAAAGAGACGCTCACCACGTCCGGCCAGCGACGGGCGGCCTCGGCGGCGAAGAGGATGTTGGCCGACTTGCTCGCGCCGTAGGACCGCCACTGGTTGTACGACCGGTAGTCGTCCACGAAGCTCGTCCCCGGCCGCCCCTGCATGTGCGCCCGGGACGCGGTGTTCACCACCCGCCCGCCGGTCAGGCGCTCCCGCAGCAGGTGGGTGAGCAGGAACGGGCCCAGATGGTTGGCCTGGACGGTGGCCTCGAAACCGTCCACGGTCTCCCGCGGGCGGGACAGGATGCCACCGGCGTTGTTGGCCAGGACGTCGATCCGCGGGACGTCCTCGAGCAGGTGGGCGGCGAGTTTCCGGACGTCGTCGAGGTTCTCGAAGTCGGCCTGGAAGTGCCGCGGGGCCCGGCCGTTCCCGGCGGCCGCGACCCGTTCCACCGCCGCCGCCAGCCGTGCCTGATTGCGCCCGACCAGCACGACCTCGTCGCCGCGGGCCGCCAGTTGCTCACCCGCGGCCAGCCCGATGCCGGAACTGCCGCCGGTGATCACGATTGTCTGCGCCATCAGGCCTCCTGGACCGCGAAGTGTCGCACCTCTAGTGCATCCTGGCATCTGCACGTGGCGAGGGAGAGGGTCAATGAGCACCGAGATCAACGTTCCGGCGGTCGTGGAGCCGGTCCGCGAGCGGGTGTCCCCACATCCGGTGTCCCGATGGCTGCTGGCCAATCGGGTGCAGCCGGTCGGCCCGGAGTCCCAGCACGCCGAGCACGAGCAGGCCTGGTGGAAGGTGATGTGCCTGACCGGTGTGGACTATTTCTCCACGCTGTCCTACCTGCCGGCGATCGCGGCCCTCGCCGCCGGCGCGCTCTCACCGCTGGCCACGCTGCTGATCGTGGCGCTGACCCTGATCGGCATGCTCCCGATGTACCGGCGGGTCGCCAAGGAGTCGCCGCACGGCCAGGGCTCGGTGGCGATGCTGGAGAAGCTGCTGCCGTTCTGGCGCGGCAAGATCTTCGTGCTCGTCCTGCTCGGCTTCGTCTGCACCTCGTGGATCATCACGATCACGCTGTCCGCGGCCGACGCCACCGTGCACATGTCGGAGAATCCGTATCTTCCCGACGCCCTGCACGGCCACGAGGTGCTGATCACCGTCGTGCTGCTGCTGATCCTGGGCTTCGTGTTCCTGCTCGGCTTCAGCGAGGCGGTCGGCGTCGCGATCCCGCTGGTCGCGATCTTCCTGGTGCTCAACGCCGTGGTCACGGTGGTCGGGCTGGCCGACGTCTTCGGCACCGCGGGCGCGTTCGACACCTGGGTCGACCGGCTGACCGAGAACGGCAGCGGGTTCATGGACATCGTCGGCCCGTCCGTCCTCGCGTTCCCCGCCCTGGTGCTGGGGCTCTCCGGCTTCGAGACCGGGGTCAGCATGATGCCGCTGATCAAGGCCGGGAACATGGAGCAGCGGGTCCACAACACCCGCAAGCTGCTCACCACCGCCGCCGCGATCATGAGCGTCTACCTGATCGCGACCAGCTTCGTGACCACCGTCCTGATCCCGCCGGCCGAGTTCGAGGTGGGCGGGGAGGCGAACGGGCGGGCCCTGGCCTACCTGGCGCACGCGAAACTCGGTGAGGGCTTCGGCACGGTCTACGACGTCAGCAGCATCCTGATCCTGTGGTTCGCCGGCGCGTCCGCGATGGCCGGCCTGATCAACATCGTGCCGCGCTACCTGCCCGGTTACGGCATGGCGCCGGAGTGGGCCCGCGCGGTCCGCCCGGTCGTGCTGGTCTACACGGTGATCAGCATCGGCATCACGATCGCCTTCGGCGCCGATGTGAACGCGCAGGCCGGGGCCTATGCGACAGGCATCCTGGCGATGATGGTCTCCGGCGCGGTCGCGGTGACCATCTCGGCGTGGCGGGCCCGGCAGCGCGGCGCCGGCATCGGCTTCACCGTGCTCACGCTGGTGCTGCTCTACGCGCTGGGCGACAACATCATCGAGAAACCGGACGGCATCGCGATCTCCGGGGTCTTCATCGCCGGGATCATCCTGGTCTCGCTGATCTCCCGGATCACCCGGACCACCGAGCTGCGCGCCGACCGGATCGAGTTCGACGAGAAGGCACGCCAGTTCATCGCCGACTCCCTCGTGCACGACAACGAGCTGAACATCGTCGCCAACCAGCGGCAGGCCGGCGACCCGGCGGAGTATGACGTCAAGGAGCGCGAGCAGCGCGGCATGAACCCGGTGCCCGGCCGCGCCGACATCCTCTTCCTGGAGATCGACGTCGTCGACCCCTCCGAGTTCAGCAACAGCCTGCAGGTGCGCGGCGTCGAGGTCGGCAAGCACCGGATCCTCCGGGTCGAGAGCCCGGCCGCGCCGAACGCGATCGCCGCCGTCCTGCTCGCCCTCCGCGACGCGACCGGGGTGCGCCCGGAGTGCTACTTCGAGTGGGCGGAGGGGAGCCCGCTCGGGCATCTGTTCCGCTACCTGCTGTTCGGGCGCGGCGACACGGCCCCGGTCGTCCGCGAGATCCTGCGGCAGACCGAGCCCTCCCCAGACCGGCGGCCCAGGGTCCATGTCGGATAAAACCTATTTCGGTACGTCGTGAGCCACGTCCCCTGACGTGGGGGCGCAAGGTGGGCGGTGGCTCACGCCCCGGCCGCGCCTGCGGCGGG
>KL571310.1:33271-35019 GCA_000715855.1 Actinoplanes liguriensis
AAAAGCCGGTGCGGCCCACCCGCGTGCCCGGCCGCCCCAGTCCGAGCGCGACTGCGGCCCCCGCTCAAGGCAGGCGTGCCTGCGCGCCCACCACACCGGCTCCCGCGCTGCCCGGCTGGTCCTCGCGGTGGTTATGAGGAACGGATAACAACAGCGAGAGCCAGCCGGTGGGCCCGAGCTGCGTTGTGGTGGCGGGGGCGGCGGGGGTTGCGCTCCGGGCTGGGCCTCACGGTGGTTATGAGAGTGGGATAACAACGGTGGGAGCCAGCTGGCGTGCCCGAGTCGCGCTGTGGTGGCGGGGGCGGCGGGGGTTGCGGGGGTTGCGGCCCCGGGCGGGGTCTCACGGTGGTTGTGAGGGTGGGATAACGACGGTGAGGGCCGGCTGGGGCCCCACGCGAGGGTGCGGATTCGGGGCGCGTGCGGTGCTATGGACGTACGTCCAATGCGGGTTTGATCGTGGTTTCAGGGTTCTGGAGGAGAGCCGGCTCGCGCAGGGCCGGGGCGAGCAGCAGCGTGACCGCGACCGAGCCCACGGCGAGCATCGTGATCGCGGTCGCCGGTGAGGTCAGCTCGGCCAGCGCCCCGGCGAGCGCCGCGCACACCGCCTGCATGGTCCGCATCCCGGAGGCGTGCAGGCCGAGCGCCTGACCGCGGTTCTCGTCCGGGACCAGGTCCATCAGGCGTTCCTGGAGCAGCAACGTCGAGCAGTAGCCGACGCCCGCGACCACGGCGAGCCCGACCGTGACGCCGAGCGGTGGACGCAGCGCGAACAGCAAATACGGCACGGCCAGCAGCAACCGCAGGAACGGGGCCAGCCGTCGGCGCCAGAGCGGCGGCAGGTACCGCCCGGCCAGCACATCCCCGGCGAGCATGCCCAGGGCGGAACCGGCCAGCAGCAGCCCGGCGCCGGACGGGGCGAACGGCACGAACAGCGCCTCGCAGCCGACGATCAGGCCGTTCGGGATCCACAGTGCGGCGTAGACCGGCCGTACGCCGGAGATCGTCCACAACCGACGGTTGACCTGCCATGTCGCCGCCACCGACGGCCGTCCCGCCGACCGGGGCGCGCGCCGGGTCAGGCCGAGCCGGATCAGCACCGCCGCGACCAGGTTGAACCCGGCGCCGGCCAGCAGCGTCCCGGCCGGTGACAGCACCGTCACCAGCGCGCTCCCGGCGGCGAACCCGGCGATCTGCATGGCCCCGTTGGAGATGTTCAACGCGGAGCGTCCCAGCAGATACGAGTCGGCCACCACGTCGGTGAGCAGCCCGGCCCGCACCCCCGCGCTGATCGAGGCCGCCAGGCCCATTGCGAGCAACACCGCGAAGATCCCGCCGAGCGGCATCCCGGGCAGTGCCAGCAGCCCGGTCAGCACGGCGGTGAGCAGGGCCAGCCCGGCGGCCGCGGCGCGCGGGGGCCAGCGGTCGGCCGCGGAGAGGAGCAGGGTCGCGCCGGCGAGCTGGGCCAGCGCCGGGCCGAACATGCTGATCGCCGCGAGGAACGGCGAGCCGGTGCGGGCGTAGACGTCGGTGGCCAGCGCCAGGCCGGTCACCGTGGCCGCGGCGCTCTGCAGGCAGGTGGCGGCGAAGATCGGGGTGAACTCGGGGGTCCGGAACAGATCGCCGTAGGTGCGCATGGCGGTCAGTCTTCGGGCTGCCGCCCGGAGTGGTTAATGTTTCGCGTGACAGCGAAAGGTGGTTGCCGGTGGGCTGGTGGCAGATCGACGCCGACACCTGTCTCTTATACACAT
>KL571310.1:35235-36377 GCA_000715855.1 Actinoplanes liguriensis
TGCTCGCCGCCGACCCGGTCGTCGCGGAGCTGGCCGAGGCGGCGTTGCGGCCGCGCTGGATCGCGAACTTCGTCACGCCGACACCCACGGCGGTGGAGCGGCCGTTCGAGGACGAGGTGGTGGCGGTCCGGGACACCCCGCCCGCGGTGGCCCGCGCCGACCTCGCGGAAGGGCTGGGCGGGCGGCTGCCGGGCGCGCTCGACCGGGACGACCTCGGCGTGCGGATGGCGGAGCTGCTGACCTGGATCTGGCGTACCGGGATCGAGCCGGACTGGCCCCGGCGCCGCCGCCTGCTGGAGGCGGACGTGCTGGCGCGGACCCGGCAACTGAGCCTGGGCGGCTGGCGGGCCGCGCTGGACCGGATGCGCAGCGGGATGCGCTGGCTGGGCGAGGGGCGGTTGCAGGTCAACGCGCTCGACTACCCGCCGCGGGACATCTCCGGAGCGCAGTTGCTCTTCGTGCCGAACACGCTCGGCGGCGGATGGGTGTCCTGGCAGGAGCCGCGGCCGTCGCGATACGCGTTGATGTACCGCGCGTCCGGGGTGCTGACCGACCCCGGGCCCGCCGGCGCCGTGCCCGGGGCGCTCGATCGGCTGCTCGGGGCGGGCCGCGCGCGGATCCTGCTGGAGCTGGAGCAGCCGAGGAGCACCAGCCAGCTGGTCGCCATCACCGGGCTGGCCCTGGGTTCGGTCGGGGGTCACCTGCGGGTTCTGCTGGAGGCGGGCCTGGTGACCCGGCGCCGGGCCGGCCGGAGCGTCCTCTACCTGCGCACCTCCACCGGCGAGGCCGTCGTCCGAGCCGCGATCAGCTGACTTTCTTCTGCGCTTTCGCGCCTTTTGCCGTACGTCGTCAGCCCGGTCCTCCCGGGTCGGCCCGGTTGTCGATCATCTGTTCGAAAAAGTGGGCGGCGTGGGGCCGTCGAGGTTGCTTTTTTGTCGTAGGGGGGTGTTAGTCTCTGCTGTAGTTAGAACGGATGTTCGAAAGGATGTTCGCTCTGACCCCGGGAGCGTGTTTCGCGGCGTGTCTTCCGGGCGCGGCACCGCGAAGTGCCGCATGCGTGGTCCGGGCATTCGCGGGTTCGGGCCTCGTGACAAGGCAGGCCGCCGCTCGTTGCCCCCGACCCCCTGTCTCTTATACACATC
>KL571310.1:36520-38022 GCA_000715855.1 Actinoplanes liguriensis
GCCCGCTCAGAGATGTGTATAAGAGACAGGTGTGGGGAAGCTTCACATCCGGCCGGTCTGCAGCCGGGGCTCCTACTGCCCGTGGGGCCCCGGCACCCCGGCCTTGGCCCGTTGCGTCTTCCTCCGCAGCAGGCCGGTTTGACCAGGCCGCGTTTCGAGTGCGAGACGTGACCGGTAAGTCGGATGCGGAACAGGCGAGGAGAGACGACCATGGCGAGCACCGCGGCACCCGGCCTGACGCCGGTTCCCGGGCATGCTTCGGCGACCGGCCGGGCCGACACGCCCACGGTTCCGGCACACATGCTGCCCCACCGCAGCCCGGCCCAACTGCTGGCGATCGCCCGGCAGGGCCTGGCCGAGGCGGCGCACACGACTCCCGACGGCTTGCGATATGCGGCGGCCCACCTGGCCGCTCTGCGCGCGGCCGCTGCTCTGCTCGCGGCCCGGGCTCGGCCGGCCGCCTCCGGGCGGCGTACCAGGGCGACCAGTGTCTGGTCGTTGCTGGCGATGATCGCGCCCGAGTTCGGTGACTGGGCGGGCTATTTCGCTCTCGGCGCCGGCAAGCGCGCGGCGGCGGAGGCCGGCATTCCCCACGTGGTGAGCGCCCACGAGGCGGACGATCTGCTGCGCGCCGCCGAGCAGTTCGTCACGGTGGCGGAGTCGTCGCTCGGCGTCTCCTATCAGCCGCCCCTGGCCGCCTGACCCGGCCGCCGCTCCGCCTGCCGGCCGCTGATTCCCATGCCCGGACCAGTCCACTTGCTCCCCACGCCGCCGATCCGCCCGGTTGGGCCGGCGCGCTTACTTCCCGCGCCGCCGGTTCGGCCGGTTGGGCTGGCGCGCTTACTTCCCGCGCCGCTGGTTCGCTCGCTCGGTGCGGCCGACCTATTTCTTGCGTCGCCGGCCGGTGCGGCCCATCCACGTCTTGCGTTGTCGGCTGGGGTTGCCCGCTCACGTCTTGCGTTGCCGGCTGGAGCGGCCCGCTCGTGTCTTGCGCTGTCGCCTGGAGCGGCCCGCCCGCGTCTTGCGTTGTCGGCTGGAGTTGCCCGCTTACGTCTTGCGCTGGCGGCCGGGGCGGCTCGCTCGCGTCTTGCGCTGTCGGCTGGGGCGGCCCGCCCGTTGCCGGCGGGGTCGGCCGGAGTGGCTTGTCTGCTTCTTGCACTGACCTGGTTGCTTCTTGGGCTGCCGGGCCGCTCGTTCAGTGCGGATCGGCTGATTCTTGCGCCGTCGGCTCATCCGCCTGGGGCGGGTCGCTTTGGGGCGTTGCTGGTTCGTCCGGGGTGGGTCTCTTACTTCCTGCGCTGTCGGCTCATCCGTCTGGAGCGGTGTCTGCCTGCTCCTTGAGTCGTTCGGGCCGGCTTGCCCGCTCTCCGCGCTGTCGTCGGCCTGTCCATCCGGGTCGGCCTGCTCGCTTCTCCGGGGCCGGTGGATGGGTCGATCGGGTTCGCGGTCCGGGGGCTCTCTCCGGCTGGTGCTCACGGTGGTTATGAGGCACGAATAACCAC
>KL571310.1:38246-40385 GCA_000715855.1 Actinoplanes liguriensis
GTGGTTATGAGGCACGAATAACCACCGTGAGCACCAGCCGAGACCGGGAGTCGCGCTACGGACCGGTGCGGCTGCGGCGTCGCGTGGGGCTGTCGCGGGACTGGCGGAGTGGCGGGTGGGTGGGGCTCAACGGGCTTGCTGGGCTGGGCGGTCGGTAGCTAGGTGGCGTTTGAGCTGGATGGTTGTGGTCTGGGCGGTTTGGTAGTAGGCGGCTGGGCGGGCTGGGCGGTGCAGCTGGCGGTTGTGGGCTTGGGCGGTTTGCAGTTGGCGGTTTGTGAGCCCGGGCGGGTGGTTTGTGGGCTTGACGGTTGTGGGCTGGAGGTTCGCGGGCTCGGGCGATTTGTGAGCCGGCGGTTCGCGGGCTTGGGCCGGCGGTTCGCGGGCTTGGGCCGGCGGTTGTGGGCTGGGGCGGCGTGACTGGTTTTGGGGGTGAGGGCTGGGGGTTGGGTGGTTCGGCTTCGGCTGGGGCGCGCGGGTGGGGGTGCGTGGTCCGGGGCGGAGGTGTCGCCGCGGTTGAGGAACACACGGGGAACAGAGCGGGGCACGATGGCAGGGCGCATGATCAGCGGGACGGCCGCCCTCGCGGGGCTGGTTCGTACCGCGAGCGAGGCGGATGAGCCGGGTGCGCACCGGATGCTTCCGGTCGCGGCCGAGCTGGGCAATCTGCTGCCCGGCGGTGGGCTGCGGCGCGGCAGCACGGTGGCGGTCGCCGGTGGCCGGGTCGCGTCCGCCGGGGGCGGGACCTCGCTGATGCTGGCCCTGCTCGCGGCCGCGTCCCGGGCCGGGTCCTGGTGTGCGGTCGTCGGGTTGCCTGCTCTCGGGGCGCTCGCGGCGGCGGAGACCGGCATCGCGCTGGACCGGCTTGCGCTCGTCCCCGACCCGGGACCGGACTGGCCGACCGTGGTGGCCGCGCTGATCGACGGCGTGGACGTGGTGGTCACCGCGGTGCCCGGGTCCGTCTCCGGGTCTGTCGTGAGCCGGCTCGCGGCCCGGGCCCGGCAGCGGGGCAGTGTGCTGATGCCGTTCGGCGCCTGGTCGGGCGCGGGCGTGACATTGCAGGTCAGCAACGGTCAATGGGAGGGGCTCGGGGACGGCTGGGGTCGCCTGCGCCGGCGCGAGGTGACCGTCACCGCCAACGGCCGCGGGGCTGCGGCCCGGCCCCGGGAGCTGACCCTCTGGATGCCCGGACTGACCGCCCGTCCGCATGCCCCGGCGCCTCGCTTCGCCGGACCCGTGTCGCACCCCGATGCCCCGGTCGCACCGCAGCTCCCGGACAGCCGCCCCCTCCACTCCGTCCCTGATCGGGAGGGCCGGGAGGGCCGGGAGGGCCGGGAGGACGGGCGCCGGCAGGAGAGCGGGCGGAAGCGACGAGGCGTGGGCACGGTGCGGGATCGGCGGGGCGCGGCCGTATCGCTGTGGGATCGGCGCGGAGCCACGGTGGGGGAGCGATGACCGCCCCGGTGCGGACCCTGCTGGTCTGGTGTCCGGACTGGCCGGTGGTGGCCGCCGAGATCGTGCTCGGGGTGCCGGCCGCCGAGCCGGTCGCGGTGTTCGCGAACAACCGGGTGCTGGCCTGCTCGGAGGCGGCCCGGCGGGAGACGGTACGGCGTGGGCTGCGGCGTCGGGACGCGCAGGGACGGTGTCCGCAACTGATCGTCGTCGAGCACGACCCGGGGCGGGATGCGCGGGCGTTCGAGCCGGTGGTGGCCGCGGTCGAGGAGGTCGCGGCCGGCGTCGAGGTGATCCGGCCGGGGGCGTGTGCGCTCGCGGCGCGCGGCCCGTCGCGCTACTACGGGGGTGAGGAGGCCGCGGCCGAGCGGATCGTCGAGCATCTCGCGCAGTCCTGCGGGGTGGAGAGCCAGATCGGGATCGCGGACGGGGTGTTCGCGGCCGGGATCGCGGCCCGCGACGGGAAGATCGTCGAGCCGGGCGGGACCGGGGAGTTCCTGGCCGGCTTTCCGGTCGAGGCGCTGGACCGGCCGGAGCTCACCGACCTGCTGCGCCGGCTCGGGGCGAAGACGCTGCGGGAGTTCGCGGCGCTGCCGGCCGGTGACGTGCTGACCCGGTTCGGGTTCGACGGGGCGCTGGCGCACCGGCTGGCCGGGGGAGGTGACCACCGGCCGCTCGCGGTCCGGCAGC
>KL571310.1:40585-41373 GCA_000715855.1 Actinoplanes liguriensis
CTCGCGGTCCGGCAGCCGCCGGCCGATCTGACGGTCTCCGAGACGTACGACGATCCGCTGGACCGGGTGGACACCGCGGCCTTCGCCGGGCGGGTGCTGGCCGAGCGCCTGCACGAACGGCTCGCCGGGCACGGTCTGGCCTGCACCCGGCTCGGCGTCGAAGCGGTCACCGCGGACGGCCAGGAGTTGCACCGGGTCTGGCGGCACGACGGACTGCTCACCGCGGCCGCGATCGCCGAGCGGGTGCGCTGGCAGCTCGACGGCTGGCTGACCGGCGCCCGCCGGAACGCCCCGGCCCGCCCGACCGCCGGACTGGTCCGGCTGAGCCTGATCCCGAGCGGGGTCCTCGCGCACGCCGGTCTGCAGCCCGGGCTCTGGGGTGACACCGGCGCGGAGCGGGACCGGGCGCATCGGGCGTTCAGCCGGGTGCAGGGCCTGCTCGGCCCGGAGTCGGTGGTGACGCCGGTGATCGGGGGCGGCCGCTCCGGGGACGATCAGGTGCGCCTGGTGCCGTGGGGTGACGAACGGTCGCCGAGCCGCCCGGCCGCGCCCCATGAGGATCCGATCCCGGGCCTGTTCACGGTGCCGGTGCTGGACCGTGCCGTCGCCCCGGAACTGCCCGGTCGCTCGGCCGGCCCGGAGTCGCGCCGTTTCCCGGTCCCGCTCGCCGGGCGCGAGGGCTCTCACCTGCGGCTCGTCGACGAGGACGGGACTGCTGCGGCCGTACGCGCAAAGCAGTTCGATCGAAAAAAGCCACCCCCGTGGCTGTCTCTTATACACATCTCTGA
>KL571310.1:41516-45789 GCA_000715855.1 Actinoplanes liguriensis
CGGCGGTGGTGCCGGTGCAGCCGATTCCGGCGGTGGTGCATGACGAGACCGGGATGCCGGTCGGGGTTTCCGCGCGTCTGGAGCTGACCGGGGTGCCGACGACGCTGACGGTGGATCGTTCGGCGCCGCTGGCGATCACCGGCTGGGCCGGGCCGTGGCCGATCGAGGAGCGCTGGTGGGCGGCGGAGGAGGCGCGGCGGCGGGCGCGGTTCCAGATGTCGCTGGCGGACGGGCGTGCGGTGCTGATCTCGCTGGCCGCGGGGCAGTGGACGGTGGAGGCGATCTATGACTGACGATCGGCGGGGGCGATGAGTTTCCACAATCCGGAGGTCTCCTGGGCGGAGATGGAGGCGACGCTCTCCGGCCGGAAGGAGAAGAAGGAGCGGAAGGAGAAGAAGGAGCGGGAGGAGAAGAAGGAGCGGAAGGGGCTGTGGACGGATCCGGGGCCGGCGCAGGTCGTCGACCCGATCGCGGCGGAGGCGGACGGCGGTGACTCGCCGGCGTTCAGCCGCAAGCGCGAGCCCTACCGCGCCGCGCCCGGGCTGGTGCGGACCGAGGCCACCGTCGACTACGCCGAGCTGCACTGTCACACCAACTTCAGCTTCCTGGACGGCGCGAGTCACCCGGAGGAGCTCGCCGAGGAGGCTGCCCGGCTCGGCCTGACCGGGCTGGCGGTGACCGATCATGACGGCTTCTACGGCGTGGTCCGCTTCTCCCAGGCGGCCCGTGAGCTGAAGCTTCCGACGATCTTCGGCGCGGAGCTGTCCCTCGGTCTGACCAGGCCGCAGAACGGCGAGGCCGACCCGGAGGGCGCCCATCTGCTGGCGCTGGCGCACGGGCACGAGGGTTACGCCCGGCTGGCCCGGGTGATCTCGCAGGGGCAGCTACGGGGTGGGGAGAAGGGCAAACCCGAGTACGGCAGTCCGGAAGAGATCGCCGAGATCCTGAAGGACCACGTGCTGGTGCTGACCGGCTGCCGCAAGGGCCCGGTCCCGCTGGCCCTGGCCACCGAGGGGATCGACGCGGCCGCCTGGGAGCTGGATCGCCTGGTCGACCTGTTCGGCGCGCCGAACGTGGTGGTCGAGCTGACCGATCACGGTCACCCGTATGACGGCGACTACAACGACGCCCTCTTCGAGCTGGCGCGCAGCCGCACACTGGAGGTGGTCGCGACCGGAAACGTTCACTACGCCACCCCGTCGCGCCGGCGGCTGGCCACCGCGCTCGCCGCCGTCCGGGCCCGGCGCGGCCTGGACGAGATGGACGGCTGGCTGCCCGCGGCCGGCACCGCCCACCTGCGCAGCGGCGCCGAGATGGCGCGCCGGTTCGCGGGCTATCCGGGCGCGGTGGAGAACGCCGCGGTCTACGGCGGGGACCTCGCCTTCGATCTCGAGCTGGTCGCGCCGAAGCTGCCGGACTACGACGTGCCGGCCGGGCACACCGAGATGAGCTGGCTGCGCGAGCTGACCATGCGGGGCGCCCGGGAGCGCTACGGGGAGCACCACCCGAAGGCCTACCGGCAGCTCGAATACGAGCTCCGGATGATCGAGGACCTGGGTTTCCCCGGCTATTTCCTGATCGTGTACGACATCGTGCAGTTCTGCATCCGGGAGAAGATCTACTGCCAGGGCCGCGGCTCGGCGGCCAACTCCGCGGTCTGTTACGCGCTCCGGATCACCAACGTCGACGCGGTCGAGTACAACCTGCTCTTCGAGCGTTTCCTGGCCCCCGAGCGCGACGGCCCGCCGGACATCGACGTCGACATCGAGTCGGATCGGCGCGAGGAGGTCATCCAGCACGTCTACGACAAGTACGGGCGGGAGCACACCGCGCAGGTCGCCAACGTGATCTCCTACCGTCCCCGGTCGGCGGTGCGGGACATGGCCCGGGCGTTCGGGTTCTCGGCCGGCCAGCAGGACGCGTGGAGCAAGCAGATCGACCGCTGGGGCGACGTCGCGTCGGCGGACAGCGACATGCCCGAGCAGGTGATCGAGTTCGCCAACGCGGTCCAGAACTTCCCCCGCCACCTCGGCATCCACTCCGGCGGCATGGTGATCTGCGACCGCCCGATCATCGAGGTCTGCCCGGTGGAGTGGGGGCGGATGCCGGGCCGCACCGTGCTGCAGTGGGACAAGGACGACTGCGCCGCCGTCGACCTGGTCAAGTTCGACCTGCTCGGGCTCGGCATGCTGTCGGCGCTGCACTACGCGTACGACATGATCGAGGACGAACTGGACATCGGCACGATGCGCCTCGACGACGCCGAGGTCTACGCGATGCTCTGCAAGGCCGACTCCGTCGGGGTGTTCCAGGTGGAGAGCCGCGCGCAGATGGCGACGCTGCCGCGGCTCAAACCGGACAACTTCTACGACCTGGTGATCGAGGTGGCGCTGATCCGCCCCGGGCCGATCCAGGGCGGCTCGGTGCACCCGTACATCCGCCGCAAGAACGGCCTCGAACCGCCGACCGTGCCGCACGAACTGATGAAGAACGCGCTGGCCAAGACGCTCGGCGTGCCGCTCTTCCAGGAGCAGCTCATGCAACTGGCCATCGACGTGGCCGGTTTTGATCCCTCCGAGGCAGATCAGTTGCGGCGCGCGATGGGTTCGAAGAGGTCTGTCGAGAAGATGGAGAGGATCAAGATCCGGCTGTACGAGGGGATGGCCGCCAACGGGATCACCGGTGAGCTCGCCGACGACCTGTTCCACAAGCTCTCCGCGTTCGCCAGCTACGGCTTCCCGGAGAGTCACGCGATGAGCTTCGCGTACCTGGTCTACGCGAGTGCCTGGCTCAAGCGGTACCACCCGGCGGCGTTCTGCGCGGCGCTGCTGAACGCCCAGCCGATGGGCTTCTACTCACCGCAGACGCTGGTCGACGACGCCCGCCGGCACGGCGTCGAGGTGCGCCGCCCGGACATCAACCGCAGCGACGCGATGGCCACGCTGGAGACCACCCCGCAGAGCCGGCGCTCCGCGCTCGCCGGTGAGCCGCCGCACGCGTGGGGCCTCGGCGGCCCGGCGGTCCGGCAGGGGCTGGGCGCGGTCCGGACGATCGGGGCCGACCTCGCCGCGCTGATCGAGAACGAACGGCGCGACCACGGGCCGTACCGGTCGATGACCGATCTTGCCCGGCGCACCGGATGCTCGACCGCGCACCTGGAGGCGCTCGCCACCGCGGACGCCTTCGCGAGTTTCGGACTGTCCCGCCGCGAGGCGCTGTGGGCCGCGGGCGCGGCCTCGCAGGACAAACCGGACCGGCTGCCCGGGACGGTGACCGGCACCGAGGCGCCGATGCTGCCCGGGATGAGCGAGGTGGACGTGCTGGTCGCGGACGTCTGGGCGACCGGACTCTCGCCGGAGACGCATCCCGCGAAGTTCATCCGCCCGCAGCTGGACCAAGCCGGGGCGCTGCCGATCGCCGGGCTGCCCGCGGTGGAGGCGGGGAGCCGGGTCCTGGTCGGCGGGATCGTGACCCACCGGCAGCGGCCGGCGACGGCGGGCGGGGTGACGTTCGTGAACCTGGAGGACGAGACCGGGATGCTGAACGTGACGTGCTCACCCGGCTTGTGGATGCGGTACCGCCGGGTGGCCCGGAGCAGTGCGGCGCTGCTCGTGCGCGGAAAACTGGAGAAGGTGGAGGGGGTGCTGAACCTGGTGGCGGATCGGTTGGAGGCGCTGACCCCGCCGGTGACCCCGGCGTCGCGGGACTTTCGCTGAGCGCCGGCGGCGGCACGGATTTTTGCTGGGCGGGCGGCTCACCGCCGTACGGGAAATGTGGTTTTGCCGGAATTTTTACTTTTGATGGCATAGGGTGCGCTTCCAAGAGTCATCGGGGAGTGCATCATGGTGTTCCGAATCTGCACGAGCCTCGCCGCCGCGGTGGCGATCCTGGCCGGTGCGTCGCCCGCCGTCGCCGGGCCGAGACCGGGACCGGCGGCCGGCTCGCGACTCACCCTCACCCGGGTGGCCGAGGCCGGAGGCGCCGCCGCGGTCGAACTCACCTGCAACCCGGACGGCGGCGGACACCCCGACCCGGGGCAGGCCTGCGCGCAACTGTCCCGGGCCGGCGCGAACCCGGCGCGGATCAAGCCGGCCGACCGCTACTGCTTCCTGCTCTACAAGCCGGTCACCGCGCAGCTCAGCGGCGTGTGGCGGGGACGCACGGTGAAGTGGGCGCACACCTACGGCAACAGTTGCGAGCTGAATCGCGCCACAGGCGTCCTGTTCGATTTTTAGCGCAGGTCAAGGCTTTGACCTGTCTCTTATACACATCT
>KL571310.1:46076-46956 GCA_000715855.1 Actinoplanes liguriensis
AGCCGGAGGCGAAGCCGGTCAGCACAGTAGGCTGCCTGCGTGGATACCGCGATCGCACGTACCGGCCGGCCGCACGTCACCGCCCGCACCGCGGCGGTCTGGGCTGTTCTGCGCCGTGAGCTCGACCGGCACGCCGGCCGTGAGCTGACCGTTCTCGACGTGGGCGGCGGCACCGGTGGGTTCGCCGTGCCGCTGGCCGAGGCCGGGCACACCGTCACCGTGGTCGACGCCAGCCCGGACGCGCTGGCCGCCCTCACCCGTCGCGCCGCCGACGCCGGCGTCGCCGATCGGGTGCGCGCCGTGCAGGGGGACGGCGACGCGCTCGCCGGCCTGGTCGACCCGGGCAGCGCCGACCTGATCCTGTGCCACGCCGTGCTCGAGATCGTGGACGACCCGTCGCAGGTGGTCACCGCGATCGCCGGCGCGCTGCGGCCCGGCGGCGCGCTCAGCCTCCTGGTCGCCGGTCGCGCGGCCGCGATCCTGGGCCGGGCCGTCAACGGTCATCTGCGGGCGGCGGCCGCGCTGGTCACCGACCCGGAAGGCCGGTCCGGGCCGCGCGACACGCTGCGCCGGCGCTACGACGCCGACTCCGCGGCGGAACTCTTGCGCTCCGCCGGGCTCGAGGTCGAGGAGACCCATGGCGTACGTGTGGTCGCCGACCTCCTCCCGGCCACCGTGCTCGAAGAGGACCCGCAGGCGGTGCTGGACCTGGAGCTGGCGTTGAGCGCGCAGCCGCCGTTCCGGGACATCGCCTCCCAGCTGCACCTGTTCGCCCGTCGCCCATGATCCCCGACGACGGCCTCCACCCCGACGCGTTACGGGTGGTCCGGCCGGCCTACGGGACCGGCAGCCTCGCCGACCTGCTGCCCAGCGTCAGCGC
>KL571310.1:47220-48782 GCA_000715855.1 Actinoplanes liguriensis
GCGGTCACGCCGGCACGCTCACCGCCGGGTTCCCGTCGACCACCCCGGTCAGCCTGGTCACGCTCGGCGCCGGGGTGCCGCCCGGCGCGCACGGGGTGCTGGGCTTCACGGTCCGGCGTCCCGACGGCCGCCCGCTCACCCACATTCTCTGGGGAGACGACCCCGATCCACGTACGTGGCAGCCCGTCCCGACCCGCATGGAGCTGGCCGCCGCCGCGGGCGTGCGGGTCACCGTCGTCAGCAAGCCGCAGTTCGAGGGCAGCGGGCTGTCGCTCGCGGCGAACCGGGGTGGCGTCTACCGCGGCGCCGCGGACGGCATGGCGGTCGCCGACAGCATGCTGGCCGCGCTGCGCTCCACGGACGGTCCCGCGCTGGTCTACGGATACCACCCGGATCTCGACCACTTCGGCCACGAGGACGGGGTCGGCTCGGACACCTGGCGGGAAGCCGCCCGCGGCGTCGACAAACTGCTCGACCGGCTGGTGCACGGCCTGCCACCGCGGTCCGCGCTGCTCGTCGTCGCCGACCACGGCCAGCTCAACGTGCCGCTGGACGGCCGGCGGGACATGGCGGCGATTCCCGCGCTGAGCTCGGGCGTCGTCGGGGTGGCCGGTGAGCCGCGGGTGCGATACCTGTACGCGGAGGCGGGCGCGCGGGACGACGTGCTGGCCAACTGGCGGGGAGTCTTCGGCTCCGATGCCTCGGTGGTCACCCGCGAGGAGGCGATCGACGCCGGCTGGTTCGGGGCGGTGCCGGCCGGGCACGCCGAGCGGATCGGGGACGTCGTGGTGATCTGCTGGGGGCGGGCGGTGTCGGTGGCCTCCGGGTGGGAGCCGGTGAAGGCGGGACAGCTCGTCGCCTATCACGGGTCGGGGACTGCGGCGGAGATGACCGTGCCGTTGTTGATCGCTCTTTCCTGACGTCTCCGGTCCGGCGGATTTGCTTGGCGGTTTCGTCCGGTGACGCTGTCCGGCGGCTCCGGCCGGCCGCCCGGCTTGGCAGCGCATCCGTATCACTCGATGTCGTAGTTGTTTCACTCGACGTAATCGGGCAGGTGAGACGGGCTTTTCGGGCGAAACGATCTTCCGGGCCGGGAAAATCACCCGCACTCAGCCGTCGTCCCGCTTTCCGACCCGGCAACCCCCTCGTAGACTTGCGTGATAAGGCAGCCGACGGCTGCCCCGGCCCCACTTGGGCCGGACATGCGCCCGGGGAGGAAAGCCGTGCCGCTCTCGGAGCACGAGCAGCGGCTGTTCGATCAGATCGAGCGGTCGCTTGCCGAGGACCCCAAATTCGCCTCGGCTGTGCGGGCCAGCGACCCGCGTTTCCACGCACGGCGCCGGCTCATCATCGCCGCGTTCGTGATCGTGCTTGGCCTGGCTCTCGTCGTCTACGGTGCAGCCTCGGGCACGGTGTTGCTCGGCGTCGCCGGCTTCGTCGTGATGCTCGGGTCGGCAGCCTTCGCGATGCAGTCACGAAAGCGTGGCCAGGCCCCCGACCTCAGATCTGTCGGTGGCACAGCCTCCCGGCAGACCCGCCGCGGCCGCAAAGGCAACGGCGGC
>KL571310.1:49064-50012 GCA_000715855.1 Actinoplanes liguriensis
CCATAGGGCCGCCGTCGTCGTATCTCCAGCCCTTCCCTGCACGCTCCCCGCAGGCCCCTGCCCCACCCTTTCCGCGCCCGCACGCCCGCGCCTGCTTTCCGCGTCTCGCGCCCGCGCCCGTGCTGCGTGCCGCGCCCGTGCTGCGTGCCGCGCCCGTGCTGCATGCCGTGCCCGCGCTGCGTACCGCGCCCGTGTTGCGCGCTGCGTGCCGCGCCCGTGCCCGCGCCCGTGCGTGCCGCGTTCCGTGCCCGCGCTGAGTGCCGCGCCCGCGCTGAGTGCCGCGCCCGCGCCCGTGCGCGCGCTGCGTCCGTGCTCGTGAGCGTTGCTGCGTCCCGCCCGCACACCGCAGCCGCAGCTGGCGCTCGCGTCCCCACGCCTGCGTCGTTTCCACCCTGCGACCGGTCGGGCTGGCGCTGAGCGTGGCTTTCGGGGGTCAGAACCACGGTGGGTGCCAGCTCGCCCGGTCGGGCTGGTGGTGGGCGTGGTTATTCGAGTGCCAAAACAACAGTGAGCGCCAGCCGGCCACGACGTCGGCTGGGCGTCGGCTTGTGGCGTGGGGCTGGGCTGGCGCTCACGGTTGTTTCGCGGCTGTCGGCTGGGCGTCGGCTTGTGGCGCGGGGCTCGGCTGGCACTCATGGTTGTTTTCGCTGCGCGGTTGAGCCCTGAGCGCCAGCCAGGTTGCCGGGCCGTGGGAGTGGCGGGCTCACGACGTACCGCCGAAGAGACCGCAATCGCCGCGGACAGCGAGTGGCGGCAGGGGCCGTGACCAGCGGCGGAGGGCGCCTGGCAAGCGCAGTGAGCAGCAGCGGGCCGTGGGCGGGGCTGGGCCGTGGGCATCAGCGGCCGTGAAGGGTGAGCAGCGGCGGGCCGTGGGTGGGGCTGGGCCGTGGCATCAGCGGCCGTGAGCAGCGGCGGGCGGTGAGTGGGGCTGGGCCGTGAGTAGCGGCG
>KL571310.1:50291-52200 GCA_000715855.1 Actinoplanes liguriensis
AGTGGGGCTGGGCCGTGGGCATCAGCGGCCGCGAGGGGTGAGCAGCGGCGGGCGGTGAGTGGGGTAGGGCGGTGAGGTGGCTGGGGTGGGGAGGCGCAGCCCCGGCGGGACGGCGCCTCCCCGACGTTCAGCGGGCCCGGTTGATCAACCGGCGAGGGTTGAACCGGGTGACCCACTCCCCGAAGCTTCCCGACAACTCCACCGACCGTGTGCCCGCCTCGGCCAGCGCCAGGCGCCAGCTGAGCAGGATCGACGGCGGGAAGAGGGCCGCGCGCAGGCGGACGCGGGTGTTCGCCGAGCGGGACAGGCCGGAGCGGACCTGGCGCAGGGCGGAGGTCAGTTCCGTGCCCTGCATCGGCTGGCGGGCGTAGCGTGCCCGCTCCTCGGCGGTGCCGAGCAGTTCCGCCGCGGTGGCCGGTTGCTCGGTGAGGACGGCTTCGCGGATCAGCCGCTGGGCGGTGAGCCGGGGTGTCTCCGTCGGATCGACCGTGATCTGGAAGTCGACCATCGTGTCGATCAGCTCGTCCCACGCGGCGTGGGCGTCCTCCCGGGCCTGGGCGGTTTCGGTGGTCACCGTGATGCCGGTGACCGCGCCGGCCGGGCCGGGGGCGGACGGATCGATCACCGCTGGTGGCGGGCCGACCGTCGCCGTGTGGCGCTGGCGTCTCAGCAGGACCCGGCGCAGGGCCGGGACCAGCAGCAACGCGATCAGCGTGGCGAACAGGCCGAAGATCAGCAGGCCGGTCCAGTTGTTCTGGTCGGTGCTGGCCCCGCCGACGGCGGTCGCGCTGGTGCCGTCGTCGGACTTGTCGGGCCGCTGGTTCGGGGCGGCCGAGGTGGAACCGCTGACGCCGGGCACCGGGGCCGTGGTCGCGGTGGCGGTCGGCGCGGCGGTCCGGTCGACGTCCGGCGCCCAGTCGGACCGGCTGGCGCCGACCACGTCGGCCGACGGTGTCGCGTCGAACGGGACCCAGCCGAAGCCTTGCAGGTAGACCTCGGTCCAGGCGTGCGCGTTGCGGTTGGTGATGACGTAGGTGTCACCGTCTTCGGCGGTGCCCCGGGTGAAGCCGAACGCGACCCGCGCCGGGATTCCGGCCGCGCGCACCATCCACGCCATCGCCGCGGCGTACTGCTGGCAGTAGCCCACCTTGTTCTTGAGGAAGGCCTCGATCTCGGAGAGCTCACCCGTGGACTGGGTGGCCAGGCTGTACGTGAACCCGTACTTCTTCGAGAACGAGTCGTAGATCGCGCGGACCTTGTCGTAGTCGTTGGTCTTGCCGTCGGTCAGCTTGGTGACCTGCTGGCTCACGTAGGCGTTGGTCGGCACGGCCGTGTAGGCCCGCCGGATCGGATCGTCGCGCCCGAGCGACACCGCGGTCCGCAACTCGGCCGGCGTGTACTGCGCGCGCAGGTAGTCGATCGAGTACTTCTGCTTGCTGGTGGTGCTCCGGTTGGAGTAGAGCACCTGCTGGTTGCCGTCGTAGGCCCACGAGCCGGCGAGATCGCTGATCCCGACCGGGTTCGAGTACAGCGGCGCCATGTTCTGCCGCAGCGAGTCGGTGACCTCGATCTCGGCGTGGTACCCCTGGAACGTCGTCTGGCTGGTCGTGCTCTCCCGCCGCGGATCCGGCAGGCTGCCCCGGTTGAGGACGGTCCCGTTCGGGGCCTGGTTGCTGAAGCCCTCGTCGGTGAGCTGGTCGGCGACACCGAACCGCAGGTAGAACGGGTTTTTCTCGTTCGTCGTCACCTTCAGCAGGTTGACCGTGCTGTTCTGGGTGAGCTGGCCGCTGAGCGAGGCGAACAGGTTGATCTTCCCGTTGCCCTTGCCGGCCCCGCTGCCGACCCCGGTGCCGCTCTGCGTGAGCTGCGAGAGCAGGCCGCCGCTGACGGTCGGCACGATCAGTGGCAG
>KL571310.1:52402-54452 GCA_000715855.1 Actinoplanes liguriensis
GTGGCAGCAGCACCGCGACCAGCACGCCGACCAGGCCGAGCCGGCGCCCGGCGGAGGCCAGCGGGGACGGCTCCCAGACGTCGACGTCCCGCCCGTCGCCGGTGAACCGGCGGCCGACCCGGCGCACCCGGTCCACGTTGTCCGCGACGAGCAGCCACAGGTAGCCGCAGGCGCCGACGATGAACGGGGTGACCGGCACGCTGTCCAGGTAGACCGCGACCGGAATGGAGTAGATCGCCAGCATCGGCAGACCGGCCAGCGCGGGCCGGCGGAACACCGCGGTGAGCAGGTCCACCACGATGGCGACGACACCGATGCCGAGAGCCGCGACGAAGAGCAGGCCGTCGCGGTCGGGAACGGGCACCGCGTACGACCGGGTGTCCTGCCCGGCCTGCTGGATCAGCTCGCCGAAGTGGGCGAGCGTGGCCGGCGTCGGCACCAGCAGCTCGTGCCCGCTCGGGAAGATCCAGGTGAGCGTGACCACCATCGCGACGACCATCCCCAGGGCCTGCGCCCAGCTGGGGAAACGCAGGGTCCGGGTGAGCACCCCGGCCCCGGCGATCATCGCCACGGTGAGGATCACCTGGAGCAGCCAGGTCCAGTTGTCGAAGATCGTCGCGAGTGGCGCGGCGGAGAGCAGCGTGGCGCCGGCCGCGACCAGTCCCAGCCTTCGGCGGCCGGTCATCGGATCACCCCGCTGACCGTCTCGGCCATCGCCGCGCGGTACGCGAAGCCCTGCGACCCGCGGCCCACCGTGGGCCACAGCGCCGGCAGCGTCTCGCCGTGCGACACCCGTACCGACCGCCAGCCGCTGCGCACCAGCGCCAGCGACGCGGCCGCGTGCTCCCGGTCCGACTCCTGCCGGTCGCCGGCCGTCATCGAGATCCAGGTGGAGCTGTCGATGGCGAAGCCGATGCAGGTGGCGCCGTTGCCGCGGAGCTGGCTGAGCAGGTGCGCCTCGGCCGTGGTGAGTGTGCCGAACAGGCCGATCACCAGGCCGCCGTCGGACCGCCGCCGGACCGTGTCGACCAGCCCGGTCACGTCGCCGGTGGACACCGTCTTCACGTCCGCCAGCGCGTCCAGGATCAGACCCTCGCCGCCGGTCTCGGCGCCGTCGATGTCCACGCCGGTGCCCGTCACCATGCGGACCTTGTAGCCGGCCTCGCGCAGGTGTGCCGCGATGCTGGCGGCCGCGGAGACGGCCCACTCGAAGCTGGCCGTCGGGCCCTCGCCGCGATGCGCCTGCGCCCGGGTGTCGAGCACCACCGTGGCCCGGCTCTCCCAGGGTTGTTCCTCACGACGGACCATCAATTCCCCGGTACGGGCGGTGGAGCGCCAGTGCACCCGCCGCAGGTCGTCGCCGCGCCGGTACTCGCGGGTGGCGGCGTCGTCCTCACCGTGGACGGCGACCGAGCGGGCCCGGCTGTCCCCGGTGCCCGCATACTCCCCGGCGAGTCGCACCCGGGGGAGCGGCACGACCTGCGGGATGACGGTGAGCTGGTCGACGCTGGGGAACGAGCGGGTCAGTTCGCACAGCCCGAACGGGTCGGTCAGCCGGATCACCAGCGGACCGATCGGGTACCGGCCACGCACGTCGGCGCGCACCGTGTACGCCACCGAGCTGGCCTGCTGCGCCCCGAGCCGTTCCAGCACGACGCGGGGCCGGCTGCCCAGCGCGTACGGCAAGCGGTCCTCCAGCAGCATCGTGCCGGTGGGCAGCCGGGACAGGTTCTGCAGGCGCAGGATCACCCGTGCGCTGGAGCCGACCGGGGCCCGGCCTGGTTCCAGCGAACGGGTGCACGCCAGTTTGTAGCGGCTCCGCCCGACGTACGCCGCGGCCAGCAACGGCAGGGCGGCCAGCAGCACCGCGACCCGCAGCAGGTCGCGTTCACCGAGGATGAGCGCCGAGATGCCGGCGGCGATCGCGGCAGCCAGGAACGAGCGGCCGCGCGTGGTGAGACCCCGCAGCGCCTCCCGCATGGTCACCGCCCCCGGGACTCGTACTGGGTGCCGCCGCCGGCGCGGGTGTCGTACGGATTCCGGTTCGCGT
>KL571310.1:54661-56446 GCA_000715855.1 Actinoplanes liguriensis
TGTATAAGAGACAGGTGCACGATCTCGGAGACGATCGTGTCGGTGGTCCGCCGGTTGAGCTGCGCGTCCGGCGTCGGGATGAGCCGGTGGGCGAGGACCGGGACGGCCAGTGCCTGCAGATCGTCGGGCAGCACGTAGTCCCGCCCTTCGAGTGCCGCCACCGCCTTTGCGGTGCGGATCAGCTGGAGGGTGGACCGCGGGGACGCGCCGAGCCGGATCTCCGGAGCCTCACGGGTCGCGGTGACCAGGGCGATCGCATACTGCTGGACGGCGTCGGCGGCGTGCACCGCGCGGGCCGTCTCGATCAGCCGGCGGATCATCGTGGCGTCGGCGACCGCGCGCAGGTCGTTCAGCGGGTCGTGGTCGGCGTTGCCGGTCAGCATCGCCAGCTCGGCGCGCGGATCCGGGTAGCCCATCGCGATCCGGGCGGTGAACCGGTCGCGCTGCGCCTCGGGCAGCGGATAGGTCCCCTCCATCTCGATCGGGTTCTGCGTCGCGACCACCATGAACGGGGCCTGCAGCTCGTAGGTGGTGCCGTCGACGGTGACCTGTCGTTCCTCCATGCACTCCAGGAGAGCGGACTGGGTCTTCGGCGAGGCTCGGTTGATCTCGTCGCCGACCACCAGGTTGGCGAAGACGGCACCCGGCTTGAACTCGAAGTCCCGGGTCTCCTGGTTGTAGACGCTCACCCCGGTGACATCGCTGGGCAACAAATCCGGGGTGAACTGGATCCGGCGCACGGAGCAGTCGATCGATCGGGCGAGCGCCTTCGCGAGTTTCGTCTTGCCTACGCCCGGCACGTCCTCGATCAGCAGGTGCCCCTCGGCCAGCAGCACCGCGAGGGCCAGTCGCACCGTCGCGCTCTTGCCTTCGATGACCTGCTCGATGTTGGCCATGATGGCTTGCGTCGCGGCACGGAACTCGGCGTTCGTCAGCGGTCCTGTCGGCTCGCCCCAGGTCGGCGTTGTCACGGGCTTTCCTCCAAGTGATACGTACCCCGAGCAGTGGATCACCCAGTGTCAGGGCACCCCAAGGTTGCGGGCGCCCAGCGGTCCGTGGGCCTCCGGCGCTCGCCGCCCGTCCTGACAGGTTATCCCCGGACGCACACCCCTCCGAAAGGCCGGAACGACCGGGGTTTCCGGGAAAACCGGATGAACATGGTCCATCTACCGACAGTGATCGGGTTCCGGAACGGTTCGTTCTCGAAAGGCATACCGGTCGCCGTGCGTGACGGCGGGCGGGTATCATGGCGCGCATGGCTCGGTCTGTTCTGCTCCTTAGCCGGCCGCGCTGAGCCGATCTCACTCGGTACAGTGCGGCGCCCCCTCCTGCGTGAGGGGCTTTTTTATGCCCTGGAGCGCTCAACCCCAGCCCTTTTGACGTAGACGAGATGGTGAAGATGAGCGAGACCGAGAACCCGTTCCGCTACACCGCCGCGCTGGCCGGCGAGATCGAGCTGCGCTGGCAGCGGTACTGGGCGGAGAACGGGACGTTCCACGCGCCCAACCCGGTCGGTGAGCTGGCCGACCCGGACCACCCGCGGGCCGGCGCGCCGAAGCTGCACGTGCAGGACATGTTCCCGTACCCGTCCGGCGCCGGCCTGCACGTCGGGCATCCGCTGGGCTACATCGGCACCGACTGCTACACCCGCTACCAGCGGATGGCCGGCTTCAACGTGCTGCACCCGATGGGCTTCGACGCGTTCGGCCTGCCGGCGGAGCAGTATGCCGTGCAGACCGGCACCCACCCCGCGGTGACCACCGCGGCCAACGTCGAGCGGTACCG
>KL571310.1:56696-57785 GCA_000715855.1 Actinoplanes liguriensis
GAGCGGTACCGGCAGCAGCTGCGCCGCCTGGGCCTGGCCTACGACGAGCGCCGGTCGTTCTCCACCACCGACCCGGAGTACTACCGCTGGACCCAGTGGATCTTCCTGCAGGTCTTCAACTCCTGGTTCGACCCGTCGGTGAACAAGGCCCGCCCGATCAGCGAGCTGATCGCCTCGTTCGAGGCCGGCGAGCGGGGTCCGGAATGGGCCGGCCTGTCCGCCACCGAGCGCCGCAAGGTGATCGACGACCACCGCCTGGCGTACATGAGCGAGGCCCCGGTCAACTGGTGTCCCGGCCTGGGCACCGTGCTGTCCAACGAGGAGGTCACTCCGGACGGCCGCTCCGAGCGGGGCAACTTCCCGGTCTTCAAGCGCAGCCTGAAGCAGTGGATGATGCGCATCACCCAGTACGGGGATCGCCTGGTCGAGGACCTGGACACGCTGGACTGGCCGGAGCCGGTCAAGCTGATGCAGCGCAACTGGATCGGCCGTTCCCAGGGCGCGCACGTCGACTTCCCGATCGGGTCGGCCAAGATCACCGTCTTCACCACCCGTCCGGACACCCTGTTCGGCGCGACGTACATGGTGCTGGCCCCCGAGCACGAGCTGGTCTCCACGATCGTGCCCGCCGCCTGGCCCGCCGGCACCCACGAGGCCTGGAAGGTCGCGGCGACCCCGGCGGAGGCGGTGGAAAAGTACCGTCAGGTGGCCGCCGCCAAGACCGAGGAGGAGCGCACCGCCGACGGCAAGGTGAAGACGGGCGTCTTCACCGGGGCGTACGCGGTCAATCCGGTCAACGGCGAACAGATTCCGGTCTTCGTCGCCGACTACGTGCTGGCCGGCTACGGCACCGGCGCGATCATGGCGGTGCCGGCCCACGACGAGCGCGACTTCGAGTTCGCGACCGTCTTCGAGCTGCCCATCGTCCGTACCGTCGAATCGCCTGAAGACTTTGAGGGCGCCTGGACGGGCGACGGCAAGGCGATCAACTCCGGCTTCCTGGACGGGATGAACAAGGCGGACGCCAAGGCCGCCATGATCGCCTGGCTGGAGGAGAACGGCTTCGGGCGGGGCGCCACCACCTACCGC
>KL571310.1:57991-59997 GCA_000715855.1 Actinoplanes liguriensis
GTTCAGCCGCCAGCGGTACTGGGGCGAGCCGTTCCCGATCGTCTACGACGAGACCGGGCTGCCGATCGCGCTGCCCGACTCGATGCTGCCGGTCGTCCTGCCGGACACCGACGACTTCTCGCCGCGCACCTTCGACCCGGAGGACGCGGACACCGAGCCGGAGACCCCGCTGTCCCGGATCAAGGAGTGGGTGCAGGTCGACCTGGACCTGGGTGACGGCCTGAAGACGTACACCCGGGAGACCAACACCATGCCGCAGTGGGCCGGCTCCTGCTGGTACGAACTGCGCTACCTGGACCCGCACAACGACGAGAAGCTGGTCGACCCGGCCAACGAGGCCTACTGGATGGGCCCCAAGTCGGACGGCGACTGCGGCGGTGTCGACCTGTACGTCGGCGGCGTCGAGCACGCCGTGCTGCACCTGCTGTACGCCCGGTTCTGGCACAAGGTGCTGTTCGACCTGGGCCACGTGTCCAGCTTCGAGCCGTTCCGGAAGCTGTTCAACCAGGGCTACATCCAGGCGTACGCGTTCCGGGACGCCCGCGGTGTCATCGTCCCGGCCGAGGAGGTCGTCGAGCGCGACGGCAAGTGGTACTACGGCGACGCCGTCGTCACGCGCGAATACGGCAAAATGGGCAAGTCGCTGAAGAACGTCGTCACCCCGGACGAGATGTGCGAGCAGTACGGCGCCGACACGTTCCGCGTCTACGAGATGGCGATGGGCCCGCTGGACGTCTCCCGCCCCTGGGAGACCCGTGCCGTGATCGGCTCGCAGCGCTTCCTGCAGCGCACCTGGCGCCTGGTCGTCGACGAGGAGACCGGCGCGACCCGGGTCACCGACGCGCCGCTGGACCCGAAGTCCCGCAAGGTGCTGCACCGGGTCATCGCGGGCGTCCGCGAGGACATGGAGGAGCTGCGCTTCAACACCGCGATCGCCAAGCTGATCGAGCTGACCAACACGCTGACCCCGCTGCCCACGGTGTCCCGCGAGGCGATCGAGCCGCTGATCCTGATGCTGTCGCCGTTCGCGCCGCACCTGGCCGAGGAGCTGTGGGGCAGGCTGGGCCACGAGGGCACGCTGGCCTACGCGGCCTTCCCGGTCGCCGACCCGGCCCAGCTGGTGGCCGACTCGATCACCTACCCGGTGCAGGTCAACGGCAAGGTCCGCGGCCGCGTCGAGGTCTCGCCGGACACCCCGGAGGAGGAGGTCCGGGCGCAGGCCCTGGCCGCCGTCGCCGAGGTGCTGGGCGACAAGGCGCCGAAAAAGGTCATCGTGGTGAAGGGTCGCCTGGTCAGCGTCGTCATCTGACACTGCCGTCCGTCCTTGCGCGCCGGTCGGCGCCGGCGCGCGAGGGCCCTTTCCACAAACTGATCAAACCCCTGCTTGTGTACGTCGTGAAGCGCGCCCCGCACGGCTAGGGTGCACGCAACCTCGTCACCTGGCACGTCCTCGCCCAGGGCGGGGTGGCGGTACGCGGTCCCGCCCGCCCGGAGATCCACACGGACTGGCCGGCGCTGGCCGCCCGGACCCGGGACAACCTGGAGTCGTACTGGCGTCCCTGGACCCGGCACCTCCGGACCAGCCCGCTCGGCCTCACCGCCTGGGCCGTCTCCTGGAGCGTCCTGGGGGTTGCCCGTCTGCAGCACACCCTGGCCGCCGGCAGGGTGACGTCGAAAACCGCCGCGGCGGAGTTCGCCCTCCACACCTACGGGGCCCGTTCCGAGCGGATCATCAGCGAAGCCCTCCGCCTCCGTTGCGGCGGCCCACCCCGCTACCGCACCCCCATAACCCGCCGCGCCCACCTACTGACCTTCCTAACCCAAGCCCTGCCCCCACCCGCCCCCAACCCTTGACCCAAAGCGCCGCCCCACCCACAGCCGCCAGCCGGCGCTGAGGTTCGTGCCGAAGCGTTTTGCGAGCCGTGGTTGCCAGCCGCCAGCCGCGAGCTGGCGCTGAGGGTCGTGCCGGGCGTTCTGCGAGCCGTGGTTGCTGTCTCTTATACACA
>KL571310.1:60225-64887 GCA_000715855.1 Actinoplanes liguriensis
CGGCTGCCGGGGGTGGGCTGGCGCTGAGGGTTGCGGCGGGGCGTTTTCTCAGCCGTGGGTGCCGGCCGAGAGGTCTGAGCCGGCGCTGAGGGTTGTGGCCGGGGTGGAGGTGAAGCGCCCCTGGGGGTCGGCCGGGAGGCGGGGGCGCGGGGAGGGCTTGAGGGGAGCGGGCCTTGCGGGCGGGGGCTGGGCGAGGGGTGCCGGATGGTGCGGTGGGGCTCATGACGTACCAAATCGGGGGTTTTGGTGTTTGTCAGGCCGGGGTGAGCGTGGAGCGGCGGGAAGCCTGGCGCCAGCGGAGGACGATCGCGGTGGAGAGGATGAAGCTGATGATCGCGGGGGCGACGGTGATCGGGCTCATCTTGCCGGGGGCGACCACCGCGGCGCCGATCACGGCGTAGGTGACGGTGGACGGGATGGCGGCGATCGTGGTGCCGAGCAGGTAGCGCTTGCGGCAGACGCTGGTGGTGCCGTAGGCGTAGCCGACCAGGCCGAACGGGGCCAGCGGGAGGAAACGGACCAGGAGGACCGCGGCGAGACCGCGACGGTTCAGCCAGCCGTCCAGGCGGGCGAGGCGGCCGCCGGCCTTGGCCTGCAGGACTCCGCGGCCGGCCCAGCGACCCAGGTAGTAGGTGGCGGTGGCGGCGATCACGGCGGCGGCCAGCGCGGCGATCGCGCCCGTGGCGGCGCCGAGCAGGGCGCCGCAGGCCACGGTGACCGCGGTGCGCGGGACCAGGACCGACAGGAGCAGGCCGCCGAGGACGGCGACCGCGACGGCGGCGCCGGGGCCCAGCGCGACGACCGCGTCGCCGATCTCCCGCATCGGGAGCAGGGCGGCGGCCGCGGCGAGGCCGCCGATCACCAGAGTGAGCAGGCCGAAGCGGACGAAACGGCGCTTGCGGCTGAGCGTGGCCTGACCCGCGGCCGGCGGGGTGTCGGCCTCGAGGAGGGCGACGGTGGTGGGCTGGCTGATCGGCGCAGCCTGAGAGTCCCCGGGAAGGGCGCCCGTGGAGTGATCAGGTTTGTCGGTCATGCAGGCCTACCGCCCCAACTGTCGTCGGTTCAGGACATGGTCGTGCAGGTCTATTCCGCGCTCGTCTTCGTCGTCAGGCGGGGAGACCGGCGGTGAGCCGTTCGCCCCGGAGCCGCTCGGCCCAGGTGTCGTCGAGGGGCGCAAGCCTATCCGCGCCGGTGGACCAACGGAGTAGCAGATCGGCTAGCGCTGGGTTGCGAGACAACGCCGGACCGTGAGAGTAGGTCCCGATGATCTTTCCGTACCAGGCTCCCTCGGTCTGGCCGTCGTTGCCGATGCCACCGGTCACCCGGGCCAGCGGCGCGGCGTGTGCGCCCAGGTGGGTACGGCCGCCGTGGTTCTCGAAACCGGTCAGCGGGGGCAGCCCGAGCCGCGGATCGATGTCGCCGCGGAGCTCGCCGACGGCCCGGGTCTCACCCCGGTCCGAGGTGATGTCGAGCAGCCCGAGCCCCGCACATTTGGTCCCCTTGGCGAAGAACGAGTGACCGAACAGCTGGTAACCGGCGCAGATGGCCAATACCGACGCGCCCTGGGCGACAGCCCGGTTCAGGCCGCCGTCGGTGATCAGCCGCTGGGCGGCGAGCGCCTGCGGGCCGTCCTCACCGCCGCCGATCAGGTAGATGTCGGCGGTGGTCGGCATCTGCATGTCCGAGCGGACCTCGTAGGTCTCCACCGGGATGCCACGAGCGGCGGCCCGGTGGGCCAGGATCAGCATGTTGCCCCGGTCGCCGTACGTCGACAGCAGATCGGGGTAGATCCAGACGATCCGCAGCGTGCTGTCGTTCATGATCGAGAACTCCGTCTTTGAAGTAGCGGACCGGCTCAGTTGACGCGGTCCAGTACCGCTCGGATGTCCTGGAACGCCGTGTAGTTGGCGATCACCTCGAGGCGGCCCGGCGGCACCTGCGCCAGAGCCTCGTCGAAGGTGTGTACGTGCTGGAACGGCACCTGGTTCACCTGGAGGCGGACGGCCAGGTCGTACGCCCGGTCGCCGGTGATCAGGACCGGCCGGTCGCGCAGCGGGGCGAAGTCGACGTCCCACAGCCAGGAGGTGTCCAGGCCGTCGGGGTCCCGCGCGTTGATCGACAGCAGGGTCGGCGCCCGGTCGGCCATGTCGAAGGCCTCCAGCCAGCTCGCCGGGTTCTTCGCCAGCAGCAGGCGGATGTTGCGCCCGTCCCGGTCGACCTGTGCATACCGCCCGGCGATCGAGGCGACCCGGGAGAGCCGGGGGAGCGCCTCGATCGGGCGGACCCCGAACTCGCCGGCGACGGCCAGGGCGGTCGCCGCGTTACCGAGGTTGACCTTGCCGGGCAGTTGCAGCTTGACCAGGTGCCAGTCGCCGCGGGGGTCGATCACCCCGTCCTCCTCGACCACCCACTGCGGGGCAGGGCGGCGCAGCGGGCAGCCGACGCACCACCAGTCCCCGTTGGCGCGCTCGATCGGGTGGCCGCTCTCCGGGCAGACGGACGAGTCGTCCTGCCAGCGCTGGCCGGCGCTGAACCAGGTGGTCTGCGGGCTGGCGCTGGCCGCCCAGACGACGAGCGGGTCGTCGGCGTTGGCGACCACCCGGATGTCGGGGTGGCCGGCGAGCGCGGTCTTCCACAGCTGCGCCATCATCGCCACCTCCTTCGCCCGGTCGAGCTGGTCGCGGGAGAGGTTGAGCAGCGCCACCACCTTGGGGCGGGTCGCGTCGATCACCTGGGCCAGGTAGTGCTCGTCGACCTCCAGCACGGCGAACGGGGTGTGCCCCTCCTTCGCCAGCGCCGAGGTGTGCCCGGTGGGCATGTTCGCGCCGTACCCATTGGTGGCGACCCGGCCCAGCACCCCGACCGCGGCCGCGGTGAGCCGGGTGGTGGTGGTCTTGCCGTTGGTGCCGGACACGAGCGCGACGGCACGGCCGGACGCGAGGTGGGCCAGCAGGTCCGGATCGATCTTGAGGCCGATCCAGCCGCCGATCACCGAACCGTCGCCGCGTCCCGCGGCCCTGGAGAGCGCGGCCGCAGTCTTCGACGCGGTGGTCGCGACTATGGCCCGCAGGGGCATCTTCCCGTCCGTCACGCCAGCGAGGGTACCGGACCCGAGGGTTACGTCGAGTTGCCGGAAGGCCCGGATCACCGGACCGGTCCGGGTAGGCCGATCGGGTGACCCCGTTTGGGCCGCTGACCGGCGAGGGGGAGTCACCAACGGGTTACCACCTGAGATTTTGTGTGTTCTGGTTCACTCAGAGCGATCAACTTTGCGTGATCGGTTGGGCACGGGCTGCGATGACATTTGTCTCGCGTAGGTAACAAACTGGACAGTAGCCAGTGTGCCAACTACGGAGAGTGAGCAATTCGCACCTGACGATCATGGAGATTTTCAGGTACCAAGGACGTCGCCGGCAGCATCCGCTCGCCGGTCGCGTTCAACCGGCTCACGCCGAGCCCTGCCCCGGGCCGGTCGACGCGACCAATGCATCACCAGAACGCTGACAAAGGCATCAGGGGGCAGGGACGGGGAACCCGATTTTTCGGTCCACCCGCGTCGTCCCACCCGACGGCGCACCAGGTCGGACCTTGGGGTGAAGCCACCACGGTGGCCGGGCAGCCTTCCCGCCCGAACCCGACAGCTAACCTCGCAGGCGTGCCGGAGGGATTTCCTAACCGTGCACCAGCACAGTTCGGGCCGCCACCGCGCGGTCCGCAATCGGCGTATGACCGGCGCCACCACCGCGGCACTGTCTCTGGGTCTCTGCCTTTGCGCCGGCCAGCTCCTGGCCTCGTCGCCCGCCCTGGCGGCGACCACGACGACCCCGGTCACCTCAACGACGACGGTGCAGGCCGCCGCGAAGGTCAAGCCCACGCTGACCACCAAGGTCAGTGTCCGCACCATCGGCTGGGGCTCCAGTACCAGGATCACCGCCAAGGTCGTCAACCCGAAGACCGGCAAGGCTGCCAAGGGCACCGTCCGGCTGCAGGCCTACGTCAACGGCAAGTGGGTTCTGCGGGCCAAGAGGACCGTTCCCAGCAGCGGGGCGGTCGCTTTCACGGTCTCGCCCAAGTCGACCACCTGGTACCGGACGCTCTTCATCGGCTCGGGCTACACGCAGGCGTCGCACCAGTCGAAGGTCTACGTGAAGACCAACGGCGCGAAGGTGCTCGCCGAGGCGAAGAAGCACACCGGCGCGCTGTACAAGTTCGCCGCGGCCGGGCCCAGCCGGTTCGACTGCTCCGGCTTCACGCAGTACGTCTACAAGAAGGCCGCCGGGAAGAAGCTCCCGCACAAGGCCGACACCCAGCAGAAGTACGGCAAGGCCGTCAGCAAGTCCAGCAAGAAGGTCGGCGACCTGATCATCTTCCGGTCCGGGTCGTACGGGTACCACGCGGGCATCTACGCCGGCGGCGGCTACATGTACGACTCACCGCACACCGGAGCCCGGGTCGGCAAGCACAAGATCTACGGCAGCAACTACGTCGTACGCCGGCTGGTCGCCTGATCCGCCGACAGCACCAAGTAAGTAAGTAAGGAAACACCGCCAGTGGGGCGCGACCGGTCGAGGTCGCGCCCCACTGGCGTTCCCGTAACTTCCTGAAGATCAAATTCTTCATGTCCTACGTCCGCTGTGGTCCTTCTCCGCCGCTCCCGCGGGG
>KL571310.1:65114-65357 GCA_000715855.1 Actinoplanes liguriensis
CCCAGAACGCAAAGCCCGAAAGGGCGGCCTCCGTGGCGGGTCGAGCTCACCCCAACCCCTCCGGAGCCCGGCTGGCCCTGACGGTCGAATCCGCCCCCAGCGAGAGCCGTGAGCACCAGCCGGCCGCGGGCCCGCATCGCATGCCGGCGTCGGCTGCCGGGCTGGCGTTGAGGGTTGTCTTCGAGCTCGGAATCAGCCGTGAGCACCAGCCGGCCGCAGGCCCGCATCGCATGCCGGCGTCGG
>KL571310.1:65614-66709 GCA_000715855.1 Actinoplanes liguriensis
GCCGGCGTCGGCTGCCCGGCTGGCGTTGAGGGCTGGATTCGGGCTCGGAATCAGCCGTGAGTGCCAGCCGGCCCCCGGGCTGGCGTTGAGGGCTGGATTCGGGCCCGGAAGCAGCCCTGAGTGCCAGCCGACCCCCGGGGCTGGCGTTGAAGGCTGGATTCGGGGCCAGGGGAGCCGTGAGTGCCGGCTGGTGGGTGCTTGTGGAGGGTGGGGACCATCCACAGGGGGCTCCACTTTCCTCCCCTGGGGCGCTCCACTTTCCTCCCCGAAGTGTGGGGGATTGCTCTCCCGGGAGGTTTTACGGCGGTTTGCGGCGGACTTATCGACCCTCGTGCGCCTGATGTCGGAAACCGGACCTGGTGGATCATGCCGAACCGCTCCACTTCGAGCCACCCCCTGTGAACTGGGATTACGTCCGCGAAAACAGTTCGCGAGCAGCCGCTTTCGGGTTGCAGGTGGAGGGAAGTGGAGTAGAGTGGGGCGCAGTGGCAGGACCGAGGAATCCGACCGAGAGCCTGCCGGCCCGAGTTGACAGACGGCCCGCTTCCTCCGCGAAGGAGCAGCCGTCCCGGCAAAGGGGTGGGGGCCGATGTTCCTCGGCACGCACACCCCTCGGCTGGACGAGAAGGGCCGGCTGATCCTCCCGGCGAAGTTCCGCGACGAGCTGGCGGGAGGTGTCGTGATCACGAAGGGGCAGGAGCGCTGTCTTTACGTGTTCCCGATGCCGGAGTTCCAGCGGATCGCGGGTCAGCTGCGTGAGGCGCCGGTGACCAACAAGTCCGCCCGGGCTTACAGCCGGGTGTTCTTCGCCAGCGCGCACGACGAGGTTCCCGACAAACAGGGCCGGGTCACCATTCCCGCACATCTGCGGGACTACGCGAGTCTCGGCCGGGATCTCGTGGTGATCGGGGCCAGCACCAGGGTCGAGATCTGGGACAAGCAGTCCTGGGACGACTACCTCTCGGCGAGCGAGGAAGAGTTCGCCGACATCGAGGAGGGGGTGCTGCCCGGCGGACTGTAGGGCGTGGCACTCGGTGGGCCGCTGGGAGTGCGGCCCGGACGCCACTGCTGCCGTACTGCGAGATCTCCAGCCGC
>KL571310.1:66942-68911 GCA_000715855.1 Actinoplanes liguriensis
ATGTGTATAAGAGACAGCGCCTCTTCCCCGGCGCCAGGCGCGTGTCCGGTGCCGGCTTGCCGGCGCGGACAGAGCGGATGGGGATCTGGCGGTACGGAGGGGCGCCGGGCCGGCACGGACAGCTTGACGAGCAACAACCGAGTGATACGCGAACGGGTGGGTCAATGGGGGTCGACATGGGGGAGCCGCGCGGCACGCACGTTCCGGTGCTGCTGGAACGCTGCCTCGAGCTGCTCGGCCCGGCTCTGGCCCGGCCCGGCGCGGTGCACGTCGATTTCACGCTGGGTCTGGGCGGGCACGCCGAGGCGGTCCTGGAGCGCTTCCCGGACGCCGTCCTGATCGGACTCGACCGGGACACCGAGGCGCTCGCCCACTCACGGCATCGCCTGGAGCGGTTCGCCGGGCGGATCCATCTGGTGCACGCGGTCTACCACGAGCTTCCGCGGGTGCTCGCCGAGCTGGCGATCCCGGCGATCGACAGTGGCCTGTTCGACCTCGGGGTGTCCTCGTTGCAGCTGGACGAGGCCGACCGCGGTTTCGCCTATGCGCAGGATGCTCCGCTCGACATGCGGATGGACCAGTCCCGCGGGATCACCGCGGAGGAGGTCGTCAACACGTACGAGCCCGGTGAGCTGGTCCGCATCCTCCGGCAGTACGGGGAGGAGAAGTTCGCCCCGCGGGTCGTCTCGTCGATCGTGCGGGAGCGGGCAAAGGCCCGGATCGTGTCGACCGCCCGGCTGGCGGAGCTCATTAAAGACGCTATTCCGGCCGCCGCGCGGCGAACGGGTGGAAATCCCGCGAAAAGGTCGTTCCAGGCACTACGCATTGAGGTCAACGGCGAGCTGGACGTGTTGGAGTCGGCTGTTCCTGCGGCTTTGGACGCCTTGTCGCCCGGCGGGCGACTTGTGGTGATGAGTTATCAATCACTTGAGGACCGAATCGTGAAGCGTGCGCTCGCCGCGAGGGCACGTAGCACCGGGCCGATCGACCTGCCGGTCGAGCTGCCCGGGACGGGTCCGACGCTGCGGCTGCTGACCAGGGGGTCGGAACTGCCCAGCGAGGCGGAGGTGGCGGAGAACCCGCGGGCGGCTTCGGTGAAGCTGCGCGCGGTGGAACGGATCGACGAGCGGGAGAGCAGGGCGAACCAGCCGACCGGGACCGGCCGCGAGCGGAACCGGACGGCTGCTGAGGGTGGGGGACAGGGGCGGCGACGCCCGGGGCCGAACCATGAGGGGGAGGGGGAAGCATGAGCGAGCGAACCGAAGCGCCGCGGTCGGGGGGCCGTGCGGCGCAACCACGGTCCACTGCCGGGGGGCGTGGACGCGAGGCGAGCCGCGATGCCGGAACCGCAGGGAGTGGCGCCCGGGGGGTGCGTCAGTCCGGCACGCGCGGTAACGAGTCGAGCACGCGTGGTTCCGAGGCTCGGCGGTCCGACACGCGCCGGTCCGGGATGCGCAGCGACGAGGGCCGATCGCCGGGGCTGCGGGTCGAGGGCGACATCGAGGTGCGGATCGAGGGCACCGCGGCGAAGCGGCTCGATACCGCCGAGGTCGCCGCGCCGATCCTGCCGCGCCTGCGGGTCGCGCCGCCGCTGCCGATCCGGGCGCCGCGGCCGACGTTCGCGGCCGGTCTGATCGTGCTGGTGCTGGTCGGCGTGGTCGGCATCCTGCTGATCAACACCAAGACCATGGAGCAGTCGTTCCAGCTCGATGCGCTGCGGAAGAACCAGTCCAGCCTGGACGAGCAGCAGCAGGAGCTGCAGCAGCAGCTGAACCAGGTCTCCAGCCCGGGCAACCTGGCCGCCGCCGCGCGCCGGCTGGGCCTGGTCCCGGCCGAGAACCCGGCGATGATCCGGCTGCCGGACGGCAAGATCATCCGGACGCCGACGCCGGGCAAGGGCCAGACCTCGGTCACCGCCCAGGAGTCGCTCACGACCGGCGGCGCCACCGAGCAGGCGACCGGCGGGGCT
>KL571310.1:69128-69743 GCA_000715855.1 Actinoplanes liguriensis
GCACCGGCCAGCAGGGCGGTAACGGTCAGAACGGCACCGACCAGAACGCTGTGGGAACGGGGCAGTAAGCCGTGTCGCCGCGAGCCGACGACGAGACACCGCGCCGGGGCACTCCGCCCCGGCGCGGAACGTCGCGTGCCGTCCCCGCCGAGGGGAACGACGAGCCCGAGCGCCCCGAGCGGCGCGGTTTCTCCGGCATCGGGGAGGCCAGGGCCTACACCCCGCGCGGCCGCACGGTGGCCGAGCGGGGGCGCACCCCGCGGACCGGGCGCACCGCTGATCCGTTCCGGCCGGCCCTGCAGGTGGTCGAGGGCGGTGAGGGACAGCGGGCGCGGCAGCGTGGCGCCCGCACCCCGGAGCCCCGCGACACCGGCCGGGAGCGCGAGCGTCCCGAGAAGCCGCAGAGGGCGCCGAAGCGGGAGCCCCGCGAGGTGCGGGAGACCGAGCCGCGGCGGAAGCCACGACCCGCGGGGGCGAAGGACGATTCCCGCGTACGTCGTGAGCCCGCCCCGCCCCGGGCCGCGCCGTCCCGCCGTACCCCCAGATCGTCGGAAGCCGGACCCCGGCGGACGGTGACCGAAAGGACCCGCAGCGGCCCTCGCCGGGAGCCGGCTC
>KL571310.1:69976-72130 GCA_000715855.1 Actinoplanes liguriensis
CCCGCCGAGCCGCCCAGGCTCGCCAACAGCACCCGTCGCCTGCGACTCGGCACGGTGCTGGCGCTCTCGCTGTTCGTGATGATCGGCGTCCGCCTGGTGGTGCTGCAGGTGGCGACCTCGCCGTCCGAGGCGGCGAGCCTGGTCAAGCTGCGGGAGAAGCGGCTGAGCACGGTCGAGCTGCCGGCGCCGCGGGGCAGCATCATGGACCGCGACGGGGCGATCCTGGCGAACAGCGTCGAGGCGCGGTACGTCTACGCCGACCCGGAGAACGCGAAGCTCCAGAAGAACATCCCGGGCACGGCCGCGAAACTGGCCCCGCTGCTCGGTGTCGCCCCCTCCGAGCTCGCCGCGAACATGCAGCGCAAGCAGGTGATGGGCGGGACCTGGCTGAAGTTCCGCTACCTGAAGCGGGGCGTGGACATCTCGGTCGCCGACGACATCGAGCGGATGGACCTGCCGGGCATCTACACGCACAGCGACGAGCGGCGTGACGTCCCCGGCAAGGACCTGGCGGCGAACCTGATCGGCTTCACCGGGGAGAACCAGCACGGCCTGGAGGGGCTCGAGGCGCGCTACGACGACCTGCTGCACGGCACCGACGGCAAGCGGGTCTTCGAGACCGGCGCCGGCAATCTGAACGTGCCCATCACCGGGGGCTACGAGCAGGAGACCGCGGCCCAGCCGGGCAGCTCGCTGAAGCTGACCATCGACCGCTGGGTGCAGTACTACGCGCAGCACGTGCTGGACGCCGAGGCGAAGAAGAACAACGCCACGGTGGCCGGTGCGGTGATCCTGGACATCAAGACCGGCGAGGTGGTCGCCCAGGCCAGCTATCCGGCGTACAACGCGGCGAAGGCGCAGGACTACGACCCCTCGGAGCGGATCGACGTGCCGACCGCGGTGGTCACCGACCCGGGCTCCAGCCACAAGCCGTTCATGATCGGGGCGGCGCTGCAGGAGGGCCTGATCACCCCGGACTCGACGATCGAGGTCGCGCCGGCGATCAACAAGGGCGGCACCCCGTTCCGGGACGGTCACCCGCAGGTGAAGGGCAGCAAGCTGACCATCGCCGGGATCCTGGCCTACTCGTCGAACGTCGGGACCATCCGGATCGGCGACAAGCTCGGCAAGGACAAGATCTACGAGTACCAGCAGAAGTTCGGGCTGGGTAGGGCGACCGGCGAGGGCATGCCCGGCGAGGCCGGCGGGCTGCTGCTCAAGCCGGAGGACTGGAGCGGCTCGGCGTACGGGTCGGTGCCGATCGGGCTCAGCGTCTCGGCCACGCTGGTGCAGATGGCGGCCGGGTACGGCGCGATCGCCAACGACGGTGTCTACATCCAGCCGCACCTGATCCAGTCGACCATCTCCGGCAAGGACGGCACGGTGACGCCGGCCGCCGCGCCGGAGACCCACCGGGTGCTGGACGCGAAGGTCGCCGCCGAGCTGCGGACCCTGATGGAGGCCGTGGTCGAGGACGAGGGCACCGGCGTGAAGGCGCAGGTCGCCGGATACCGCGTGGCCGGTAAGACGGGCACCGGCGGGATGGTCGTCGACGGGCAGTACACCAGCCACAACGCGAGCTCGTTCGTGGGCATGGCGCCGGCCGAGAACCCGCGGTACGTCGTCGCGGTCGCGATGGACGTCGCGAAGGGCACCGGCGGCGAGGTGGCCGCCCCGGCCTTCTCCCAGATGATGTCCTACACCCTCACCCATTACCGAGTGCCACCGTCCACCACGAAAGCGCCGACTCTCAAGATCCATGGATGAGCTCAGGTCGCATGGCGTTGACAGGAACGCGCGGAGTACCGGGTAGGGTCTGACGCCGTGTCCGGCATTCCCCGACCCGATACCGTTGCGTCGTTCCCGTTGACGCGGCTCGCTGAGCTGCTCCCGGCAACACTGCACGGTGGTGACATTGCCGTCACCGGGGTCACTCACAGTAGTGGCGCTGTGCGCCCAGGAGATCTTTACGCGGCGCTGCCCGGCTCGAACCGGCACGGCGCCGAGTTCGTCGCCGGCGCGGCCCGGGCCGGCGCGGTGGCGGTGCTGACCGACCCGGACGGGCGCGAGGCCGCGCTTGCCGCCGGGTTGCCGGTGCTCGTCGCCGACGACCCGAGAGGGGTGCTCGGCGCGGCCGCCGCGGCGATCTACGGC
>KL571310.1:72370-78644 GCA_000715855.1 Actinoplanes liguriensis
GCGGCCGCCGCGGCGATCTACGGCGAGCCGTCGCGGCGGCTCACGATGGTCGGCATCACCGGGACGGCGGGGAAGACCTCCACGTCGTACCTGGTGGAGGCGGGTCTGCGGGCGGCCGGGAAGGTCACCGGGCTGGTCGGCACGGTGGAGACCCGGCTCGGCGACTTCGTGGTGAAGAGCGTCCGGACCACGCCCGAGGCGCCCGACCTGCAGGCGATCCTGGCCGCGGGGGTGGAGCGCGGCGTCTCCGCGGTGGTCATGGAGGTGTCCAGCCACGCCCTGGTGATGGGCCGGGCGGACGGCATCCGGTTCGCCGCCAGCGGCTACACCAACTTCGGTCAGGACCACCTGGACTTCCATCCGACCTCGGAGGAGTACTTCGCGGCGAAGGCGCGTCTGTTCGACGGCCGGAGCGAGCAGCGGGTCCTGAATTTCGATGACCGGTCGGTCATGTCCCTCTACGAGAGCGGAGTCATCACCTATTCCGCGTCGGGGGATCCGGCCGCCACCTGGAGGGCCTCCGATATCCGGCCGTCCGCCTTCGGCCAGCTCTTCACCGCCCACGGCCCGGACGGCGTCACCGTCGAGACCGGCGTCGCCCTCCCCGGCCTGCACAACGTCGCGAACGCGCTGCTGGCCCTCGCCCTGCTGGTCGCGGTCGGGATCGACCCCGCGACGGCGGGCCGGGGGATCCTGGAGTGTCGCGGCGTGCCCGGGCGTCTGGAGCAGGTCGAGGCCGCGAGCGAGGTGCTGGGCGTCGTCGACTACGCGCACAAGCCGAACGCGATCGTCGCCGCCCTGGCCGCCCTGCGCGAGCTGGCCACCGCGCGCGGCGGCCAACTGATCTGCGTGCTCGGGGCCGGCGGCGACCGTGACAAGGGCAAGCGCCCACTGATGGGTGAGGCCGCGGCCCAGGGCGCCGACCTGGTCATCGTCACGGACGACAACCCCAGGACCGAAGACCCTTCCTCGGTACGGGAGGCCGTGCGCCGTGGCGCCGAGGCCGCACACACCGGCACGAAGGTGGTCGAGGTCGCCGGGCGACGCGCCGCGATCGACGAGGCGGTCCGGCTGGCCGCCGCCGGCGACGTGATCGCCGTGCTGGGCAAGGGCAACGAGCAGGGCCAGGAGGTGAACGGCCAGGTGCTGCCGTTCGACGACCGGATCGAGCTGGCCGCCGCACTGTCGTCCACGGGAGGTGCCGCATGATTCCGCTGACACTCGGCGAGATCGCCACGATCACCGGGGGCCGGCTGGTCGGCACCGACGGCTCGGAGACGGTCACCGGCGGGGTCGAGTACGACTCCCGCAAGGTCGGCCCGGGCGGCCTGTTCGTGGCGTTCGCCGGCGAGAAGGCGGACGGGCACGACTTCGGCCCCGAGGTCGTCGAGGCCGGCGCGGCCGGGGTGCTCGGCACCCGGGACGCGGGCGTGCCCGGCGTGGTCGTGGAGGACCAGCTGGCGGCGCTCGCGAAACTGGCCCACGAGGTGGTCGCGCGGCTGCCCGAGCTGACCGTCGTCGGGCTGACCGGCTCGTCCGGCAAGACCACCACCAAGGACTACCTCGGGCAGCTGCTGTCCCGGCTCGGGCCGACCGTGGCGCCGGCCGGGTCGCTCAACAACGAGCTGGGCTTCCCGTACACGGTGCTGCAGGCCGACGAGAAGACCCGGTTCCTGGTGCTGGAGATGGGCGCCCGCGGGGTCGGGCACATCCGGTACCTGACCGACATCGTGCCGCCGTCGATCGGCGTGGTCCTGAACGTGGGGGCGGCGCACATCGGCGAGTTCGGCTCGGTCGAGGGGACCGCGCTGGCCAAGGGGGAGTTGGTCGAGGCGCTGCCGCCGACCGGCGTGGCCGTGCTGAACGCGGACGACGCGCTGGTCTCGGCGATGGCGTCGCGGACCGGGGCGCGGGTGGTGCTCGTCGGTGAGGCGGACGACGCCGGGCTGCGGGCCGAGGACGTCGTCGTCGACGCGGCGGGGCGGGCATCGTACGTACTGAGATCGGGTCTTGAATCTGGAGATGTCCGGCTCGGGGTCGCCGGACGGCACCAGGTGGCGAACTCCCTCGCCGCGGCGGCGGTCGCGCTGACCGCGGGCATGGCCTTCGACGATCTGGTCGTCGCGCTCGGCGAGGTGGGCATCGTCTCCGGCCGGCGGATGGACGTGTTCGAGCGGGCCGACGGCGTGGTCGTCGTCGACGACTCCTACAACGCCAATCCGTCCTCCACCGCGGCGGCGCTGCACGCGCTCGCCGCGATGGGCGCCGGCAAACGCACCACCGCCGTGCTCGGCTACATGGCCGAGCTGGGGGAGCACGAGGTGTCCGGGCACGCCGAGGTGGGCCGCCTGGCCGCCGAGCTCGGCGTCGACCGGCTGATCGCGGTGGCGGAGAACGCCCGCCCGATCCTGGACGGGGCAGCGGAGGTGGACCGGTGGAGGGGCACCGCCCATCTCGCCGCCGACCAGGCCGCCGCGATCGAGATTCTCCAGAACGACCTGCGCGCCGACGACGTCGTGCTGGTCAAGGGTTCCCGGTACCGCACATGGGACGTCGCCGACTGGCTCCGGCGTTCCGAGGAGGTTCAGCCCACGTGAGGGCAGTCATCGTCGCGGCCGCGGTCGCCTTTCTCATCTCGCTCTTCGGCACCCCTCTCGCCATCAAGGTCTTCTCGGCGTTGAAGGCCGGCCAGCCGATCCGGACCATCGGCCCGCAGTCCCACCTGGGCAAGCGGGGCACCCCCACGATGGGTGGCGTGGCGTTCATCCTCGCCACGGTCTTCGCCTACGTCGCCGGGCACCTCGCCCTCACCACGCTCCCGGACCGGCAGATCGCCCAGGAGCGGCCCACCATGACCGCCCTGGTCCTGCTCGGGCTGCTGGTGTTCTGCGGCGCGGTCGGCTTCATGGACGACTTCCTGAAGGTCCGCAAGCGCAACTCGGACGGCCTCAGCGCCAAGGGCAAGCTGCTCGGCCAGCTCGTCGTCGGCACCGCCTTCGGCATCGCCGCGCTCTACTTCCCCAGCACCAACGGCCAGACCGTGGCCAGCGAGAAGATCTCGTTCATCCGGGACGTGAGCTGGCTGGACGTCGGCAAGGTCGGCGCGGTCATGGTCTTCGTCTTCGTGATCATGGCGATGTCGAACGGCGTGAACCTCACCGACGGCCTGGACGGCCTGGCGACCGGGTCGTCGATCCTGGTCCTCGGGGCGTACTCGCTGATCGGCTTCTGGCAGTACCGGCACTGGTGCGGTGACAACGACTACCGGCTCACCAACGAGCTCACCCAGGCGCACTGCTACCAGGTGCGTGACCCGTTGGAGATCGCGCTGATCGCGGCGGCCGCGGCGGCGGCGCTGGTCGGCTTCCTGTGGTGGAACACCAACCCGGCGCGGATCTTCATGGGTGACACCGGGGCGCTCGGCCTCGGCGGCCTGATCGGCGGCCTGGCGGTGGCCACCCGCACCACGCTGCTGTCGGTGATCATCGGCGGTCTGTTCGTGATCATCACGATGTCGGTGGTGATCCAGATCATCTCGTTCAAGACGACCGGGAAGCGGGTCTTCCGGATGTCGCCGCTCCAGCATCACTTCGAGCTGGCCGGCTGGTCCGAGGTCAATATCGTGGTCCGATTCTGGATCATCGCGGGGATCTGCGCGGCGATCGGGCTCGGGCTGTTCTACTCCGACCATCTGGCGGTCATGGGCTGATCGGTCTCACCCGACGGGCGGGCACGCGTGCGCCACTCCACGTGGCGCACGCGACAAATGCTCACGCGACACGCCATCGACGGTGTACGCCGTGAGTGTGACCATCAGACGATGATGGGGGCATGGCGGACGACCGTACCCAAACGGCCCGCCCGTCACTGAGCCGGCAGTTCCTGCCCGCCGTGCACGGGCTGCTGGCCCGGCCCCTCTCGTCCTACTACCTGCTGATCGCCAGCGCCGGCCTGCTCCTGCTGATCGGGCTGACCATGGTCTTCTCGGCGACCAGCGTCAAGGCGTACGCGGCGAACGGCAACGCGTTCTCGGCCATCTCCAGCCAGGCGGTGTACGCCCTGCTCGGCCTGATCGCGTTCTGGATCTGCCAGCGGCTGCCCGCGATCACCCTGCGCGCCCTGGGCAAGTACGTGCTCGGCGCGGCCGTCGTCCTGCTCGCGTTCCAGAACCTGGTGGTCCTGGTCAAGCACGTCAACGTGGCGCACCCGATCGCCAAGGTCGGCCCGCTCGGTGTCAGCCTGCTCTCCATCTCGGCCGGCGGGGTCAGCGTCCAGCCGTCCGAGCTGGCCAAGCTGGGCCTGGTCCTGTGGGGCGCGGACGTGATCGCCCGCAAGGGCCCGGCGCTGGGCCACTGGAAAGAGCTGGCGATGCCGCTGTTCCCGGTGATCGGCCTGCTCTTCGTCCTGGTCGGCTACAACGACGTCGGCACCATGCTGGTGCTCCTGGCCCTGATCATCGGCCTGCTCTGGGCGGCCGGTGTCCGGATGCGCGTGTTCGGCGCGCTGGGCGTGCTCGGCCTGACCGGTATCGGACTGCTGATCGCCGCCGCCTCCCGTGGCGCCGGGTCGGGCGCCGCCGGCGCGGAGAACTATCGCGTCGCCCGGCTCACCGCGTTCCTCACCCCGCTCGACAAATGTGACCTGAGCGACGTCTGCTATCAGCTGATCCAGGGCCGTTCGGCGATCTTCGAGGGCGGCTGGTTCGGCGTCGGCCTCGGCAAGGGCGCGCTGAAGTGGGGCTGGGTGCCCGAGGCGGAGAACGACTTCATCTACGCGATCGTCGCCGAGGAGCTCGGCGTGGTCGGCTGCACGATCGTGCTGGCGCTCTTCTCGGTGCTGGCGTTCACCGGTTTCCGGATCGCGCGCCGCTCGGCCGACCCGTTCCGCCGGCTCGCGGCGGCCGCGATCACCACCTGGCTGGTCGCCCAGGCCGTGATCAACATGGGTGGGGTGGTCGGCCTGCTGCCCATCACCGGCCTTCCGCTACCGTTCATCTCCGCAGGTGGCAGTGCCCTCATCGTGGCCATGGCGGCGATCGGGATGCTGGCCTCGTTCGCCCGTGCGGAGCCGGACGCGGCGCGAGCCCTGAACGCCCGTCCGACCCCTCGATGGGTGCGACTAGTCTGGGCCCCGCTGCCGCCGGTTCCCCCGCCGCGGCGGCCGGGACAGCCGCGTGAGACGCCGGTAAGCGCGGGGAAGGATCGTCGTTAGTCCGCTCCAGGTGGCGGGCGGGGCGGTCGGATGGGAGAGGAGAAGGCGATGGTGCAGCTGCGGTCGGTCGTGCTCGCCGGGGGAGGCACCGGTGGACACATCTATCCGCTGCTGGCGTTCGCCGATGCCTTACGCCGGCACTTCCCGCACATCCGGATCACGACGCTGGGCAGCCCCAAGGGGATGGAGAACCAGCTCATCCCGGCGGCCGGCTACGACCTGCGGGTCATCCCGGCGTTCCAGCTCCCCCGCTCGCTGAACCTGGACCTGCTGCGCACCCCGGACCGGATGTACAAGTCCACCCACGCCGCCGGTGAGATCATCGACGAGGTCGGCGCCGAGGTGGTGGTCGGCTTCGGTGGCTATGTGTCGGTCCCGGCCTACCTGGCCGCCTGGCGCCGCGAGATGCCGATCGTGGTGCACGAGGTGAACGTGCCGCCGGGCGTCGCGAACCGGATGGGCATGAAGTTCACCAAGCGGATCGCCGTCGGCTTCCCGCACCAGCTGGAGCAGGCCGAGTCGCTGCGCAACGCGCGCCTGGTCGGTGTCCCGCTGCGCACCGGGATCACCCAGATGGACCGGCCGGCGCTGCGCCCGCAGGCGCTCTACCACTTCGGGCTGCGCCCGGACCTGCCGGTGCTGTTCGTCTCCGGCGGCTCGTCCGGCGCGCGCACGATCAACCTTGCGGTGGCCGCGGCGGCCAAGCGGCTGGCCCACGCCGGCATCCAGGTGCTGCACGTGCAGGGCGGGCGCAACGACCCGTTCGAGGTGCCGAACGACCTGCCGGTGCCCTATGTCGTCGTGCCCTACCTCTCCGACATGCAGCTCGGATACGCTGCCGCCGACCTGATGCTCTGCCGCGGCGGGGCGATCACGGTGGCCGAGACGACCGCGCTCGGCATGCCGGCGATCTACGTGCCGTACCCGTTCAGCAACCAGGAGCAGCGCCGTAACGCGATCCCGGTGGTCGAGGCGGGCGGCGGCATGCTGGTCGACAACAGCGAGCTGACCCCGGATTGGATCGAGCGGAACATCATCCCGCTGGCCCGCGACCGGCAGCGGC
>KL571310.1:78863-80823 GCA_000715855.1 Actinoplanes liguriensis
GAGATGTGTATAAGAGACAGGCTCCGATTCGTGCTGGAGGCGGTGGACCGGTGAGGTTCTTCCATACCGAAAGCCGTACCGAGACTGAGGGAGTTCTGTGGTGAACACGGCGGAGTTGACGCCGGCCGGTGAGATGACCGCCGAGGATCTGGGCAGTGTGCATCTGATCGGGATCGGCGGGGTCGGCATGGCCGGCCTGGCCCGCCTGCTGCTGACCCGGGGCATCCCGGTCTCCGGCAGCGAGTTGCGCGAGTGGCCGGCCCTGGCCGGGATGCGCGCGCTCGGCGGGACGGTGCACATGGCGCACGAGGCCTCGAACCTCGACGGTGTGGACACGGTCGTCTACTCCACCGCGATCCCGAAGGATCACGTGGAGATGGTCGAGGCACGCCGGCGCGGGCTGCGGGTGCTGCACCGCTCGGAGGCGCTCGCCGCGGCGATGACGGACCGCCAGACGATCGCGGTGGCCGGCACCCACGGCAAGACCACCACCACGTCGATCATGACGGTGATCCTGCAGCACGCCGGGCAGGACCCGTCGTTCGTGATCGGTGGCGAGCTCTCCGCGGCCGGCTCCAACGGCCACCACGGCAGCGGCCCGCACTTCGTGGCCGAGGCCGACGAGCACGACCGCTCGTTCCTGATCTACCGGCCGCATGTCGCGATCATCACGAACATCGAGGGCGACCACCTCAACAACTGGGGTGACCTGGAGACGCTCAAGGCGGGCTTCCTGGAGTTCGGCGAGCTGGCCGACGGGTTCGTGGTCACCTGCGCCGACGGCCCCGGCACCGATGAGCTGATCGCGGGGCTCAAGGCCAAGGGCAAGACCGTTTACACGTACGGCGAGTCGCCCGACGCCGACCTGGTCATCAGTGACGTGGTCTCGACCGTCAGCGGCGTGCGGTACCGCGCGACCCTGCACGGCGAGTCGCTGGGTGAGTTCAAGCTCGCGCTGCCCGGCCGGCACATGGGCCTGAACAGCGCCGCCACCGTGCTGACCGCGCTCAAGCTGGGCCTGCCGCTGGAGAAGATCGCTGAGGCGCTGGAGTCCTTCCCCGGTGTGCGCCGCCGGTTCGAGCGCAAGGGCATCGCGGCCGGCGTCCGGGTCTACGACGAGTATGCGTACCACCCGACCTCGGTGCTCGCCGCGCTGCGCACGCTGCGCGAGGTGGCCGGCGACGGGCGGCTGCTGGTGGTCTTCCAGCCGTACCGGGTGTATCGGACCCGTGACCTGCAGGCCGAGCTGGCCGAGGGGCTGGCCCTGGCCGACCAGGCGATCATCATGGAGGTGTTCGGCCCGGGGGAGACCCGTGGGCCGGGTGAGGGCGGGCTCGCCCTGACCGCCGCGATCGACCTGCCCGCCGACCGTAAGGTCTTCGTCCCGGACTGGGAGGACGTGCCGGCCGAGGTGGTCCGCCGCAGCCGTCCCGGGGACGTGGTGGTGACGATGGGCGCGCCGCCGATCTCGCTGATGGGCGACGAGTTGCTGGCCGCGCTCGCGGAGGCCGACCTCCAGCCGGGTCTCGCGGGCTGATCGGTGGCGGCGGGCGGGGGCACGCGCAACTGGCGGCTGGTGCGGGCGGACACCGATGCGGTGCCGCCGTCCGCGCGCCGGTTCATGGCCCGCGCCCGGCAACGCAAGCTGCGCGCCGCCCTGCCCTGGCTGGTCGGGGCGGGCGTGCTGCTGGCGGCCGGCGCCCTGACCTGGCTGGTCTACGGCACGTCGGTGCTCGGGGTGAAGACGGTCGAGGTGGCCGGCGTCCAGACGCTCGACCCGGCGCAGGTGCTGGCCGCGGCCGCGGTGCCGGATCGGCGTCCGCTGGCCCGGGTCGACCTGGGGCAGGTGGGTGCGCGGGTGCGCGAGCTGGCCCCGGTCGACAAGGTGACGGTGACCCGCAGCTGGCCGTCCACCCTGCGCATCGAGGTGGTCGAGCGGGTGGCGGTGGCCGCGGTCCCG
>KL571310.1:81064-86053 GCA_000715855.1 Actinoplanes liguriensis
GTCGCCGCCGCGCCGTCTGGTCTGCCGCTGGCCCGTCTGACGACGCCCGGGCCGGTCGACGCGAACACCGGCTCGGCGCTGAAGGTGCTCGCCGCTCTCAGCGACGATCTGCGCGAGCAGCTCGTGGCGGTGTCGGTGACGTCACCGGTGGCGATCCGGCTGGAGTTGCGCGGCGAGCGGGTGGTGGTCTGGGGCGACGACAGCGAGAGCGCTTTGAAGAGCAAGGTGGCGACGGCGCTGCTCAAGCGCAAGGGCAGTGAGATCGACGTCAGCGCGCCGGCGGTCGTTACCATTCGGTAACTTTTAACTAAACCGACAAAAACGTACGAACGGAATATTTCGTCCGAGGTTACGGGTGAGTCGCATACTCGCCACGTAAGCGGACGCGACACGCCGCACCGGTTCTTTGGTCCCGGCGCGAACTCCGCATACGTTGCGTCGAGAGGTTTGAGTGGTTGACATAACTCTAAACCTCTAGTAGAGGGTGAGGGTTTCCTCGCCCTCCCTTGTACGGCAGTGGATGTCGAAGTGCGGATCCCCATCGGAACCGCAGGGGCCCTCGACGTCCGCCAACCCCGAAGGGAAGGCTGAGCCCGATGACACCTCCGCACAACTACCTTGCGGTTATCAAGGTCGTAGGCATCGGCGGCGGCGGCGTGAACGCCGTGAACCGCATGATCGAGGTTGGGCTCAAAGGCGTCGAGTTCATCGCGATCAACACCGATGCACAGGCCCTTCTGATGAGCGACGCCGACGTCAAGCTGGACGTCGGCCGGGAACTGACCCGGGGCCTCGGCGCCGGCGCGCAGCCCGAGGTCGGCAAGAGCGCCGCCGAGGACCACCGCGACGAGATCGAGGAGGTCCTCAAGGGGGCCGACATGGTCTTCGTGACGTGTGGCGAGGGTGGCGGCACCGGCACCGGCGGCGCCCCCGTGGTGGCGAACATCGCCCGCAAGCTGGGTGCGCTGACCATCGGCGTGGTGACCCGCCCGTTCTCGTTCGAGGGCAAGCGGCGCCAGGTCCAGGCCGAGGCCGGCATCGACGAGCTGCGCAACCAGTGCGACACGCTGATCGTGATCCCGAACGACCGGCTGCTGGCGCTCGGCGACCGCGGCATCAGCATGATGGACGCGTTCCGCCAGGCCGACCAGGTGCTGCTCTCCGGCGTGCAGGGCATCACCGACCTGATCACCACGCCGGGTCTGATCAACCTGGACTTCGCCGACGTCAAGAGCGTGATGAGCAACGCGGGCAGCGCGCTCATGGGCATCGGCAGCGCGCGTGGCGACAACCGGGCGGTCGAGGCGGCCGAGCGGGCCATCTCCAGCCCGCTGCTCGAGCAGAGCATGGACGGTGCGCGCGGCGTGCTGCTCTCCATCGCCGGTGGCTCCGATCTCGGCCTGTTCGAGATCAACGACGCGGCGCAGCTGGTCACCGACGCGGCCCACCCGGACGCGAACATCATCTTCGGCGCGGTCATCGACGACGCGCTCGGCGACGAGGTGCGGGTGACCGTGATCGCGGCGGGCTTCGACGGGGGGTCGCCGTCCTACAAGCCGGCCGAGCCCATCCGCAAGCAGCACACGCCGCCGGCCGTGACCACCTCGGCCCCGATGCCGGCGATCACACCGCCGGCCAACCCGGCGACGCCGGCGCCGCGCAAGCACGTGCTCTTCGACGACGTGGACGTGCCCGACTTCCTGAAGAACGGTTCCTGACCGTACACATGGCTCATGGGAAGTGATGACCGGCGGCGGGCCGAGCTCGCCGCCAATCTTCAGCAGGTGCGTGAACGGATCTCGCGCGCCTGCGCGGCGGCCGGGCGGCGATCGGATTCGGTCACGCTGACCGCGGTGACCAAGACGTACCCGGCGAGCGACGTGTTGCTGCTCGCCGGCCTCGGCGTCACCGACGTGGGGGAGAACAAGGATCAGGACGCGTCCGTCAAGGCCACCGAGGTGCGGGCCGCCGGAGTGCGCCTGCGCTGGCATTTCGTCGGACAGTTGCAACGCAACAAGGCAAAATCCGTTTGCGCGTACGCCGATGTGGTCGAGTCCGTGGACTCGCTCCGCCTGGTCGCGGCGCTGGACCGGGCCGCCGCGGGCACGCGCGACGAGCCGCTCGAGGTCCTGGTCCAGGTGAGCCTGGACGGCGACCCGGGTCGCGGCGGGGTGGCCGGTGACGATCTCTGGCGGGTATCCGACGCGGCGGCCTCATCGGACGGTCTGCGGCTCGGCGGGCTGATGGCCGTCGCCCCGCTCGGCGAGGACCCCGATCGCGCCTTCGAACGACTGGCCGAGTTGGCTGGTCGGCTGGTCACGACCCATCCCGGCGCGACGACCGTCTCGGCGGGGATGAGTGGCGACCTGGAGGCGGCGATCCGGCACGGGGCGACACACGTACGGATCGGTACATCTTTACTCGGGATGCGAAACTCGCTGCGGTAGCCTTGCGGCGGGCAGCAAACTACATAGGTGTTGTTTTACGCGACGCGCTACCTCGGCGGCCGTTGCGTCCGACGACGCAGCGTCGCAGCGGGTCACGGGTCCTGATCGGACTCGATGTCCGGCTCGCCAGGGGGGACGCGGCACGCCATGAGGGGGCGCGGGCCGCAAGAGCGGACGGAGGTGGGGGCACATGAGTACTTTCCGGAAGGCGGCCGTCTGGCTGGGCCTGGCCGAAGAGGAGGACGACCGCGACTACGAGGAGCGTGGGTACCAGGAGCGCTCCTACCGGTCCTCGCGCCCCGGCCGTGACCATGATCGTGACCACCGTTACTCCACCAGTGATCGGTATGCCGACGGCTTCGACGACGACGAGGTCGAGGAGGAGCGGCCGGTGCCCCGGTCGCGCCCGGAGCGGGACCGGTCCGAGCGGGCCGGCCGGCTCAGCGAGCGCGTCTCCTCGGTACGCGCCGACCTGGACCGCGAAGAGGACGACCGGATCGAGCGGGGCAGCAGTGTTCGCTCCATCACCCGCCCCTCGGTGGCGCCCGAGCAGTCCTCGGCGATGACCTACTCCACCCGGGAGAACCTGGCGCTCGCCCCGCAGCCGGTGCACCAGCCGCAGGTCCAGCACCGCCCGATCGAGGACGAGCAGCGGTACCAGATCACCACGCTGCACCCCACGACGTACCGCGAGGCGCGCACGATCGGCGAGCACTTCCGCGACGGTGTTCCAGTGATCATCAACCTCACCGAGATGGATGAGTCGGACGCCCGCCGTCTGGTCGACTTCGCCGCCGGGCTGGCGTTCGGCCTGCGGGGTACGATCGAGCGCGTGACCAACCGGGTTTTCCTGCTCTCACCGGCGAATGTCCAGGTCACCGCAGAGGACAAGGCCAAGATCGCTGAGGGCGGCTTCTTCACTCAGAGTTGAAACCCGAACGAGGGATCCGCCGGACGTGCTGTCGATCGTGTTCCAGATTCTCTATCTGTTGGTGTATTTCTTCTTCCTGCTGCTGCTGAGCAGGTTCGTCCTGGGAGCGGTGCTCCAGTACGGACGCCGTTGGCAACCCGGCCGGGGTGCGTCCGCCACACTCGAATTGGTGTGGAGCGTCACGGATCCGCCCCTGAAGGCGTTGAGGCGTGTGATCCCACCGCTGCGCATTGGTAACGTGAGTTTGGACCTGGCTTCCATCGTGCTGCTGGTTATCCTGTTCGTGCTCATGGAGTTAGTGCTACGTAATCTCATCACGTCTTAACAGCTAGACAGCAGCCCCAACCGCGGCCGCGACTGACCCGAGGAGTTTCGATGCCGCTGACCCCGGCCGACGTGCATAACGTCGCCTTCAAGAAGCCCCCGATCGGCAAGCGGGGGTATGACGAGGAGGAGGTCGACGCCTTCCTTGACGAGGTCGAGCGCGAGCTCGCCCGTCTGATCGAGGAGAACAACGAGCTGCGCGCCCAGGTGGAGCGCGGCGGTCGGGGTGGCGCGCCAGCCGGCCCGGGTGCCGACCCCCGCCTCGCGGCCGAGCTCAACGACCTCAAGGCCCAGCTGGACCGTGTGCAGCGGGACAAGTCGTCCGCCGAGCAGGCGGCCCGGCAGATGCAGGCCGAGCTGGAGCAGGTGCGCACCCAGGGCCCCGGCCCCGGTGCCGGCCCGACCGGCGCCGACGGTGAGCAGCAGGCTCTCCGGGTGCTGATGATGGCCCAGCGCACCGCCGACGACCACGTGTCCGACGCCCGCCGTGAGGCCGACAAGCTGCTCTCCGACGCCCGTTCCAAGGCGGAGGAGGTCACCCGCGAGGCCCGGGCCAAGGCCGACGCCCTCGAGCGCGACGCGCGTCAGCGGCACCAGGAGGCCATGGGCGGCCTGGACGCCAAGCGGACCGCGCTGCAGAAGCACATCGAGGAGCTCAAGCAGTTCGAGCGGGAGTACCGCACGCGGCTCAAGGCTTACCTGGAGAGCCAGCTGCGCGACCTCGACGGCCGTGGCCAGGGTCTGGAGGCCGAGATGGCCCGGGCCGACGCCAGCCGTTCGGTCGGTGGCTCCGGCGGTCTCGCCGCGGCCGGCCTGGCCGGGTCGTACGGCGGCCGCTCCAACGCCATCGAATCGGGTCGCTGACCACAGCCCCGCACCTCGACGAGGATGAGCCATGATTCCTGCTAGCTTCCCGCTCATCCTCGTCGCGGTGGTGTGCCTCGCGATCGGCCTGATCCGCGGGTCGAGCAGCCTTCTCATAGCCTCGATCGTGGCCAACCTGCTGGTCGCGGTCGTTCTCGTCATCGGCCTCCGGCAGAAAGCCGCGGCCCACCACGCGGACGCGCCCGAGCCTGCGGACCCGCTGGACGACTCCGTCCCGCCCGGTCCCGCTCCGCGTCGCACCGCGGGGGTGCCCGACGCCCACGATTCTGCCCCGGCCGGCGCCGCGTCCGCAGCCGATTCCGGGTTCGCCGGCGACTCTCCGTACGCCTCCGGCTCCTATGCCTCCGAGTCCTTCGCGCCCGACGGTTCCACCGCGGCGGGACACACCGACCCGATCGGCTT
>KL571310.1:86244-86823 GCA_000715855.1 Actinoplanes liguriensis
CGCTCAGAGATGTGTATAAGAGACAGGCTGAACACGTATACGACGAACACCCGGTAACGGATCAAGAGGCAGACCACGATCTTTCGCGTACGGGCGAAGGCGCGCGTGCCGCGGGAACACACCTCCCGGACGAATCCGTCGTTTCGCCGGGTGCCGGGGCGGACTATCAGGCCGCGTCGTCGACGATCGGGGCGGCGCGCGGCACCGAGTCGGATGATCAGGCCTGGCGCCGGCCGGCCGCCTACGAGCCCGCCGGTTCCACCGCCCCCGCCGAGTCCTTCGGTCCCTCCGAGTCCTTCGCCGGCGCTTCCGGGCCGGGGTCCTCGGGCGGGGCCCACGCCGGGCCGTCCTCGGGTGAGGCCTTTACCAGCCGGACCTCGGGCGGGGCCTACACCGAGACGGCCTCGGGTGCGGCCTTCGCCGGGCAGGGGGCCTCGGGCGGGGCCTTCCCCGGGCCGGATGGTGAAGATCGGTCAGCCGGTTTCCCGACGCAGAGCCCGGGGCCGGACCCGTCCCTCGGGGACGAGTTCGGCGAGCCGGACGCGGACGACCCGGACGACGAGCCGCTGCCGCAGTCGG
>KL571310.1:87080-87212 GCA_000715855.1 Actinoplanes liguriensis
CCTGCCGCAGTCGGTGCGGCCCACCGACGCCGTCCAGGTGGCGCGGCTGGACACCGAGGTGCTGGTGGTGGACGGGCGCCCGAGGTACCACATGGCGGACTGTCCGCACCTGGTCGGCCGCCTCACCGAGTC
>KL571310.1:87517-91586 GCA_000715855.1 Actinoplanes liguriensis
GCCTGCCGCTGAGCGTCGCTGCCGCCGAGTTCCGGGAGGATGGCGGGCGTGGCCGATCGAGAACGTGACTCCGGGGTCTCCGTGGCGGTGCGGGTCCGGCCCGGCGCCGGGCGGACCAGGGTCGGTGGGAGCTATCCGGGGCCGCACGGGCCGGCGCTGATCATCGCGGTGGGCGCGCCGGCGGTGGACGGCAGGGCGACCGAGGCGGTGCGGCGGGCGCTGGCGGACGCGCTCGGGGTGCGGGCCGCCGGCGTCGCGCTCCGGATCGGGGCCACCAGCCGGGACAAGGTCTTCACGGTGGATGCGCCCGCCGCGGAGGTCGCTGCTCGTCTGGCCCTGTTGCTCGCCGATTGAGGTGTTCGGCCGAGACCGCCGGAATCGGGTATTCTTGCCAGCCTCCGGAGTGCGCGGTGAGTTTCCCGCCGCGCCGTTTGCGCAGGTGGGGCAAGATCTACGGCGGCGGCCGGGCGCATCGAGAGCTGACGCACCAGAGGAGTCGGGCGCACGACGGGGAACGAGCGCGGAGAAGACGAGTGCGCGCGAGGGCCGGCCCGAGTGGGATCGGGTGAGGAATCGGCCCGGAACAGGGCACGGGGTAAGACAGGGGAACCGGCGGGCCGGCCGTGAGGGGCCACCCCGGTTCGAGGACCGCTGATCGCCGCGCCGGGCGCGGCCGAGGGAGCGACGATGGCCAAGGCAACCGACACGCGGTCCGCATCGGGCGACGAGCGGACACGCACCACGGCGGAGACCGAGGAGATCCGGGTGGCTCTGGTGACCCGGCTGACCGAGTTGCAGGCCGAGTACGATCATGCGCTCAGCGACATCACCGAGCTCTCGCGTGAGCGGCTCGCCGACTCGGCCGGGGACGACCAGGCCGACACCGGCACCAAGACGTTCGAGCGGGAGCAGGAGATCACGCTGGCCAACAACCTGCTCGAGCGGATCACACAGGTGGAACGCGCCATCGAGCGGCTCGGGTCGGGCAACTACGGTTGGTGCGAGCGGTGCGGTAACCAGATTCCGGTGGAACGGCTGGCCGCGTTCCCGTCCGCGACTCTCTGTGTCTCTTGCAAGCAGTTGGAGGAAAGACGCTGAACGCCGAAAAGGCCTCGCGGTTCGCCCCGCGCGCCGTGGCGGTGCTGGGCGCCACCGCGCTCATCGCGCTGGCCGTCGACCAGTGGGTGAAGCACCTCTCCACCGAGAATCTCGACCCGAACGAGCCGAAGAGGATTCTCGGTGGCCTGATCTATCTCTCGCTGCTGCGCAACAGTGGCGCGGCGTTCAGCTTCGGCAGCGCGTACACCTGGATCTTTCCGCTGATCACGCTGGTGGTGATCGGCTGGATCGGCTGGATGGCGACGAGGCTGCGCTCGGTGCCGTGGGCGGTCGCGCTGGGCCTCGTGCTCGGCGGGGCGCTGGGGAACCTCACCGACCGGCTGTTCCGTGCCCCCGGCCCGTTCCAGGGTCACGTGGTCGACATGATCAGCGCTTTCGCGCCGTACGGCGAAAGGTTTGCGGTCTTCAATATCGCGGACAGCTGCCTGACCGTCGGTGTCTGCCTCGCCGTGCTGCTGGAGCTCACCGGGCGGCAGCGTGACGGCAGCCGCCTGAAGGGTAAGAGCCAGAGGGCGGAATCGGACACCACGGCTGGAACGGAGGAGCCCGCATGAGCGACACGCGATCCCTCCCGGTTCCGGACGGGCTCGACGGGATGCGCCTTGACCAGGCGGTCTCTCGATTGTTCGGGCTCTCTCGGACGGCCGCGGCCACCCTGGTCGAGGACGGCAACGCGCTCGTCGACGGCATCCCGCGGCCGAAATCGGACAAGGTCGCCGCGGGTTCGTGGCTCGAGGTGACCCTGCCGCCGCCGGTGAGCGCGCCGGTGCTCGTCGCCGAGCCGGTGCACGGGATGTCCGTGATCTACAGCGACGACGACATCGTGGTGGTGGACAAGCCGGTGGGCGTGGCCGCGCACCCGAGCCCCGGCTGGACCGGCCCGACCGTGGTCAGTGGCCTGGCCGCGATGGGGCAGAACGTGGCGACCAGCGGCGCCGCCGAGCGTCAGGGCATCGTGCACCGCCTCGACGTCGGCACCACGGGGCTCATGGTGGTGGCGAAGTCCGAGATGGCGTACAGCTTCCTGAAGCGGGCCTTCAAGGAGCGCGAGGTGGAGAAGCGCTACCACGCGGTGGTGCAGGGCCATCTGGATCCGCTGCGCGGCACGATCGACGCCCCGATCGACCGGCACCCGACGGCCGACTACAAGTTCGCGGTGATGTCCGGCGGCAAGCCGAGCGTCACGCACTACGACACGCTGGAGGCGTTCCGCTCCGCCAGCCTGGTCGACGTTCGACTGGAGACCGGGCGCACCCACCAGATCCGGGTGCACTTCTCGGCGATGCGGCATCCCTGTGCCGGCGACATCACCTACGGCGCGGATCCGACGCTGGCGGCGAAGCTGAAGCTGACCAGGCAGTGGCTGCACGCCCGCGAGTTGGCCTTCCTTCACCCCCGGACGCACGATGAGGTCCGGTTCGTCAGCGACTACCCTGCTGACCTGAAGTACGCGCTGGACGTCCTGCAGGACGTCGGCTGACCTGCTGACTCGGGAGACCCGGTGTGACACGCCCGCATCGTCTGCGAGCGGTCCTCGTCAGGTTCGGGGGCGGCTCGCTCCGGTTGCCGTTGATGACCGGAGTGGCGCTGGCCGCCACCGCGACGCTGGTGATCGCCGTGGCCTGGGCCGGCCGTCCGGGCAGCTCGGACGATCCCGACCCGGGCGATGTCGTGCGGGTCGGGGTGGTCGAGGGCCAGACGGTCGGCGGATACGTGGACTCGGCACGCCGCGAGCTGTCCATGCTGAGCGACCCGTCCGGCCCGGTGGCCGGCGACACGTGGGCACTGGTCAGCCTCCGCGAGTACGTGGCGCCGGAGCGGCTCCCGGTGATCCTGGGGGAGGCGGCGGTGGCCCAGGTCTACGCCCGGGTGCCGCTGCCGGACGCGCGGACCCAGGTGTCGCTCATCCCGGTCTACTCGATGCCCGGTGACGTGCGGTCCGGGATGTTGAACGCCGCCCTGGTCCGGGATCAGGAGCAGGCCGACTACTCCCGCCTGGAGCGCAGCCTGACCGGCGAGGGGCAGCGCGAGCAGCGACTCCGGCAGACGTACGCGAATGCCGCCCGGACCGCGTCGCGCGAGGCCGCGGCGTACCGGGAAGGGTGTTCCTGTGTCTTCGCGGCCGTGATCCACGCCGCACCCGCGATCCTGGACGGCATCGCGTCACGACCCGGCGTCCGGGCCGTCGACCCGGCGCCGGAGGTGCGCAGCCTGGACCGGACGGAGTTCCGCCCGCCGCTGCCGGAGGAGAGCGGCACGGTGTCCGCGGAGCCGTCCGCGACGCCTGTGCCAACCGCGGTCCCGGACGTTGCCACGCCCAGTCCGGCACGGTTACCGTCGTCGATCGGGATCACTGTGACATCCGCCTCACCGGGCGGCGGCGTCTCGGCGCCGGCGTCCTCGGCCGGCTCGGTTCCGGCCCCGGTTGACGTACCCTCGGAGGCGGAGTTGGGCACAGCTCACGCCACTTCTGGCGCGTCCTCCGAAGCGCCCGCCGCTGAACCGGAACGTTAGTTTTTCCGTCTGAAGGAACGTTCGGGTGGATGCACGTGCACGACCGGCGTGCCGCTATGTGATCAAGAACGACAGGGGGATGGGCACTCGGTCGGTGGCCCGAATAGGGTTCTGATCCGTAGCCTGTCTTGGCGAGAACCCCTCGCCGGAGCACGACGTCGGGTAGGCGCAGAAAGGACAAGCCGTGGACGGGACCGAGACCGGCTGGGGCCGGCCTGCGGAACCAGCCCCGCGTTGGCGGGCTCTGCTGGACCGTGCCCGGCATGGTCATCGCGCCGAGGAGCCCGCGGAGGAGCCGAAGGCGGAACCGGCCGCGGTCCCGCAGCAGTGGGGCCAGCAGGCGCCGCCGACCCGCGGGTCGGCCCGGCCGGTCAACCCGCTGGACAACCGGGGCCACGAAGCGCCCCGCGACCCGCGTCAGCCGGGTGGTGGCGAG
>KL571310.1:91782-96702 GCA_000715855.1 Actinoplanes liguriensis
GTGTATAAGAGACAGCGCTGGACCCGCGCTGGCAGGCCCGCCCCGAGGCGCCGCAGCCGAGCACCTACTTCGAGCCCGCGTCCCGGAGCCCGCAGCCGCCCGCGCCGGCCCCGCCGCAGCCGCCCACCCGCGGGGCCTATCCGCCGGCCCCGAGCTACCCGCCGCCGGCCCCGCAGCCCAACGGCTATCCCCAGCCGAACGGCTATCCCCAGCAGCAGCAGACCGCCTACCCGCAGGCGTATGCCCCGCTCGCACCTCCGGTCGCCGCGCCCCCGGTCGCTCCGCCGCCGGTCGCCCCGCGGCCGGTGTCCCCGCCGCCCGCGCCGGTGGCCCCGCCGATCCCGGTCGCGCCGAGCTCCCCGGCCGTCGCGCCCCGGCTCGACCCGGCCAGCTCCGGCGCCCGGATCGAGTGGCGGCAGTCCCGCGCCGACGACGGGATGGAGCGGGCCGTCGGGGTGATGCGCCGCAAGCTCGGCCAGCCCCGGGTGCTCGCGTTCGCCAACCCCAAGGGCGGCGTGCACAAGACCACCGCGACCGTGCTGGCCGCGGCGACCATCGGCAGTGTCCGCGGCCGCGGCGTGCTCGCCTGGGACGACAACGAGCTGCGCGGCACGCTCGGCCTGCGGGCCGGCAGCGCCCGCCACGCCCGGACGATCAAGCACCTGCTCGCCGACCTGATGCGGATCGAGAGCCTGCACGGCGACGCGCTGCTGCAGGAGCTCGACGCCTATCTGCGGCACGCCTCCGACGGCTCCTACGACGTGCTGGCCGGCGAGGAGAACCCGCGTTTCGCCCAGCGGCTGGACCAGGCCACCGTGCGCCGGGTGATGGACCTGCTGCGGCGCACCCACGACGTGATCTGCGTGGACACCGGCAACAACGTCGAGAGCGTGAACTGGCAGACGGTGATGCGCTCGGCCGACCAGCTGGTGATCACCACGGTGCCCCGCGAGGACGCCGCGTTCACCGCCGACTGGATGCTCGACGTGCTGGAGGAGAGCGGGATGGGCGACATGGTGGCGAACGCCGTGACGTTGATCTCCTGTCCGTCGCCGGGCGCGCTCCCGCTGCTGGAGGACTTCAAGAAGCACTTCGCGACGCGGACCCGCGCGGTCGCCGTGGTGCCCTACGATCCGGCGCTCGAGGTCGGCTCCTCGATCGAGTATGCGGACCTTCAGCCGGAGACCCGCCAGGCGTGGTTGCGTGCCGCGTCGACGATGTTGGAGCCGTTCGCCGAGTAGTAGGCTTCCGGGGCGCTGCCAAACGAAGAGGGGGTCCCGGGTGTCCGACTCGTTCGTGCATCTGCACGTTCATACCGAGTATTCGATGCTCGACGGAGCGGCCCGGGTCAAGGAACTCATCGGGGAGGCGAAGCGGCTCGGCATGCCGGCCGCCGCGATCACCGACCACGGCAACATGCACGGCGCCTACGAGATGTACAAGCAGTCCAAGGACGCCGGCATCACCCCGCTGATCGGTGTGGAGGCCTACCTCGCGCCGGATTCGCGGCTGAACAAGACCAGGGTCAAGTGGGGCCGCCCGGAGCAGAAGTCGGACGACGTCTCCGGCAGCGGCGCGTACACCCACATGACCATGTGGGCCCGTAACGCGGTCGGCTTGAAGAACCTGTTCCGGCTGAACTCGCGGGCCTCGATCGAGGGCCAGCTCGGTAAGTACCCGCGGATGGACTTCGACATCATCGCGGAGCACGCCGAGGGCATCATGGGCACCACCGGCTGCCCGTCCGGCGCCGTGCAGACCCGGCTGCGGCTCGGCCAGTTCGACGAGGCGCTCAAGTCCGCCGCGATGTATCAGGAAGCGCTCGGGAAGGACTACTACTTCCTCGAGATCATGGACCACGGCCTGTCGATCGAGAAGCGGGTCCGCGACGGGCTGCTGGAGATCGGCAAGAAGCTCAACATCCCGCCGCTGGTCACCAACGACTCCCATTACACGTACGAGGAGCAGTCGGCCGCGCACGACGTGCTGCTCTGCGTGCAGACCGGCAGCAACATCGCCGACCCGAACAGGTTCCGTTTCGACGGCAACGGCTACTTCGTGAAGTCGGCCGACCAGATGCGCGCCGTGGACTCGTCCGAGGCGTGGCAGCAGGGCTGCCGTAACACCCTGCTGGTCGCCGAGAAGGTGGACATCGACGGGATGTTCACGTTCAAGAACCTGATGCCCCGGTTCCCGATCCCGGACGGCTTCACCGAGGAGGAGTACTTCCGGCACGTCGCGTTCGAGGGCCTGCGCAAGCGGTTCCCGGACGGCATCCCGGAGGGCCACGTCACCCAGGCCGAGTACGAGCTCGGCGTGATCATCAGCATGGGCTTCCCGGCGTACTTCCTCGTGGTCGCGGACTTCATCCAGTGGGCCAAGGACAACGGCATCGCGGTCGGCCCGGGCCGTGGCTCGGCCGCCGGCTCGCTGATCGCGTACGCCATGGCCATCACCGACCTGGACCCGATCCAGCACGGCCTGATCTTCGAGCGGTTCCTCAACCCCGAGCGCATCTCGATGCCGGATGTCGACATCGACTTCGACGAGCGCCGGCGTGCCGAGGTCATCCGGTACGTGACCGATCGGTGGGGCGAGGACAAGGTCGCCCAGATCGCCACGTTCGGCACGATCAAGGCGAAGGCCGCGATCAAGGACTCGGCCCGGGTGCTGGGCTACCCGTTCGCGGTCGGCGACCGGATCACCAAGGCCATGCCGCCGGATGTCATGGGCAAGGGCATCACCCTCGGCGGCATCTTCAACAAGGACGACAAGCGGTACAACGAGGCCGGTGAGGTCCGCTCGCTCTACGAGACGGACCCGGACGTCAAGAAGGTGATCGACACCGCGCGCGGCATCGAGGGCCTGATCCGGCAGACCGGTGTGCACGCGGCCGGCGTGATCATGTCCGCCGAGCCGATCATCGATCACATCCCGCTGATGCGGCGGGCCTCCGACGGCGTCATCATCACGCAGTTCGACTACCCCACCTGTGAGGGGCTCGGCCTGCTGAAGATGGACTTCCTGGGCCTGCGCAACCTGACGATCATCGACGACGCCAACAAGAACATCGAGCTCAACCACGGCGCCCCCCTGGACCTGCTGGCGCTGCCGCTGGACGACAAGGCGGCGTACGAGTTGCTGGCCCGCGGCGACACGCTGGGCGTGTTCCAGCTCGACGGCGGCCCGATGCGGTCGCTGCTGCGGCTGATGAAGCCGGACAACTTCGAGGACATCTCCGCCGTCCTGGCGCTGTACCGTCCGGGCCCGATGGGCGTCGACTCGCACACCAACTACGCGCTCCGCAAGAACGGGCTCCAGGAGATCACCCCGATCCACCCGGAGCTGGAGGAGCCGCTGCGGGAGATCCTCGAGCCGACGTACGGCCTGATCGTCTACCAGGAGCAGGTGCAGCGCGCCGCGCAGATCCTGGCCGGCTACACGCTCGGCCAGGCCGACCTGCTCCGCCGGGCGATGGGTAAGAAGAAGAAGGAGATCCTCGACAAGGAGTTCGTTCCGTTCCGCGACGGCTGTGTCGCCAAGGGGTACTCCCTGGAGGCGATCCAGGCGGTGTGGGACGTGCTGGTGCCGTTCGCCGGCTACGCGTTCAACAAGGCGCACTCCGCGGCGTACGGGCTGGTCTCCTACTGGACGGCGTACCTGAAGGCGCACTACCCCGCGGAGTACATGGCCGGGCTGCTCACCAGCGTCGGCGACGACAAGGACAAGATGGCCGTCTACCTGGCCGAGTGCCGGCGGATGGGCATCCAGGTGCTCCCGCCGGACGTGAACCAGTCGGCCGGTCCGTTCACCCCGATCGGCAAGGACATCCGGTTCGGGCTGGGCGCGGTCCGCAACGTCGGCGGCAACGTGGTGGAGGCGATCGCCCGCTGCCGCAAGGAGAAATCCGAGTACACCGACTTCTACGACTTCCTGTCGAAGGTGGACGCGGTGGCCTGCAACAAGCGGACCATCGAGTCGCTGATCAAGGCCGGCGCGTTCGACTCGATGGGGCACAGCCGCAAGGGGCTGCTCGCCGTCCACGCCGACGCGATCGACGCCTTCACCGACGTCAAGCGCAAGGAGGCGACGGGCCAGTTCGACCTGTTCGGCGCGTTCGGCGACGAGAACGGCGGCTCCACCTCCATGGTGGCGATGCCGACCATCCTGGACACCGAGTGGGACAAGCGCGACAAGCTCACCTTCGAGCGCGAGATGCTCGGCCTCTACGTCTCCGACCACCCGCTCGCCGGGCTGGAGCAGGTGCTGCAGAGCAACGCCGACGTCAGCATCGCCGCGCTCAACGAGGACGGCTCGGTCCAGGACGGGCAGATCGTCACGATCGCCGGCATCCTCACCGGCGTCCAGCGCCGGATCACCAAGCAGGGCCGGGCGTGGGCCTCGGCCACCGTCGAGGACCTCGCCGGTGGCGTCGAGACGCTGTTCTTCCCCAACACGTACGAGGTGATCGGCCAGTACATCGCCGAGGACGCGATCGTGGTGGTCAAGGGCCGGGTCGACCGGCGTGACGACACCCCGCGGATCATGGCGATGGACATGTCCATCCCGGATGTCTCCCACAACCCGGACAGCAAGCCGGTCGTCCTGACCATGCCGATCACGCGGGTCACCCCGCCGCTGGTCGACGAGCTCAAGGACATCCTGTCGGGCCATCCGGGGGACACCGAGGTGCACGTCCACCTGCAGAACGGCAAACGGACCACGGTCGTCCGGCTGGTCGCGGCCCGGGTGGCGGCCACCCCCGCGCTGCGCGCCGACCTGAAGATGATCCTCGGTCCGGCGGCCGTCGCCTGACCCGCGGGCCGGATCTGGAAGGATCAGAGGGTGCAACCTGAGGAGCCCTTGACACCGCAGCCGGTGGTTTTCGACAAGCCGGCGGCCGGTCCGTCGTGGTGGCGG
>KL571310.1:96980-104951 GCA_000715855.1 Actinoplanes liguriensis
GCTCCTGGCGGCGGACGCTCGCCGTCGGCTTCGGCAGCGCCGCGGTGGTCACCCTCCTCGGCGCCCCGCTCGGCCTGCTCTGGCACCGGCTCGCGCCGACCGTGCCGGTGATCAACACCGGCGCCAACGGCATCGTGGTCAACGACCCGTCCCCGGAGCAGTACATTGCCGCCGACGGCTGGCTGACCCTGCTCGGCCTCGGCTTCGGCCTGATCGTGGCGCTCGCCGCGTGGCTGATCCTGCGCCGCGACCGGGGGCCCGCGCTGCTGCTCGGCGTGGTCGCCGGGGCCGGGGCGGCGGTGAAATGGGTGGCCGTCCCGCTCGGTGAGCTGATCGGCAAGGACGCGTACGAGCAGTGGCGGGCCAGTGCCGCGCAGGGTGCGACCTACCTGGCGCCGCCGGCCCTGCACTCGGTCGGCCCGACCCTCGTCCCGGCGTTCGTCGCGGCGATCGTGCTGACCCTGCTCGCCGGCTGGTCCAACGACCCGGATCTGGACCAGCCCGGAGCACAGCCCGGTTACGGCCCCAACCACGGGCAGTACGACGAGACGCTCGGCGGGCCGCCGTTCAGTTCGGGCTGGCCGGCCGGGCCAGATCCGACAACGGCACCGGCACCGCCCGCACCCGGGCCAGCAGACCAGCCTCGCGGTTGAGCAACCGCAGCTCGGCGCGCAGCCGGGCCACGGTGTCCGGCGCGGCCAGCAGTGCGTGCCGCTCCTCCAGGGTGAGCTGGGCGGTCGCGGCGACCAGGTGGGAGAGCACGGTCGGGTCGTCCGGCATCTGGTCGAGGATGTCCGCGCTCGGCCGGAGAAGCTGCAGGTAGGCCTGGAAGGCGGCCAGCACCCGCGGCTTGAGCAGCTCGGCCAGCGCGTCCGGGGAGTCGTCGTCGGGCAGCCACTCGACCGCGGCGGTCAGGTAGGGCTCCGCGCCCTGGGCGACGTCGAGGACCCGGAACCGGCGGCGGCCGACGGTCATGATGTCGAACCGGCCGTCCGGCAGGTCGGTGACGTGCCGCAGCTCGGCGGTGCAACCCACCTCGTACAGCTCGGCGGTGCTGACCGGCGCGGGCGGCGGGACCGGGCCGTCGCCGGGATCGGGCGCCACCTCGCTCCCGTGCCGGAGGGTGACCACGCCGAACTCAGCCGGTGGCTCGGCCGGTCGGGTCTGCAACTCCCGCACGAGGGCGCGATAACGCTCCTCGAAGACGTGCAGGGGCAGCACCAGACCGGGGAAGAGCACCGTGCTCAGCGGGAAGACCGGCAGCCGATCGCTCACGCGTTCAGCCTAACGTTCCGCTGACCTTGGTCAACCCGGCGTGTCTCAACGCCTGGGCCGCGTGGTCGCGCGCGCGGGGCTGTCAGGGGCGCCGCCTAGACTGTCCCCGTGCTGAATCGGATCGACCTGCGCGGCTCCCGCCGGGACCCGCGCGGTCTGCTGCCCCGTGCCCAGCTCGACGTCTCCGTTGCCGTCGAGAGGATTCGTCCCGTTGTCGAGGCGGTCCATGAGCATGGGTTCAGCGCGATCCGGGAGGCGACCGAGCGGTTCGACGGTGTCACCCTGGAGCGTCTGCGCGTGCCGGCCGAGGCGATCACGGCCGCGGCCGAGACCCTCGACCCGGAGGTTCGCGCCGCCCTGCTCGAGTCGATCAAGCGGGCCCGCAAGGTGCACGCCGACCAGCGCCGCACCGACGTCACCACCCAGGTGGTCGACGGCGGCACGGTGACCGAGCGCTGGGTGCCGGTCAGCCGGGTCGGGCTCTACGTGCCCGGCGGCCTCGCCGTCTACCCGTCCACCGTGGTGATGAACGTGGTGCCCGCCCAGGAGGCTGGCGTCGAGGGCCTGGTCGTGGCGTCGCCGCCGCAGGTCTCCAACAACGGCCTGCCGGATTCGCGGGTGCTCGCCGCGTGCGCGCTGCTCGGCGTGACCGAGGTCTACGGGGTCGGCGGCGCACAGGCGATCGCGATGCTGGGCTATGGCTCCGATGGTGCCGATGAGACCGATCGCTGCGAGCCGGTCGACGTGATCACCGGGCCGGGCAACATCTGGGTGACCGCGGCCAAGCGGCTGCTCCAGGGCCGGGTCGGCATCGACGCCGAGGCCGGGCCCACCGAGATCGCCGTGCTGGCCGACGAGACCGCCGACCCGCGGCACGTCGCCGCCCAGCCAGGCCGAGCACGACCCGCTCGCGGCGAGCGTGCCGGTCACCGACTCGGCGGCGCTCGCCGACGCGGTCGAGGCCGAGCTGGCCGTGCAGGTCGCCGCGACCAAGCACGACGAGCGGGTGCGCACCGCCCTGGCCGGCGAGCAGTCCGCGATCGTGCTGGTCGAGGACCTGGAGCAGGGTCTCGCGGTGGTCGACGCCTATGCGGCCGAGCACCTGGAGATCCAGACGCGGGACGCGCGGGCGCTGGCCATGCGGGTCCGTAACGCCGGGGCGATCTTCGTGGGCGCGTGGTCGCCGGTGTCGCTGGGGGACTATGCGGCCGGCTCCAACCACGTGCTGCCGACCGCGGGGTGCGCCCGTCACTCGTCCGGCCTGTCGGTGCAGTCGTTCCTGCGCGGCATCCACGTCATCGAGTACGACGAGGCCGCCCTGCGCGACGTCGCCGGGCACGTGGTCGCGCTGGCCAACGCGGAGGATCTGCCGGCCCACGGCGACGCGGTCAAGGCTCGTTTTCCTTCCGATTCGGGGCGGCGGGCGGGGCGGTCGGATGGGAGGTTCGACCGGTGACGACCATTGACGATCTGCCCGTGCGGGACGATCTGCGGGGCAAGACGCCGTACGGCGCGCCGCAGCTGGACGTGCCGGTGCGGCTGAACACGAACGAGAACTCGTACCCGGTGCCGGAGGACGTGGTCGACGCGATCGGCAAGGCTGTCCAGGCCGAGCTGCGCGACCTCAACCGCTACCCCGACCGGGACGTGATCGCCCTGCGCACGGAGCTCGCGGCATATCTGGGGCACGGCCTGACCACGGCGAACGTGTGGGCCGCGAACGGGTCGAACGAGGTGCAGCAGCAGCTGCTCCAGGCGTTCGGCGGCCCGGGCCGGAAAGCGCTCGGCTTCGGCCCGTCCTATTCGATGCACCCGCTGCTGGCGCAGGGGACGGGCACCGAGTGGATCGGCGCGCTGCGGGACCCCGATTTCGGGTTGAGCCCGGAGAAGGCGGTCGCTGAGATCGAAAAGCACGACCCGGATCTGGTCTTCGTCTGCTCGCCGAACAACCCGACCGGGACGGCTCTGGACCCGGCCGTGATCGACGCCGTCCTGTCGTCCTTCACCAGGGGCATGGTCGTCGTCGACGAGGCGTACACCGAGTTCGCCCGCCCCGGCACCCCGAGCGCGCTGACCCTGCTGCCCGGTCACCCCCGGCTGGTGGTGAGCCGGACCATGAGCAAGGCGTTCGGCTTCGCCGGCGGCCGGCTGGGCTACCTGGCCGCCGACCCGGCCGTGGTCGACGCGATCCAGCTGGTCCGCCTGCCGTACCATCTGTCCGCGATCAGCCAGGCCGCCGCGCGGGCCGCGGTGGTGCACCGGTCGTCGCTGCTGAAGACCGTGGAAGCGATCAAGGAGCAGCGCGACCGGATCGTCACGGTGCTCCGGGAGCGCGGGGTCGAGGTCGCCGACAGCGACGCGAACTTCGTGCTGTTCGCGGTCTCACACGATCAGAAGGCCGCCTGGCAGGCCTTCCTCGACCGGGGTGTGCTGATCCGCGACGTCGGCCTGGCCGGCTGGCTGCGGGTCACCGCCGGCACCGAGTCCGAGACCACCGCATTCCTGAACGCCGCTGAGGAGATCCTGTCGTGAGTAGGACCGGGCGGATTGACCGCGTCACCAACGAGACCAAGGTGCTCGTCGAGATCGACCTCGACGGCACGGGCAAGGGCGACCTGAGCACCGGCGTCGGCTTCTACGACCACATGCTCAACCAGCTCGCCAAGCACGGCGGGTTCGACCTGCTGGTGCGCTGCGAGGGCGACCTGGAGATCGACTCGCACCACACCATGGAGGACACCGCCATCGCGCTCGGTGAGGCCTTCGCGCAGGCTCTCGGCGACAAAAGAGGAATTCGGCGGTACGGATCAGCCACCATCCCGATGGACGAGGTGCTCGTCCGCGCGGCCGTCGACCTCTCCGGCCGGCCGTACGTGGTGCACGACGAGCCGCTGCTCACGCCGTACATCGGGCCGGTCTACGCGACCAGCATGACCCGGCACATCTTCGAGGCGTTCGGCCACGCGGCCAAGGTGACCCTGCACGTGGACGTGCTGCGGGCGTGCCGTCCCGGCGGCCACCCGGACGCGCACCACGTGGTGGAGGCCCAGTTCAAGGCGTTCTCCCGGGCGCTGCGCGAGGCCGTCGAGATCGACCCGCGCAACGCCGGCGCGCTGCCCTCCACCAAGGGCGTGCTCTGAGATGACGAAGAACGTGGTGATCCTCGACTACGGGTCGGGGAACCTCCGGAGCGCCGAGCGGGCGGTCGCGCGTACCGGGGTGGACGTCACCGTGACCAGTGATCTCGGGGAGGCGGCCGCGGCCGACGGCCTGGTCGTGCCCGGCGTCGGGGCGTATGCCGCGTGCATGGCCGGCATTCACGAGCTGGACGCCGGCCCGATGATCGCCGAGCGGGTCGCGGCCGGTCGCCCGGTGCTCGGCATCTGCGTCGGCATGCAGATCATGTTCGAGTCCGGGGTGGAGCACGGGCTGGAGACGAAGGGGCTCGGGCTGTTTCCGGGCTCGGTCACCCGACTGCACGCCGAGCGGATCCCGCACATGGGGTGGAACACGGTCACCGTGCCGCCCGGCTCGAAGCTGCTCGCCGGGCTCGGTGCGGAGACCCGGTTCTACTTCGTTCACTCGTACGCGGCGCAAGATCTTGATCTTTTGGAGGGCGCCGTGGTGACCACCGCGGCCCATGATCAGCCGTTCGTCGCCGTGATCGAGTCCGGCCCCCTCACCGCGGCCCAGTTCCACCCGGAAAAGTCAGCCGATGCCGGATATACGCTGCTGAGCAACTGGGTCACAACGCTCTGATGAGCAAAGAACGGGCGCGACGGCGAGCCGAAAGGCTCGTCGTCGAAGAACGACAGAAAGCCGTCCAGGCCCGCAAGGTCGCCCGCCGGCAGCGTCGCCGTGCCCTGCTGAAAAGGCTCTCGCCACCCCGGCTCGGCAGCGACGGCCGGCTCTACCACCGCAGCCGCCGCCAGCGGATCGGCATCGTGATCGTCCCGCTCGTCGCCATCGGTGCCGTCTGGTTGTTCATCCCGGAGACGGCGCTGCGGATCCTGCTCACCGTCCTGCTCGTCCTGGCCGCCCCGGCCCTCGTGGTCGTCGTGCTCGGCCGCCGTTCATAGGAGATAGATCGTGACTCTTAACCTGCTGCCCGCCGTCGACGTCGCGGACGGCCAGGCGGTTCGCCTGGTGCAGGGCGCCGCCGGTTCCGAGACCGCCTACGGCGACCCGCTCGACGCCGCCCTGGCCTGGCAGAACGACGGCGCCGAGTGGATCCACCTGGTCGACCTGGACGCCGCGTTCGGCCGCGGGTCGAACGCGGAACTGCTCGCCGAGGTGGTCCGCCGTCTGGACGTCAAGGTGGAGCTCTCCGGCGGCATCCGCGACGACGAGTCGCTGACCCGGGCCCTGGCCACCGGCGCGCAGCGGGTCAACATCGGCACCGCCGCGCTGGAGGACCCGGAGTGGTGTGACCGCATCTGCTCGGAGTACGGCGACCGGGTCGCGATCGGCCTGGACGTCCGCGGCCGCACCCTGGCCGCGCGCGGCTGGACCCGCGACGGCGGCGACCTGTACGACGTGCTCGCCCGCCTGGACAAGGCCGGCGCCACGCGGTACGTGGTCACCGACATCACCAAGGACGGCACCATGCGCGGGCCGAACCTGGACCTGCTCCGCGACGTGTGCGCCGTCACCGACCGTCCGGTGATCGCCAGCGGTGGCGTCTCCACCCTGGACGACCTGCGCGCCCTGGCCACCCTGGAGGAGACCGGCGTCGAGGGCGTGATCGCGGGCAAGGCGCTTTACGCCGGCGCGTTCACCGTGGCCGAGGCTCTCGCCGCGCTGCGCGAGACCCGGTAGCCGGACTACACAGACGATGAAGTAATTGTCGCTGGTGCTTAACGGTTCCCGGCCGCCAGGCTGGGAGCCATGAAGCCGCGTGACATCGCCCTGGCCGTCGCCGTAGCGGCGGTCTGGGGCGTCAACTTCGTCGTCATCGAGACCGGGCTGGACCACTTCCCGCCCCTGCTCTTCTCCGCGCTGCGCTTCGGCCTCGCCGCCTTCCCGGCGGTGCTCCTCGTCGGCCGGCCCCAGGTGCCGTGGCGCTGGATCGCCGCCGTCGCCCTGATCCTCGGCGTGGTCAAGTTCTCCCTGCTCTTCGCGGGGATGGCAGCGGGAATGCCGGCCGGTCTCAGCTCGCTGGTCCTGCAGAGTCAGGCGATCTTCACGATGCTGTTCGCCACGCTGTTCCTGCGCGAGCGGCCGCGCCCGGTGCAGATCGCCGGACTCGCCGTGGCCGGCGCCGGCGTCGCCCTGGTCGCCACCCGGCTGGGCGCGGGACTGCCGGCATTCTTGCTGGTCATCGGCGCGGCTGTGGCGTGGGGCCTGTCGAACGTGGCCACCCGTAGAGCCTCCCCGCCGGACACCCTGCGCTTCATGGTCTGGGTCAGCGCGCTCGCCACCGGCCCGCTGATCGTGCTGTCGCTGCTGATCGACGGCCCGTCCGCGGACCTCGCCGCGCTGCGCGCCGTCGACACCGAGGCGATCCTGGCGCTGCTCTACATCGCGCTGCTCTCCACGCTCGGCGGGTTCGGCGCGTGGGGCTACCTGATCCGCAGACACGGCGCGGCCACGGTCGCGCCGTTCTCCATGCTGGTCCCGTTCTTCGGCATCGCGTCCGCGGCGCTGATCCTCGGCGAGCCGGTCCACCCGATCGACGTGGCGGGAGGGGTGCTGGTGGTCGGCGGAGTGCTCCTGGGACTGATCAGACTGCCCCGGGCGCAGGTCGTTAGGGTGGGGGCATGACGGTCGCGGTGCGTGTTATCCCCTGCCTGGACGTGGACGCCGGACGGGTGGTGAAGGGGGTCAACTTCGTCGACCTCCGGGACGCCGGCGACCCGGTCGAGCTGGCCGCCGCCTACGACGCCGCCGGGGCCGACGAGCTGACGTTCCTCGACGTGACCGCGTCCTCCGACGACCGCGGCACGATGCTCGACGTGGTCCGGCGCACCGCCGAGTCGGTCTTCATCCCGCTCACCGTCGGCGGCGGCGTCCGCTCGGTGGAGAACGTGGACGTGCTCCTGCGGGCCGGGGCGGACAAGGTCGGGGTGAACACCGCCGCGATCAACCGCCCCTCACTCATCACCGAGATCGCCGAGCGGTTCGGCAACCAGGTGCTGGTGCTGTCGCTGGACGTGCGCCGCTCCGCGGACCAGCCGTCCGGGTGGGAGGTCACCACGCACGGCGGCCGTCGCAGCGCCGGTCTCGACGCGGTCGAGTGGGCCGCCCGGGTGGCCTCGCTCGGCGCCGGCGAGATCCTGCTGAACTCGATGGACGCCGACGGCACCAAGGCCGGGTTCGACCTCGACCTGATCCGCGCGGTGCGGGCCGTCGTGACCATCCCGGTGATCGCCAGCGGCGGGGCCGGGGCGGTCGAGCACTTCCCGCCGGCGGTCGAGGCGGGGGCGGACGCGGTGCTGGCCGCCAGCGTGTTCCACTTCGGCGATCTGACGATCGGCGAGGTCAAGCAAACCCTGCGGGACGCGGGCAATCCGGTCCGCTGACAGCTCCCCATCCAGTACGTCGTGAGCCGCACGCCCCGCGCCGCGTGCGTTGCCCCTCGCGCGTGCGCGGGAGTCGCGCCTCGCGCGTGATGCACGCGAGGTCCGTGCTGGTCCGGTCCGCTGCGCGGCGCGCGCTTTCCGGCTGGTTCTGACCGTGGTTATTCGTTCCTCATAA
>KL571310.1:105192-105626 GCA_000715855.1 Actinoplanes liguriensis
GTCAGAACCAGCCGGGACCTGGGGCGCGGCCGCGACCTCAGCCCGAAGCGGGTTTGCGTGCCGACCGCCCACGCCGGATGGTCGCCGGGCGGCCCGGCACCGGGATCACCTCGCGCCCCTGGACCAGGGACTGCCGCCTTGCGGTCGGGGGCGGAGCCAGGTCGTACCGCGGAATGGGCTTTATCGGCCGTCGGCCAGGCGCAGGCTGTACTCGCGGACCGCCGCCGTGTAGGCCGCCTCGTCGAGGATCCAGTCGGTGTAGCCGGGCTCGGCGCCGCGGTTGAGCTGGGCCTGCAAGGTCATCACCGCGGAGGAGAGGCCGCTGAACGGGCGGGTCCGCCAGAGCTGCTCGCCGGCCGGGGCGACCTCGATGATGTCGTCGTCGACGGTGATCAGGCCGGCGCCGGCCAGACGGCGGACGGACTCCTCCAGAT
>KL571310.1:105815-108383 GCA_000715855.1 Actinoplanes liguriensis
AGATGTGTATAAGAGACAGGACTCCTCCAGATCGTCGCGGCTGGGCACGCTGTGGTGCAGGAAATCGGCCGCGGCCAGCAGGTCGGCGAGCGTCGCTCCGGACACGGGCAGCGCGGCGTGCAGCGCCCGGTCGCGTTCCAGGCGCTCAGCGATGACCGCGGAGACGAAGATCCACGCGTCGTTCCAATTCCAGCCGCCGGCCCCCATGCCGCAATGATGCCGTGTGGTCGTCATGTCGGGAAGCGAATGTGTCCGGATGATCACCGGCTCATGGCGACGGATAAAACAGGATGTTCACACTTGATAAGTGCATAGGCCGCGCATCGGGGTCGGGTTGTCTCAATGTGCGGGCACCGCACCGGTGTGCGCCACCCGCCCACGCTCCGGGACCGTGAGCTTCGGCAGGAAGAGGTGCACCAGAGGGCCGATGGCCAGCGCATACGCGATCGTGCCCACCCCGACGGTGCCGCCCAGCAGGAAGCCCGCGCCGAGAACGAGCAGCTCGATGGAGGTCCGGATGACCCGGATCGACACCCTCGGGAACCGCGCGTCAAGTCCCGTCATCAGACCGTCACGAGGGCCCGGGCCCATCCGGCTGCCGATGTAGAGGCCGGTCGCGAAGCCGTTCAGCAGAATCCCGCCGACCAGGTAGCCGACCCGCACCGGAATCGCGTGCCCGGCCGGCAGCAGGGCCAGCGCCGCGTCCGCGGAAAAGCCGACGATCACCAGATTGGCCACCGTGCCCACGCCCGGGCGCTGGCGCAGCGGGATCCACAGCAGCAGCACCGGAATGCCGACCAGCAGCACGATCCAGCCGAAACTGATCCCGGTCACGTCGGAAAGTCCCTGGTGGAAGACGTCCCACGGGTTGAGGCCGAGTCCGGACTCGATCATCAGGGCCATGCTGGCGCCGTAGAGGACCAGACCGGCGAGGAGCTGTGTGATGCGACGAACCAGGCTCATAGTGCCACTCTCGATGCCAATTCCCCGGTGTTAAAGTGCCAATCCTCGGGAGGTGGCTATGACGACGTCGGTTCGAGGGGACCAATTGGCCCGGCTGCTCGGTCGGTGGCATTCGCTGCCGGGGCGGCATCGGAGCCCCGACTACGCCGCGCTGGGCGCCGCCGTGCGCGGGCTCCTCGCCGACGGGCGGCTCGCCCTCGGCGTGCGGTTGCCGGCGGAACGGGAGCTCGCGGAGGCGCTCGGCGTGAGCCGGACGACGGTGTCGGCGGCGTACCGCGCGCTGCGCGAAAGCGGTCATCTGAACAGTCGCCGCGGCGCCGGCAGCTGGACCACGCTGCCGAACGGGCACCGCGTCGCCACGTCCGGGCTGTGGACCCCGGACGACGACCTCGACATGATCGATCTGGGTTGCGCCGCGTCCGCCGCACCGGTCGAGCTGGTCCCGGCCGCCCGCGCCGCCGCCGACGAGCTGCCGCGGTACCTGGGCAGCGCCGGCTACCACCCGGCCGGCCTGACCGAGCTGCGCGCGGCGGTCGCCGAGGCGTACACGACCCGCGGCGTGCCGACCTCCGCCGAGCAGATCCTGATCACCAGCGGCACCCAGCAGGCCCTCGACCTGGTGCTCCGCCTCACCGTGCCGGTCGGCGCGCCGGTCCTCGTGGAGACGCCGACCTATCCGAACGCGCTCGCCGCGCTCGCCGCCCGCCGCGCCCGGATCAGCACACACGGCCTGGACACCGCCACCGGCTGGGACGCGGAGCTGCTGCTCGGGGCGTTGCGGCAGACCCGGCCGCGGCTCGCCTACGTGATCACCGAGTTCCAGAACCCGACCGGCCACCTGATGCCCGCCGAGCTGCGCGAGCGGATGGTCGCGACCGCACACGCCACCGGGACCGAGCTCGTCGTCGACGAGTCCTTCGTGGACCTGTCGCTCGACAACCCCGAAATGCCCCCGCCGGTGGCCGTTTTTGATCGGCACTCGCGCGTGCTGTCGATCGGCGGGATGAGCAAGGCGTACTGGGGTGGCCTGCGCATCGGCTGGGTCCGCGCCTCGGCGCCGCTCGTGCAGCGGCTGGCGGCGATCCGGGTCGGGGTCGACATGGCCAGCCCGGTGCTGGAACAACTGGTCGCGGTTCAGCTCCTCCAGGCGGCGTCCTCGATCGTCTCCGCGCGGCGGGCCCAACTGCAATTCCGGCGAGATGCGCTGGTCACGGCGTTGCGCGAGCAGTTGCCGGAGTGGCGCTTCTTCATCCCCGGCGGCGGGGTGACGCTCTGGGCCGAGCTGGACGGACCGATCTCCAGCGCGCTGTCACGGGCCGCCGAGGACGTGGGGGTGCGGCTCGCGCCCGGGCCGCGATTCGGACTCGACGGGACATTGGAGCGTTTTCTGCGCCTGCCGTTCACGCTGCCCGCGGACGATCTCGTCGAGGCGGTCCGCCGGATCGCGTCGGTCCGGCACGATCTCGACCGCGCCCCACGGCCCGCCTGGCGGACGCCCGCCGTCATCGCCTGACCGGCTGCTTGTCATTGCCTGACCGGCTGCTTGGCGGACGCCCATTCTCATTGCCTGACCGATAAAGATCTTTATTGCCTATCTCCGCTGTG
>KL571310.1:108710-108898 GCA_000715855.1 Actinoplanes liguriensis
CCCTCCAGGGCGGCCTCCGTGGCGGGTCAAGCTCACCCCCAACCCCGTCGGCACCCGTCATCCCGCCGTGGACGCCAGCTCGTTGTTGCGGGCTGGCACTGGGGCGGTTTTCCGGCGTGTTTTCGCCGTGGAGGCCAGCTTGTTGTTGTGGGCTGGCGCTGGCGGCTGTTTTTCGGCCGGTTTCGAGC
>KL571310.1:109174-109701 GCA_000715855.1 Actinoplanes liguriensis
GGAGACCAGCCGGGGGCTGCGGGGCGGGCTGGGGCTCGGCCGGCGGGTTCGGGTTGGGACTCACCGTGGTTATGCGGGTCGCATAACCACGTGGGGTCAGGTGGGTGGGGCCTGGTAGAGGCCGAAACGGTTGCCGTCGGGATCGCGGAGGGTGGCGATCAGTGGGCCGCCGACGTCGTGGACCGCGTACTCCTCCGTGGCGCCGGCCGCGAGGAACGCCGCGACCTCGGACCTGATGTCGTCGACGTGCCAGTAGACGACCGGGCCGGCGGTCACGTCGCCGTGCGGGTCGAGGCCCAGTTCGGGGCCGCCTTCGGGGCGGAAGCCGACGTAGTACGGGGCGTCGGCGTACGGCTCGACGCCGAGCAACCGTGTATACAGCGCCTTGGCGGCGTCCAGGTCCTTGACCGGGACGGTGATCGTTCGGATCGGCATGTCGGCCTCCTCGTCAAGGAGAACGGTATGACGCGCGACCGCTTTTGACCGCCGGTTTGACCGTGCCCACCCACGGAGGCCGCCCTTGCGGG
>KL571310.1:109900-112248 GCA_000715855.1 Actinoplanes liguriensis
CCCGGCGGAGATAGGCAATGAAAGATTTCAGATCTGGGCGAGCGAGCCCTCATACATCTTCTCGATCTGCTCGGCGAAGTTCGTCTCGACGCTGCGCCGCTTGATCTTCATCGACGGGGTGACCTCGCCGGCCTCGATGCTCAGGTCACGCGGGAGGATCGTGAACTTCTTGACCGTCTCCCACCGGTTGAGCTTGCTGTTCAGCTCGGCCAGGTAGCCCTCGACCAGCTTGTGCGTCTCCGGCGCGGCGACGATCTCGGCGTAGCTCTTGCCGGCCAGCGGGCCCTCGGCGGCCCAGCCCGCGATCGCGTCCTCGTCGAGCGTGATCAGCATCGTGACGAAGTTGCGGGACTGACCGACAACGATCGCCTGCGACGTGTACGGGCAGACGGCCTTGAACGCGCCCTCGATCGCCGACGGCGCGATGAACTTGCCGCCGGACGTCTTGACCAGGTCCTTCTTGCGGTCGGTGATCCGCAGGAAGCCCTCGGCGTCGAGCTCGCCGATGTCGCCGGTGCGCAGGAAGCCGTCCTCGGTGAACGCCTCCGCGGTCGCCTCGGGCAGGTTGTGATAGCCGCGCATCACCGGGGCGCCGCGCAGCAGCACCTCGCCGTCGGTGTCGATGCGCACCTCGAGGTCGCCGAGCGCCTCACCGACCGAACCGATCTTGAGGCGGCCGCGGCGGTTCACGAAGTTCGCCGCGGAGGCCTCGGTCATGCCGTAGCCCTCCAGGATCGGCAGGTTGGCCGCGGCGAAGAACTCGGCGATGTCCCGGCTGAGCGCGGCCGAACCGCTGACCAGCACCCGCAGGTTGCCGCCGAGCTTGGCCTGCAGCTTGGAGAAGACCAGTTTCTCGGCGATCGCGTACTGCGCCTTGAGGCCGGCCGGGACCGGCTTGCCGGCCTGCTCCAGGGCGACCTTCTTCTTGCCGGTGGCGACCGCCCAGGTGAAGATCTTCGGCTTCAGGCCGGTGCCGGAGAGGCCGCTGGTCACGGTCTTGTTGTAGACCTTCTCGAAGATGCGCGGCGGGGCGCACATCAGCGTCGGCCGGATCACCGCGAGCAGGTCGATCAGCTTGTCCACCCGGCCGTCGACGTAGGTCGGGACGCCGACGTGCAGGATGCCGCAGAGCAGCGTCTTGCCGAACGCGTGCGACATCGGCAGCCACAGATAGTGCAGGTCGGTGGGGGAGAACAGACCCAGATCCTCCTGGGCCACGCCCTCCCAGGTCCAGGCGCGGTGCAGCAGCTCGACGCCCTTGGGCCGGCCGGTGGTGCCGGAGGTGTAGATCAGCGTGGCGATGTTCTCCGGGCCCAGCTCGGCGACCACGTCGTCGATCAGGCTCGGCTCGCGCTGGAGGGCGGCGGCGCCCAGCGCCTCCAGCTCGGCCAGGGTGATCTGCGGCGGAGTGGCGCCGGCGTCGGCCGTGCCGTCGATCAGCACCACCTTCGTCAGGGCGTTCTCCATGCCGGCGATCTTCAGCGCCTGCTTCGGATTCTCCGCGATCAGGACCTTGGAGCCGGAGTCCGCGACGATGAACGCGGTGTCCTCCGGCTCGGTGGTCGGGTAGACCGTGGTGGCGGCCGCGCCGGCGACGTTGATGCCCAGGTCCGCAAGGATCCACTCCAGGCGGGTGCTGGACAGGATGGCGACCCGGTCCTCCAGCCCGACGCCGAGCTCCCGCAGGCCGGCCCCGATGGCCCTGACGCGCTCGCCCACCTGGCGCCATGTCAGCCAGTCCATGCCGGTGTCGCTCGCGTTCGGCCCGGCGAGCGCCTGCGCGTCCGGCGTCTTGGCCACGCGTTGGAACAGCATGTCCGGGATCGACCGGTAGGGAACCTCGAGAGCCATCAACAGCCGCCTTAACAAACCTCAACGGGGGGACGTAACGTCGTTGTTACCGCAGAGTAATGGGATGGCGGTGACACGGCTAGAGCGCCCCGGAAACTGCCGTCAATCCTAGTCGCTACCTTGGGCGGATGGCTTTCCTGGTGATCGGCGGTACGGGTGTCGACACGGTCGTCCCGGTGGCGGACCTCCCGGTGCTCGGGGCGGACTCGGCACGCCCGCGCGGCCCGATCGAGGACCACGTCTCGCACACCGGCACGTGTGTGGCGCTCGGACTGCGCGCGCTCGGCGCATCGGTGCAGGTCATCGACACCATCGGGGATGACGACCCGGGTCGCCGGGTGGTCGCCGCGTTCGCGGAGTGGGGGATTCCGCTGCGGGTCGCGCCGGCTCCGGCCGGAACCAGGCGGGCGGTCAACCTGATGAGCCCGGACGGGCGGAGGCTTTCCCTGTACGACGGCCGCGACGTCCCCGGATACCGCTGTCTCTTATACACATCT
>KL571310.1:112460-113405 GCA_000715855.1 Actinoplanes liguriensis
GCCCGTCCCGTGCTACGAGCCGTTACCGGACGGGATCCGGCACGTGCACCTGACGATCATGGACTGGGCCCGGCATCTGATCCCCTCGCTGCGGGCGGCCGGTGTGACGATCTCGACCGATCTGCATGACTGGGACGGGGAGAATCCGTACCACCGGGACTTCGCGCTCGGCGCGGACGTGGTGTTCGTGAGCGGGGTCCAGCTCGCGGACGGCGCCGCCGAGTGGATCCTGGAACGCGGGGTGGCCGAGCGGGTCGTGGTGACGCACGGCGCCGGCGGGGCCGACCTGGTCACCCGCGACGGGCGTACGCACCGGGAGGCGGCCGACCCGGGCGCGCCGATCGTGGACACGAACGGCGCCGGGGACGCGTTCGCCGCCGCCTTCCTGGTCGCGTGGACCGCGGGGAAGAGCGACGGCGAATGCCTGGCGGACGGAACGGTCGCGGGGGCCTACGCCTGCACCCGGACGGTCGGGGCGGGCGCGTTCGTCACCGGGGCCGAGCTGGATCGTAGGTCGTTCGTCGCCGGGCCCGAGCTGGACCGTAGGTCGCTGGTCACTCGGGGCCGAGCCGGACCGGATCGCAGGTCAGAGTAGGGACACGAGCAGGGAGACCGCCGGGTTGTCGAGAAGTGAAACGTCACCGCCGGTCGCCGCGGCCGCCGGACCGGACGCCAGCCCGATCGCACTCGCCACCACGAGCAGCACGACCGCTGCCCGGAACCCGCCACGTCGGATTCGCATGTCATCCCCCTAGATATTGAACTTGATGCTCCTGCCTGAGAGTAAGTGCAGCATCACCCGCCCCGGGCATCTCGGAATGTCTATACCGTCGAGACGTGGATCTGGTTATCGAAAGCGGCACCACGGTGGCGGTCTACCGGGCGCTGCGTGCGGCCATCGCGGACGGGCGCCTCGGGGCCGGGCACCGGCCTGTCTCTTATACA
>KL571310.1:113611-114282 GCA_000715855.1 Actinoplanes liguriensis
CCCGCCGATCTGGGCGTGTCCCGGGGCAGCGTCGCCGGGGCGTACGAACGGCTCGTCGCCGAGGGGCACCTGACCGCGCGGGTCGGCGCCGGGACGTTCGTGGCCGCGGCCCGGGCGCCACGGCAGCCACCCCGATCGGTGCCGGATCCGTTGCGGCCGCGCGCCGGATGGGCCTTCGACCCCGAGCCGACCAGCGGGAACGCCCCGGCGCCGCGGTACGACTTCCGGGTCGGCATCCCGGACGCCGGGCTGTTCCCGTTCGACACCTGGCGGCGGATGGTCGGCGCGGAACTGCGGCTGCGGGCGAACGGGCCGGGGACGTACGCCGATCCGTACGGGCATCCCATGCTGCGGGCGGCGGTCGCGCGCTACCTCGGGTACGCCCGCGCGGTCCGGGCCACCGCGGACGACGTGCTCGTCACGAACGGGGCGCAGCACGCGTTCGACCTGATCGGGCGGGTGCTGCTGCGGCCCGGCGACACGGTCGCGGTGGAGGAGCCGGGCTACCCGCCGGCCCGTGCGTTGTTCGCGTCGCTCGGCGCGCGCGTGGCGGGAGTTCCCGTGGACGGCGAAGGCCTGGTGGTGGACGAGCTGCCGGCGCACGCGCGGATCGTCTACGTCACGCCGTCGCATCAGTTCCCGCTCGGGCCGGTGCCTGTCTCTTATACACA
>KL571310.1:114514-116588 GCA_000715855.1 Actinoplanes liguriensis
CTCCTCGACTGGGCGCGACGCCGGCAGACGGCCATCGTGGAGGACGACTACGACAGCGAGTTCCGCTTCGGGAGCCGCCCCCTGGAGCCGTTGCGGGCGATGGATCAGTGCGAGCGCGTGCTCTATGTGGGGACATTTTCCAAAAGCATGCTGCCGACCATCCGTACGGGTTTCGTGCTCGCCCCGCCGAGCCTGCGTCCCGCCCTGGCAGCGGCCCGGCAGCTCAGTGACGGGCACGGTCACGTGGCGATGCAGGCGGCCCTCGCCCGCTTCATCGAGGAGGGCGAGCTGGCGCGGCACGTCCGCCGGGCCCGCCGGGAATACGCCGCCCGCTACGAGCGGATCGTCACGGCGCTGGCGAAGGTGCCGCAGCTCAGCGTGGTGCCGTCGGCGGCCGGGCTGCACGTGACCGCGTTGACCGAGTCCACGATCCCGGACACGTCGAGCAGTCCCGGCCTGGCGGTCGACGGTCTCACACGCTACGGCGGCGACCGGCACGGCCTGGTCCTGGGCTTCGGCGCGGTCGACCCGGCAACCCTCGACGAAGGCCTGGCCACCCTGTCCAGCTATTTCAAATAAGAAGACCCTTCCCGCGTACGTCGTTGTGCCGCTCACGGCTTATCGAAGTCAAGACGCGCATTACCCGCGGCAGACAGTGCACCGACTATCGACGGAGCATGGCTCGCTTGACGCTCTCCGGGAGAAGCTCTTCGGCCAGCGGATCCGGGCGATCCGCCCAGCGGCTCCAAACGCGATCACAGGCGCGGCACCACAACGGTGTCTTGCAGACGCGCTTCTGATCTTCCTCGCGACGGCACAGGAAGAAGCCGAGGAATCGCAGGTCCCCATCGCAGTGGGGGCACTTCTCGTCCTGCCGTACGGGGTCCGTCACGCCGCCGGCATGGTGTGCATGCTGACTTCCGTCCACCCCGGCGGTGGTGCGACAATCGCTGGGGCAGGGCAGTTGTCCACCGCTACTCCGCCCCACTCGAAACGCCGCCACATCGGCAATTCCGTGCGTCGCGAGCCGGCACGGGTTGCATCGAGTGTGACGGCTCTGCCGGCCCTCGTGCGCGACTGACTCACCGAGGAGATGAGGACCGCCGAGCAGCCGGCGCCACTGTCGGCCGCGGTAGTGCCGGGGGTGGGCGCAGAAACCGCCGATCCACACGAGGGTTACGGTGAATCATTAGCAATCTGAGGATGAGGCTGCAGATGATCAATGTGCAGGAATTCGCGCGGCGGCTGAGCACTCTCGGAGCTGATGCGTTCACCAGCGACGACGTGGTGGACCTGGCGACCGCCGCCGATCTTCGCATCAGCGCTGATCTCGATATCGACGCCGGCATGGCGCAGCGGTTGCTCGACCAGATCTCGCCCGCTCTACCGGTCACCGGGGCGCAGATCGCGGCGTCGCAATGGCCGCCCCCCACTTCTTCCCGGCCCGCGGCGCCTTCGGTGTCGTTCTCCAGCCCGGGCGCCGTCGACGGCCCGGCCGATCAGCTGTCGCGCCCCCGCAGTTCCAGGCCCGCACACAGCGGCCGACGCCCCGGATCCCGACGAACCGACAGGTGAACCTTCTGGCTCATTTCAGCAGCTCGCACTGTTGGACCGCGGCGTCGGAGTGGCCGACACGCCGCCTCGAATCCCTCGGAGTAGCCGGCTGACGCTCAGTCCGGATTTGCGCAGCGGCCCCGGCTCGTGCCGTCGGCCAACGAGCGGGCTCGCACGATGTCCTCGACCAGGTTTCCCCAGGTCGACACGCACCTCAGCCACGGCGGCATGGTGACGCAGCATCGACAGGCCGGTGGTAGTCGCCTCTTCCGCTGGATGATCTCTTGGTCCGATCCATCGCTGCTGTGATCGGGCGAGTGCACATCGGCAAGGCAAGGCGCTCAGCGCACCAGCCACTGCTCGTCGGATAAACAATCTCGGCAAATGTGATCGTCAACTCACTTCTTCCGCCTTTCCGCTTGGCGACAAAATTCTTCGTGGTGCCGGACGTGGGTAAATATTTTTAGCGCTTCTCGGCGCTTACACCTGTCTCTTATACACATCTCTGAGCGGGCTGGCA
>KL571310.1:116795-117082 GCA_000715855.1 Actinoplanes liguriensis
GGCAGCGACATACGCGAAAGTTGGTCCGGTCGGGGTGGAGCGCGGCGGCGGCGTGGGCCGCGGTCACCGCTGGAGATGATCGGCGGCGGCAGGCAGCTTCTGCCCGGTCACAGCCAGCGGATCCGCCCCCTGCGACTCGGCCCGATCCTGCCCCTGCCCCTCGCCCAGATCCGGCCCCTGCCGATGTTCCGGCACCTTGCTTGGAGCCAGATCGCCTCCCTGCTTCGGCGCTTTACCCGGCGCCAGCTCTTGCCGCTGCTCCTGTGCCTCACCCGAGGCCAGCCTCC
>KL571310.1:117359-117803 GCA_000715855.1 Actinoplanes liguriensis
CCTCACCCGAGGCCAGCCTCCGCTATTACGCCTAGCGCGGGGGCTGCTCTTGTGCCTCACCCGAGGCCAGCCTCCGCCACCACGCCCAGCGCGGGGCCCGCTCCGGGGGCTGCTTGTGTGCCTCACCCGAGGCCGGCCTCCGCTATTACGCCTAGCGCGGGGCTGCTCCGGGGGCTGCTCCTGTGCCTCACCCGAGGCCGGCCTCCGCTACCACGCCCAGCGCGGAGCCTGCCCCGGGCACTGCTCGTGCCTCTCACCTGAAGTCGGCCCCTGCCCCCGCCGCCACGCCCAGCCTCGAGCCTGCCCGTGGCACTGCTCGTGGGCCTCATCTGAGGCCAGCCCTCGCGCCTGCACCCGCATCTCGCCCGGAGGCGGGCGTCTTTGCGGCCGTTGGGAAACCAGCCCCGGTGTGCGCGCTCGGCTCGACTCGGATTGCGCCTGGCT
>KL571310.1:118100-121967 GCA_000715855.1 Actinoplanes liguriensis
TGGTGTCCAGGTGGCACTCGGTCAGATGCGATGGCGGCGGGTTCGCTGTGGTCACCGGGCGGTGGTGCAGCATAAATATGGCAATTGTTGCGCCGCGGTGAGAACTGTTTCTGGGCGTGCGCGTGGTCCGCCGGATCTTATTGCGAGCGGTCGACGTCGCGTCGCCTTTTCGGGGCCGCTTATCGGGATGAGCACAAAATTGGGCCATTGTGGCGGAGAGTGACTCACGGATGGGCTGGTGGAATATTTGGCTGGCTTGGATAGGGGGTCAGGCGCTGATCGGTGTGGGATCGGGATCGGGAACCGGGTGGGTGGCCGCTGGGGGATTTTGGGTGGGCTTTCGGGAGAGGGCCTGGTAGATCAGGGCGCCGGCTGCGAAAGCGAGACTCAGCAACGCGGGCGGGCCGTTCAGCCACAGGAGGCCGCAGACGGCTGTGAACGCTGTGCCGGCGACCGCCCGGGACCAGCCGCGGGGGAGCAGGCGCAGGGCGGCCGCGGTGCCGATCACGTACACCAGGGTGAAGCAGCCTGTGACCAGCAGCGCGGATTTCTCCACGGAGAGCGGCAGCAGCGCGCACCCGATGCTGGTCGCGAAGATGAAGGTGAGGGAGCGGCGCCGGCCCCCGAACACCCGGGCCGGCAGTGCGCCGTCCCGGGCCAGCGCCACTCCGAGCCTGCTCGCCCCCGCGAAGTATGCGTTGACCGCGCCCAGCGTGAGCACCACGGCGACGACCGCGGTGACCGCCCGGACCGGCCCGCCCAGCCCGATCGCCAGGAGGTCGGCGAGTGGCGCCCGGCTCCGCGCCAGCCCGGGGCCGAGCGCGAGGACGCTGACCGCGGCCACCGCCAGGTAGAGCACGCCGACGACGGCAACCGCGAGCATCGTGGCGCGGGGCACGTCGCGGCGTGGGTTCCGGTACTCCGCGGAGAGCGACGAGAGCGCCTCCCAGCCGGCGAAACCCCAGACCAGGATCGCCGCGGCGGCGCCCACCCCGGACCAGCCGTGCGGCGCGAACGGGGTCAGGTTCGCCCGGTTCAGGTGCGGCAGCGCGGCCAGCACGGTCACCACGAGCAGGACGGCCAGCGTCCCGGTGAGCACCAGCTGCACGCGGCCCGAGATGCGAAGACCGAACCAGTTCATCCCGTACGCCGTGGCCACCACCCCGAGGAACGTCAGGAGCTCCGTCGTCCGGCCGCCGCCGAGCGCATCCGCGACGTAGCCGCCGGTGAACGACGCGGCGACCGGCGCGCCCATCGGCACCGCGAAGTAGAAGCACCAGCCCACGGCGGCGGAAGCGCGTCGTCCGAAGGCCATTCCCGCGTACGTCGCCACCCCGCCCCCGTCCGGGAACCGCGCGCCGAGCGCCGCGAAAGTCCAGGCCAGGGGCGCGGAGAGGAGGATCAGCGCGAGCCACGCCAGCAGTGCGGCGGGTCCCGCGGCCGCGGCGGCCAGCGAGGGCATGGAGATAAGTCCGGTGCCCAGGACGGCGCCGATCGACAGCGCCGTGCCCTGAGCCACCGAGAGTCGGGCGGTCATGTGACGAACCTAGGGCCGCATTGGCCCGTACGTCTGGGCCAATCCTTTGTCTTTTGGGAGGGCCAATCCTCAGAAGCCGAAGGTGGCGCCGCGCAGCCGCTCGGCCACCGCGGGGTCGCCCTCGATCTGGACGCGGGCGATCCGCTGCCGCCCGGAGAAGAAGAGCACCAGCTCCCCCACGTCGCCGGTGATCCGCACCTGGGGCGCCGGGCCGGTGCGCACCGGCGGGAACCCGTCGGCGACCACCTCGGCGACCACGCCCGCCCGGCGCAGCGCCATCCGGCAGGTGAGCTTGCCACCGCGCCAGAGCGCGGCCTGGTGACCGGCGGGCAGCGGGCGCGGCTCCCATTCCGGCGCGGCGCGGCGGACGTCCTCGTGGTGGATGAAGAACTCCATGGTGTTGACCACCCCGTCGGTCAGCGGGTTGCTGACCGGGCTCCAGACCGGGGGCTGGCGTACCTCGGCGATCAGGTCGGGGTACGGCAGGGCGGCTTTGGACCGGCGCACCCGTTCGCCGTACGAGCGGAAGGCCGGGATGAGCATCCCGGCGGAGGCGTCCGGACGGCGGTCGCGGATCACGAGATGAGCGGCCAGGTCCCGGGTGGTCCACCCGGTGCACAGCGTCGGTGCGTCCGGGCCCTCGCGCAGCAGCAGGTCGGCGAGCAGCCGGCGTTCCTGGCGGGCGTAGTCGTTCATCGACCGATCGTATGCGTGTCGGGCGCCTTGGTGTAATCGTCGCCACAATGTAAACACTGGGGGTGGCGAGGCCTCGTTCGGCAGGATGGGAGCGGTAAGGCCGGATTCGCCGGTCAACACTTACCAGTCAGGTAGGAAATGAGCAGCAGAGCCAGCCGCGACGTGCTGGGACGGGGTCTGCGGGTGCTCGGGCACGCGATCCGTACGGAACCACGGCTCTTCATCGTCGGCACGATCGGCAGCAGCCTGTTCGGGCTGCTGATCATTGCGAACTCGTACGTGGTGGGCTGGGTGATCGGCGACATCGTCGTCCCCGCCTTCGCCGCGCATCGGGCCCGTACCGGCGAGCTCGCCGTGGTCGCCGCCGTCTTCCTCGGGATCAGCGCGCTGCGCGTGGCAAGCATCTTCGGCCGCCGCCTCGGCGCGGGGTACATGCAGTTCCGGCTGCAGGCGCGCTACCGCAGCGCGGTGACCCGGCGCTACCTGTCCCTGCCGCCGGCCTGGCACCAGCGGCACGCCACCGGCACGCTGCTCTCCAACGCGAACTCGGACGTCGAGGCGGCCTGGGGCCCGATCGCGCCGCTGCCGTTCGCGGTCGGCACGATCGTGATGCTGGTCGGCGCGCTGATCTCGCTGTTCGCCACCGACTGGGTGCTCGCGATGGTCGGCGCGACGCTGTTCCCCGCGCTCTTCGGGCTGAACCTGGTCTATTCGCGCCGGATGTCCCCGCGCCAGATCCGCGTCCAGCAGAACCGGGCGAAGGTCAGCGCCGTCGCGCACGAGAGCTTCGACGGTGCGCTGGTCGTCAAGACGATGGGCCGGGAGGCCGACGAGTCCCGCCGCTTCGGCGTCTTCGTCGACGAGCTGCGCGACTCGCTGATCTCCGTGGGCCGGCTGCGTGGCCTGTTCGACCCGCTGATGGACAGCCTGCCCAGCCTCGGCACGCTCGCCGTGCTGCTGCTCGGCGCGTGGCGGTTGCAGACCGGCGCGATCGGCGTGACCGAGCTGGTCAGTGTCGCTTTCCTGTTCACCGTGCTGGCGTTCCCGGTGCGGGCGATCGGCTGGGTCGTCGCCGAGCTCCCGCGCAGCGTGGCCGGCTGGGACCGGGTGCAGGCGGTGCTCGGCGCCGAGGGCGATCTCGCCTACGGCGAGGGGTCGCTGACCGGGAGCGGCCCGGCCGAGTTGCGGTTGGAGCACGTCAATTTCCGGTACGGCGACGGCCCCGCGGTCCTGCACGACGTGAGTTTCACGGTGCCGGCCGGCAAGACCGTGGCGCTCGTGGGCGCGACCGGCTCCGGCAAGTCGACGATCGCGTCACTCGCCGTGCGCCTGGTCGACCCGGAGTCCGGCGGCGTCGGGCTGGACGGGGTGAAACTTCCCGACCTGGCCCTCTCCGCCCTGGCCGGCTCGATCGCGCTCGTCCCGCAGATCCCGTTCGTCTTCGACGACACCGTCCGCGGCAACATCGCGCTGGAACGGCCCGGGATCGGCGACGACACCGTCCGCGAGGCGATCGCGCTGGCCCAGGCCGACCGGTTCGTCGACAACCTGCCGGACGGGCTGGACACCGCGGTCGGCGAGCGCGGCACCTCGCTCTCCGGCGGCCAGCGGCAGCGGCTCACCCTGGCCAGGGC
>KL571310.1:122126-125887 GCA_000715855.1 Actinoplanes liguriensis
TGTCTCTTATACACTATAAGAGACAGCCCCCTGGCCAGGGCGCTGGCCGGCAAGCCCCGGCTGCTGGTGCTCGACGACGCGACGAGCGCGGTCGACCCGCGGGTGGAGGCGGCCATCCTGGGCGCGCTGCGCGACGGGGATGCGGGGGCGTCGATCCTGGTCGTGGCGTATCGGCGGGCCACGATCGCGCTCGCCGACGAGGTCGTCTTCCTGGAGCGGGGGCGGGTGGTGGCGACCGGCACGCACGCCGAGCTGATGACGTTCCACCAGGGGTATCAGGAGCTGGTCACGGCGTACGAGAAGGCGGAGAGCCAGTGAGCTCGGAAGGAACTCTCGCCACTGTCCGGCGGGGGCTGGCGCTGTCGCCGGAGCTGCGGACCGGGCTCGGCGGGACGATCGTGCTGGCCATGCTGCAGATGGCCGGCCGGGTCGCCGTGCCGATCGCCGTGCAGCAGGGCATCGACCACGGCATCCGCGCGGCCGGCGGTCCCGACCTGGGCGTGGTCACCGAGATCGTGCTGTTCACGCTCTGCGCGCTGCTGATCTCCACGCTCTGCGGATATCTGATGACGCGCCGGCTGTTCACGGTCAGCGAGACCGCGCTGGCCGCGCTGCGCTCGCGGGCGTTCCGGCACATCCACGACCTGTCGATGCTGCACCAGCAGTCCGAGCGGCGCGGCTCGATGGTGTCCCGGGTGACCAGCGACGTGGACCAGATCTCCCAGTTCCTGCAGTTCGGCGGCGTGCAGTTGCTGCTCGCCTCCGGTCAGCTGCTGGTGTCGGCCGCGGTGATGTTCGTCTACTCCTGGCAGCTCGGGCTGGTCGTGCTGATCGCGTTCGGCCCGGCGGTGGGTGTGATCCGGCTGTTCCAGAAGCGGCTGCGCGCCGTCTATCAGGCCTCCCGGGAACGGACCGGGGTGATGCTCGGCGCCATCGCGGAGAGTGTCGTGGGCGCCACGGTCATCCGGGCGTACGGGGTGTCCGGCCGCACCCAGCAGCGCCTGGACACATCCATCGAGGATCTCCGGGTCGCCCAGCAGAAAGCGCTCAAGACGAGCGTGACCAGCTTCTCCAGCGGTGAGATCGGCGCCGGGCTGGCCCTGGCCGGGGTGGTCGTCGTCGGCGTCCTGCTCGGCGCGGACGGTGACCTGACCGTCGGGCAGCTCACCGCGTTCCTGTTCCTGGTGACGCTCTTCATCCAGCCGGTGCAGATCGCCACCGACATGCTGAACGAGGCGCAGAACGCGGTGGCCGGCTGGCGCCGCATCCTCGATGTGCTGGACGTCGAGCCGGACGTGGCCGACCCCGACGACGCGGGCGTGCTGCTGCCGGCCGGGCCGCTCTCGGTGCGATTCGCCGACGTGTCGTTCCGGTATCCGGGCGGACCGATCGTACTGGCTGATGTCGATCTTGAATTGGCGGCGCGGCGGAAGTATGCCGTGGTGGGGGAGACCGGCAGTGGGAAGACCACGTTCGCCAAGCTGCTCACCCGGTTGATGGACCCGGCCGAGGGCGAGGTGCTGCTCTCCGGGACGCCGCTGACCTCGGTGCGGTTCTCGTCGCTGCGCTCGCGGGTGGTGATGGTCCCGCAGGACGGGTTCCTGTTCGACGCCACCATCGCGGAGAACATCCGCTTCGCCGAGCCGTCACTGACCGACGAGCAGCTGACCGACGCGTTCACCGAGCTCGGGCTCGCGGACTGGCTGGCCGGGCTCGCCGAGGGGCTGGAGACCGCGGTCGGCGAGCGTGGGGAGGCGCTCAGCGTCGGCGAGCGCCAGCTCGTGGCACTGGTCCGGGCCTACGTGGCCGACCCCGACCTGCTGGTCCTCGACGAGGCCACCAGCGCGGTCGACCCGGCGACCGAGGTGCGCCTGCAACACGCGCTGGACCTGGTCACCCGCGGCCGGACCACGGTGGCCATCGCGCATCGGCTGTCCACCGCGGAGGCCGCGGACGAGGTGATCGTCGTGGACGCGGGCCGCGTTGTGCAACGCGGCCCGCATGCCCGGCTCGTCGCCGAACCGGATTCGATCTACGCCAAGCTCTACGCCAGCTGGCTGGAGCAGACGCAGAGCTAGCCGGCTCCGCTGCGCTCCGCGGAAGATCACCTGGTAACCGGTGAGATGGCAGGCGATCTTCCGCCGCCCGCAAACCCCGCGGGCGTCGAAAGACCACTTGCCATCTCACCGGCGGCGATCTTCGGGGGTGGGTGTGCCCCTCCCCCATTCATGAGTCAGGGTCAGCGGGCGTAGTACTCGACCACGAGCTGCTCGTCGCAGAGCACCGGGACCTCGGTGCGCTGCGGCACCCGGATCACGGTGGCGCGCAGCTCCTCGAGGACGGTCGACAGGTACGGCGCGGTGGGCCCGTCGATGTGCGTGCCGGTGGCCGCGATCTGGAACGGCGGCTTCTGCCGGCTCGTCTCCTTCACCTCGATGACCTGGCCCGGCTTGAGCTTGTAGCCCGGCCGGTCCACCTTCTTGCCGTCCACCGTGAAGTGGCCGTGCACCACCAGCTGGCGAGCCTGGTAGATGGTGCGGGTGAAGCCGGCGCGGAACACCGTCGCGTCGAGACGGCGCTCCAGCAGGGTGACCATGTTCTCGCCGGTCTTGCCCTCGGCCTGGTGGGCGGCGTCGTACGCGGCCCGCATCTGGACCTCGCTGATGTTGTACTGGTGCCGCAGACGCTGCTTCTCCAGCAGACGGACCTGGTAGTCCGAGCTCTTGCGCCGGCCACGGCCGTGCACGCCCGGCGGGAACGGCCGCCGCTCGAAGTACTTCACGCACTTGCGGGTGAGTGGGATGCCGAGCGCCCGGGAGAGCTTGGCTTTGGGTCGCGAGTTGTTCACGCCGGATCTCCTGTTACGGTTAGCCTTGCCTAACTTAGGTAAGCCTAACCGGTGCCCGGAGGTGCTCGTCATGCAACCCAGTCCCGCCGAGATCGCGCGTACTCTCGCCGCCGGTCACCTGCCCTCTGTCGCCCACATCGCGTGCCACCCCGGACCACTCCCGGTGCGCCACGTGACCGACGCCCACGGCCGGCCGCTGCTGCTCGTGCCCGCCGACGGGACACTCGCCACGGCGCTGCGCCCCCAGCCCGGCAACGCCGACACCGCGCTGGTTCTCGACATCCGGGACGTGCCGCCGATGGCGTCCTCGCCGGCGCTCGGCCGCGTCTGGGTCTCCGGCTGGGCCGCCCGGCTCACCGGTGACGAGGAACGTGCCGCCGCCCTGGACTACGCCGACACCGACGCCTGCGGTGACCTGCTGGACATCGGCGGATCCCAGGCGCTGTACCGGATGGACGTGGCGGAGGTGCGCTTCGAGCGCAACGAGAAACTGGTCGAGATCGACCCGGACGACTACGCGGAGGCCTCGCCGGATCCGCTGCGGGCCGTCGAGTTCGACCTGATCGCCGATCTGGCGGACCACCACGTGACTGAGATGAGCGACTACGTGCGCCGTCAGCTCGGCAAGGCGGCCCGGCCGGACGACGAGCCCCGGGTGGTCCGGCTGGATCGGTACGGCTTCGTGGTCCGGATGGGGTCACGGAGTGCGCGGCTGGCCTTTCCGCGACCGGTCACCGACCGCCACGACCTGGCGCACCTGCTCCACCCGATCCTGTGCAGCCGCTGCTCAGCCTGAGGCCCACCGCCACGGCCCAGCCGATAAAAACGGCAAAGCGGACAAAATCCACTTCCGCAAGATCCACTCCTGAGCAGGGCCCACCCTCCCATTGGGGGGCCACCGCCTCTGCCGTAA
>KL571310.1:126188-126314 GCA_000715855.1 Actinoplanes liguriensis
CCTCTGCCGTAATTGTGGCTGGGATTTGCATGATCGTGTGGGTGGGCTGTGGATGAGCGGCTGGTGTGGACAACTCCCATGGGCTCGGTTTTTGGGGTAAGCGCGCCCCGCCACGGACGTCGCCCT
>KL571310.1:126643-129823 GCA_000715855.1 Actinoplanes liguriensis
GACCACAGCGGACGTAGGACATGAAGATCTTGATGGTGATGTGAAGAGCTCGGGATCCCGTCGCCCACCTTCTGCCGCCGTCGGGTGGTGGGATCCCGTTCACCTCGCTCGCCGGTGCCGCGGTGAGCGGGGTAGCACAAAGGCGGGCAGCCCCGTGCCGGGGGCTGCCCGCCTTTCGCATGTCAGCGGCGCGGCTGGTTCTCAGCGTGGTTATGAGGCACGAACAACCATGCTGAGAGCCGGCTTGCTACAGGGACAGGATGCGGTCGAGGAACTCGCGGTAGCCGCGCATCGCCATCCGCATGCTCTCGGTGTCCGGCGTGCCGGTGCCGCGCAGCGGGTCGAGCTCGTCGCGCTCGGCGAGCAGGACCTCGGTCAGCTCGTTCACCGCGTCGGTGAGCAGATCGTGGGCGCGGGTCAGCGCGTTCACCGGGTCGTCGACGAACTCCGCCTTCACCTCGTGCCAGGCGGCCCGGAAGTGGCGGGCGGCGTCCTCGTCCCAAACTGTGGGACGGATGACCGAGCCCTCGGTGGCCGGCTCGACGGAGAGATCGTCGTCGTCGGCGGCGCGGCGGCCCGGGCGGCGGACCGGCTCGGCGTCCTCCAGGCTCGCCGAGCGGCGGGCGGCCGGGCGCGGCTCCTCGTCGAGCGGGGAGCGCCGGAGGTTGCTGATCGAGACGCCGGCCAGGCCGGACTCCGGGTACGGCTGGAACTCCAGCGGCGGAGGTGTGACCGAGCCGACCTGAGCGGCGGTCGGGCCGGCCGGGGTGACCGAGGCGACCCCGAAGGCCTCGCCGGAACGGCCCAGGCTGTATCCGGTGGTGGCCGGTGAGCCGAACGCGAAGCTGGTGTCCGGCGCGGCCGGCAGGTCGGACGGCTGGCGGGTGGCGGGGATCTGCGCGGCCGGCGGCATCACCGGGAACTGCAGGTCCGGCGCGGGGACCGGGGCCGAGCCGCTGACCGGAGCCGAGCCACTGACCTGGGCCGAGCCGCTGACCTGGGCGGGGCCACCGACCTGGGCGGATCCGCTGACCGGGGCCGGCGGCTGGGCCGGGGAGACCGGCGCGGCGGAGGCGGCCGGGTCCAGCGGGACGGCGGCGGGCTGCTCCGGACCCTGGCCCGGCAGGTCCAGCGTGACGGCCGGGTGGTCCGGGGTGAAGTCGGTCGCCAGGTACGGCGCCGGGGCGTAACCCGGCGACACCGGCGCGCCGGAGATCGGGCCGGCCGGCCCACCCGAGGTGGGCGGCTGCACCGGGACCGACGCCCAGCCGGAGACGGGGGCGGCCTCCTCGGCCGGGCTGTCCGCCGCGGGCGCCTCGTCCTGGCCCGGCATGTCGCCGGGCTGTGCGTACCCGGGGGCTCCTGCCCGTCCGTTCATGTCTTCACGTCCGTTCTCGTCGCGTGGTCCCGCCTCCTCGGCGGGGCCCTGGCCGGCCTCCGGCGATGCCTCGTCCGCCGGCTCGTCCCCCGGTGTGACACCGGTGGACTCCTCGTCGGCCGGTGGCTCGGCGACGTGAGCGTCGCCGGGCTCGGTGACCTGGACGTCGCCGGGCTCGGCGACCCCGGTCTCCTCCGCGGCCGAAGTCTCCTCCGCGGCAGGGTGCCCGTTGACGCCCGGATGGGCGTCCGGGTCCCGGCCACCGAAGAGGAACCGCCCGGTGCCGCCGAGCCGGAATCCCCCGAAAGAGGTATCCCGTCCCGGTGTCTCGGCCTCAGGCCCCTGGGACTCTACGTCCTGGCCAGGCTCGGGCTCGTGGTCCGAAGGGACCGAGTGATCAGAATCGCCGTGCCGGGAACGACCCGCGGGACGGCCGTCGCGGTCTCCCCGGGCCGGGCCGGGGCCACGGCCGGCCGCCCGGTTCAGCCCGAACGGGTCGCTGCCCGGCACCTCCCCCGGATTGCCGTGGAAGCCGTTGGAGTCGGCGGGGCCGTGCGGGCCGCGGGCCGAGGCGACCGGCGCGAACGGAGTCGCCGGGCTCGATCCGAACGCGGGCACGGGGCTCGACCCGAACGGCCGGGAGGACCCGGTCAGCAGGTCGACGGGCAGCGGCGGGAGCGTGAGCTCGGCGGGCTCGACGGCCCGGCGGGAGCCGAGGGACACCATCTCCGGCTCCGGCCGCGACTCCTCTTCCCGCGTCGAGTCCTCCGCCGGGGGCAGATAGGCGGAGGGCAGGTAGGTGGACTCGGAATCCGTATCCGAATCCGGACGAACCTGCCAGAAGCGGGCGAGCCCGGGTGCGGGCTTCGGGTTGTCGGGGCTGGATGTCGGCTCCATCGGTAAACCACTCCCGTCGCAAGGCGCGCCCACCGGGGCTTGGAGCTGCGCATTCACACCGGCGGCGGGCGCCGGGGCATCTCTGAGGCGGTACGGCGCCCCGCCGACGGTACCGTCCCGATGGGCCGGGCACATCCCCTGTGACCGGATCGTGGGCCCTCGCTGGGTCGTGCGAGGTTTCCGCGGACGTGCGGGACAATCGTCGACGTGTCAGACGCAGAGACTTCCCTGGACGTGGCGATCGCCGCGAAGCTCAAGCGCACTCCGGACGGCCTGGTCGCCGCGATCGTGCAGGAGCACGGCACCGGCGACGTGCTGATGCTGGGCTGGATGGACGACGAGGCGCTGCATCGAACGCTGTCCACGGGCCGGGCCACCTACTGGTCCCGCAGCCGTCAGGAGTACTGGGTGAAAGGCGCCACATCCGGGCACCACCAGCACGTCAAGCGGGTGGCGCTGGACTGCGACGGGGACGCGCTGCTGGTCACCGTGGAGCAGGTCGGGGCGGCCTGCCACACCGGCGAGCACACCTGTTTCAGCACCGAGCTCCCGTTGGAGGGGAAGTGACGAGCGGAGCGACGTTTCCCGAGGAAGCAGGATTCGTGGGGAAGAACCAGCGGGTCATTCCGGTGACGCGCAAGCTTCTTGCCGACGGTGAGACCCCGGTCGGCGTCTACACCAAGCTGGCCGGCGGCCCGGGCACCTTCCTCCTGGAGTCGGCCGAGCAGGGTCTGGCCTGGTCCCGCTATTCCTTCGTCGGGGTCCGCAGCGCCGCGACCCTTGTCGAGAAGGACGGGCAGGCCGCGTGGCTGGGCACGCCGCCGGACGGAGTGCCCCTGGACGGCGACCCCGTGATCGCGCTGCGCGAGACGGTGGCCGCGCTGACCGGTGGCGCCGCGCCGGAC
>KL571310.1:130051-131398 GCA_000715855.1 Actinoplanes liguriensis
TGTGTATAAGAGACAGGCCGCTGACCGGGGGCATGGTCGGCTATCTCAGCTACGACCTGGTCCGGCGCTTCGAGCGGCTGCCGTCCACCGCGGCCGTCGACGTGCCCCTGCCCGAGCTGGGCATGATGCTCGCCACCGACCTGGTGGTGCTCGACCACCACGACGGCTCGGCGCTGCTGGTGGCGAACGCGGTGCTGGCCGAGGACGCGGACGACGCGGCCCGCCGTGCGGCGTACCACCACGCGGTCGGCCGGCTGGACGCGATGACCACCGCGCTGTCCCGGCCCACCCCGCCGATGGTCTCCACGGTGGAGCGTCCGGCGGCCGGCGAGCCGGTCAGCCGGACCGTGCCGGGGGACTACCAGAAGGCGGTCGAGGAGGCCAAGGAGGCGATCCGGTCCGGCGAGTGCTTCCAGATCGTGGTGGCCCAGCGGTTCGAGCGGCCCACCGAGGCGAACGCGCTGGACATCTACCGGGTGCTGCGGGCCACCAACCCGAGTCCGTACATGTATCTGCTTCGCTTCGATGACTTCGACATCGTCGGCTCCTCGCCGGAGGCGCACCTCAAGGTCAGCGCCAACCGGACCGCGCTGCTGCACCCGATCGCCGGCACCCGCTGGCGCGGCGCGACCCCGGAGCAGGACGCCGCTCTCGCCGCCGAGCTGCTCGCCGACCCGAAGGAGCGCTCCGAGCACGTGATGCTCGTCGACCTGGGCCGCAACGACCTGGGCCGGGTCTGCGAGCCGGGCAGCGTCGAGGTGCCGGAGTTCGCGCGGATCGAGCGGTACAGCCACGTCATGCACATCGTGTCGACAGTGGTCGGCAAGCTCCGCGGGGACCGGACGGCGTTCGACGCGCTCGCCGCGACGTTCCCGGCCGGCACGCTCTCCGGGGCGCCCAAGGTCCGGGCCATGGAGATCATCGACGGGCTGGAGCCGACCCGGCGCGGCCTCTACGGCGGCACGGTCGGCTACTTCGGCTTCGCCGGTGACATGGACATGGCGATCGCGATCCGGACGGCGCTGCTCAAGGACGGGGTGGCCTACGTCGGCGCGGGCGCCGGCATCGTCGCCGACTCCGACCCGGCCGCGGAGGAGCAGGAGACCCGGAACAAGGCGGCGGCCGTGCTGGCCGCGATCTCCGCCGCGGAGACCCTGCGGGCCGCCCGATGAGTGGGAACCAGCGGCGCTCGCACTTCGGCGCGGTCGTCGCCTGCCTCGCCGGAGCCGGCCTGTCCCTGTACGCCGTCACCCGAACGTGGTCGCTGACCGTCGAGCACCGCACCGGTCTGACCAATCTGACCGCGGGCCGCACCGGCGCCGACGAGCAGCCGTGGCTGGGCGGCCC
>KL571310.1:131648-137692 GCA_000715855.1 Actinoplanes liguriensis
TGGCCGGGGCGGGGATCGCGGCCGGCGCGGTGGTGGCGCGGGCCGGGCTGGACGCCGGCGAGGCCGGGGCCGGGGCAGTGTTCTGGCCGGTGGCGTGCGTGCTGGGCGGGGTGGCGGTCGCGGCGGGCGGATTCCTCGCCGTGCGGCACGGCCACCTGTGGTCGGCGATGTCTTCGCGGTACGAACGGACGCCCGCCCCCGCCGTCGTACGCCGGGAGAGCTCTGATCTCGAGCCCGCGGACAACCGGGCCGCGTGGGACGCGCTCGACCGCGGCGACGACCCGACGGCCTGAAAGGTCTTTTCGCGTTATCAGCGAACCGTGGCGGCCACCGCGCGTGCCCGGCGACGTGCGGCGGCGACCGTGCGGCGGGGGCTGGTGGCGACGATCGCGGCCACCGCCCTGCTGGTCTCGGCGCGCGCCGCGGCCCGGGCCCGGTCGGCCTCGATCGCCGACCACGCGTTGTCCCGCGCGGTCCGCATGTTGGCAGGCCCCACCACCGCACGCTGCACGCCGGTCACCACCTCGGCCGCGATGGCGACCAGGGTCCGCGAGACCTCGGCGAATCCGGCTGTCTGTGGGGTCTGGTCAATGGCCATCGGTCGACTCCGCATCAAAAGTCCGGGTGGCGGCACCGTCGGCGCCGTCGACAAGTCTGCCTGAGGGAAACGATGCCGGAGTCGTATTTCCGCTCCGTGACGCCCCGGTCAACGCAAGGTGGTGTCGGCCGTTCGGTGGAAGTGTCCCTGCACAGCGCTTCGTGGCGGGTTCGCTCGATGTGAGCGAACTGACATGCGGGGCAGGCAGCCTGGCATTATGCCCCAGTCCAACTCGTGAGGCGCGCCATACCCCGGGAGCCCGGGGACCGGCCACGACGCCTAGCATCGGGCCGAAGACACCCGGAGAGGGGAGTCATTACGTGACATCCGATCAGGCGGAAGCGGGCAGTGGCGGCCCCGCACGGCCGCAGAACGTACTCGAGGAGATCCTCGCCGGTGTGCGCGAGGACGTAGCGGCACGTCAGGCGGCGACGCCGCTGGAGAAGGTGCGGGAACTTGCCGCTGCCGCTCCTCCGGCGATCGACGCCTACGCGGCCCTGCGCAAGCCGGGCGTGGCGGTGATCGCCGAGGTCAAGCGGTCGTCCCCGTCCAAGGGCGCGCTCGCCGACATCCCCGACCCGGCCGAGCTGGCCGGGGAGTATGCGGCCGGTGGCGCCCGCTGCATCAGCGTGCTCACCGAGGGCCGCTGGTTCGGCGGTTCGCTGGACGATCTGGTCGCGGTGCGTAAAGCGGTCAAGGTGCCGGTGCTCCGCAAGGACTTCGTGATCTCCAGCTACCAGGTGCACGAGGCCCGGGCGCACGGCGCGGACCTGGTGCTGCTGATCGTCGCGGCGCTGGAGCAGAACGCGCTGGTCGGTCTCCTGGAGCGGATCGAGTCGCTGGGCATGACCGCCCTCGTCGAGGTGCACAACGAGGAGGAGGCGGACCGCGCCCTGGAGGCGAACGCGAAGGTGATCGGCGTGAACGCCCGTGACCTGCGCACCCTCGAGGTCGACCGGTCGGTCTTCGAGCGGATCGCGCCCGGCCTGCCGAACAACGTCGTGAAGATCGCCGAGTCCGGCGTCCGCGGCCCGCACGACCTGATCCGGTACGCCTCGGCGGGCGCCGACGCGGTGCTGGTCGGGGAGGGCCTGGTGACCCAGAAGTCGCCGCGCGACGCGGTGGCGGAGCTGGTCAACGCGGGCAACCACCCGGCGACCCCGAGGCCCGTGCGATGACCGTTCTGCCGGATCTAGCCGGACATTTCGGGAAGTACGGCGGCCGGTTCGTCCCGGAAGCGCTGATCAAGGCGCTGGACGAGCTGGAAGCCGCCTACCGGTCGGCGAAACAGGACGACGCCTTCCAGAGCGAGTTCCAGGACCTGCTGCTCAACTACGCGGGCACCCCCTCGCTGCTGTACCCGGCGAAGCGGCTCTCCGCGAAGCTCGGCGCCGAGATCTGGCTCAAGCGCGAGGACCTGAACCACACCGGCGCCCACAAGGTGCGCAACGTGCTCGGCCAGGCGCTGCTCGCGAAGCGGATGGGCAAGCCCCGGGTGATCGCCGAGACCGGCGCCGGCCAGCACGGCGTGGCCAGCGCGACCGCGGCCGCCCTGCTGGACCTCGAGTGCGTGGTCTACATGGGCGAGACGGACACCGAGCGCCAGGCGCTGAACGTGGCGCGGATGCGGATGCTCGGCGCCACGGTCGTCCCGGTGACCAACGGCTCGCGCACCCTGAAGGACGCGCTCAACGAGGCGCTGCGCGACTGGGTCTCGACCGTCGACACCACGCACTACCTGCTCGGCACGGCGGCCGGCCCGCACCCGTTCCCGGAGATCGTCCGGGACTTCGTGGGCGGCATCGGCGTCGAGGCCCGGCAGCAGTCGCTGGACCAGATCGGCCGGCTGCCGGACGCGGTCGCTGCCTGTGTCGGCGGCGGCTCCAACGCGATCGGGATCTTCCACGCGTTCGTCCCGGACGAGGGCGTGCGGCTGTACGGCTTCGAGGCCGGCGGCGACGGCGTCCAGACCGGCCGGCACGCGGCGTCGATCACCGGCGGCTCGGTCGGCGTGCTGCACGGCAACCGGACGTACCTGCTGCAGGACGAGGACGGGCAGACCATCGAGTCGCACTCGATCTCGGCCGGCCTGGACTACCCGGGCGTCGGCCCGGAGCACGCCTGGCTGCACGACACCGGCCGGGCGGCGTACGAGCCGGTCACCGACTCGGAGGCGATGGCGGCGTTCCAGCTGCTCTGCCGGACCGAGGGGATCATCCCGGCGATCGAGAGCTCGCACGCTCTCGCCGGCGTCGCGAAGATCGCCCCGCGGCTGCGCGAGGAGCTCGGCCGCACCCCGGTCATCGTCGTGAACCTGTCCGGCCGCGGTGACAAGGACGTGCACACCGCGGGCGCCTACTTCGGCATCCTCGACCCGGTCGAGACGGTCGTCCCGGGGGAGAACACGTGAGCATCGCGGAGACGTTCGCCAAGGCGAAGAGCGACAACCGCGCGGTGCTGGTCGGCTGCATGCCGGCCGGCTTCCCGACGGTCGACCACAGCATCGAGCAGATGATCGCGATGCACGAGGCCGGCTGCGACGTCATCGAGGTCGAGCTGCCGTACTCCGATCCGGTGATGGACGGCCCGGTGATCCAGAAGGCGAGTGACATCGCGCTGGCGAACGGCGTCCGTACCAGGGACACCCTGAAGATCATCGAGGCGGTGGCGTCGGCCGGCGCCACGGTCGTCCTGATGACCTACTGGAACCCCATCGAGAAGTACGGCGTGGACGCGTTCGCCCGCGACCTCGCCGCCGCCGGGGCCACCGGGCTGATCACGCCCGACCTGATCCCGGACGAGGCGGGCGAGTGGATCGCCGCGTCGGACAAGCACCGGATCGACCGGACGTTCCTGGTCGCGCCGAGCTCGACCGACGAGCGGATCGCGATGACCCTGGAGAACTGCCGGGGCTTCGTCTACGCCACCGCGCTGATGGGCGTCACCGGCGCCCGCAAGTCGGTCTCCTCGCAGGCCCCCGAGCTGGTCGCCCGCATCCGGGCCGCCGACCCGGAGATGCCGGTCGGCGTCGGGCTCGGTGTCGGCAACGGGGACCAGGCCGCCGAGGTGGCCGCGTTCGCCGACGGTGTGATCGTCGGCAGCGCGCTGATCCGTTGCGTGCTGGAGGCCCCCGACCGGGCCGCCGGCCTGACCCGCCTGCGCTCGCTCAGCTCGGAGCTGGCGGAGGGTGTGCGCCGCCGCTGATGAGTATCAGCTGGTTGTTACGTACCCTCCCGGCGATGTCCGGGGAACTGGCCCGTTTCGACACGGACCGGACCCCGGCCGAGCCGCGCGAGCTGTTCCTGCGCTGGTTCGGTGAGGCGGTCGGGGCCGGCGTGCGCGAGCCGCACCTGATGAGTCTGGCCACGGTCGACGATCAAGGGCTTCCGGATGTACGTGTCCTGCTGCTCCGCGACGTCGACGAGCGGGGCTGGCACTTCGCGACCGATCGCCGCAGCGCCAAGGGCCGTCAGCTCACGGCGCGGCCGGACGCCGCTCTCGTCTTCTACTGGCGTGAGCAGGGGCGGCAGGTACGCGTACGCGGGAAAGCCTTTGATCTGGGTCTTGCGGCCTCGGCCGCGGATTTCCTGGGGCGCTCCCCGTCGTCCCGGATGGCGTCGCTGAGCAGCGCGCAAAGTGACGTCATGTCCGACAAGTCGGATATAACGCTCGCCAGGCAGGAGGCGGAGCGGCTGCTCGCCGGCAACCCGGACTTCGTCCCGGAGAGTCACGCGGTCTACGCGCTCGCACCGGTCAGTGTGGAATTCTGGCAGGGCGATCCCGCGTCCCGGCGGCATCCGCGGTTGCGCTACCGGCGTTCCGCCGAATCCTGGGTAAAAGAACTCCTCTGGCCCTGAATCGGGACCTCCCTGGGCATTGCGCGGTGGCCCGGCGACGGTAGCGTGTGCACCCGTGAACTACGCCCTCATCCCCAGTCCCACCACGTCGGTGTGGCACCTGGGCCCGCTTCCGATCCGGGCCTACGCGCTCTGCATCATCGCCGGCATGGTCGTCGCCACCCTGCTCATGGAGCAGCGGTTGCGTCACCGCGGGGTGGCGCCCTGGGCGTCGCTGGACATGGTGGTCTGGGCGGTGCCGTTCGGCATCATCGGCGCCCGGGTCTACCACCTGATCACCTCCCCGCAGGACTACTTCGGCTCCGGTGGTGACCCGGTCCGGGCGTTGTACATCTGGGAGGGCGGTCTCGGCATCTGGGGCGCGGTCGCCGGTGGCGCGCTCGGCGCCTGGATCGCGGCCCGGCAGATGGGCCTGCCGCTGAGCATCTTCGCCGACACGCTCGCCCCGGCGCTGCCGATCGCGCAGGCCGTCGGCCGGTTCGGCAACTGGTTCAACAACGAGCTCTACGGCAAGGTCACCACGCTGCCGTGGGGCCTGCAGGTGCACGAGATGGACTCGGCGAACCCGGGCCACGCCACCATGATCGACGGCGAGCCGGTGACCCGTCCCGACCTCTACCACCCGACCTTCCTCTACGAGGCGATCTGGGACCTCGGCGTCGGCGGCCTGGTCTGGCTGCTGGACCGGAAGTTCAAGTTCGGGCGCGGGCGGGCGTTCGCGCTGTACGTGATGGCGTACACGGCCGGTCGCTGCTGGATCGAGGCGCTGCGCACCGACGAGGCCAACCACTTCTTCGGCATCCGGCTCAACGTGTTCGTCTCGATCGCGGTGTTCCTGGGCGCGGCGATCTACTTCATCGTGATGCGCGGCCCGCGGGACTACGTGGTCCCCGCCGACCTGCCGGAGGCCGACTCCGACACCGGCACCGTCACGAAGGCGCCGACGTCGTACCGCGTGGTCACCGAGGAGGAGTTCCGGGCGTACCGGGAGACCGGCGCGCTCCCCGAGACCGAAGCCGAAGCTGACGCCGAAGCCGAGTCCGAGGCTGAAGAAGAAGCGGCCGCGGAAGACGCCGAGCCGGTCGCCAGCGAATCCGGCGACAAACCCGCCGGCGACCGCTGACAGGCGAACGGCACATGCGTACGGCCGTGGTGGTGGGCGCGGGAATGGCCGGTCTGGCCGCGGCCGGCGCCCTCGCGCGCACCGGGTGGCGGGTGACGCTCCTGGAACGCGCCGAGCGGATCGCCGCCCCGCCGACCGCCGTGGTCCTCTGGCCCAACGGCCGTCGCGCGCTGGAGTCGCTCGACCCGGACGGCGCCTGGTCGGCCAGCACGTCCCCGCTGCCGGACGGCGGGGTGCGCCGCCCCGACGGGCAGTGGCTCGTCCCGCCCCGCTCCCGGGCCGGCGCGCCCGGGCCCGCCCCGGCGGTCGCACACCTGGAAGACCTGTACGACGCGCTGGTCGCGGGCCTCGGCGACACCGAGATCCGCACCGGTTTCGAGGTCACCATGGTCCGCACCGGCGCCCGGGACCGCCCCGCGGTCGGCGACGGCCGCACCATGATCGAGGCGGATTGTATAAGAGACAG
>KL571311.1:0-7961 GCA_000715855.1 Actinoplanes liguriensis
CAGGTCAACCGCATGGTCCGGGCCCGGCGCGACCTGGCCACCCAGCTCGGCCGGGAGCCCAGCGTCGCGGAGATCGCGGTCGCGATGGCGGTGCCGGAGTTCCAGGTCATCGAGCTCATCTCGTACGACCGGGAGCCGGTCAGCCTGGACCAGGCGGTCGGCGAGGACGGCGAGAGCGCGCTCGGTGACTTCGTCGCCGCGGTCGACCCGAACCAGCCCGGTGAGGGCGTCGCTCAGGGCGAGCTGCGCGGCCAGGTGGAGATCGTGCTGGCCACCCTCTCCGAGCGGGAGTCCGCGGTGATCCGGCTGCGCTTCGGCCTGGACGACGGCCGCCAGCGCACCCTCGACGAGGTCGGCCGCGAGTTCGGCCTCAGCCGCGAGCGCATCCGCCAGATCGAGAAGGTGACGATGCTGAAGCTGCGCGACCCGGAGCGGGCGGGGCGCCTGGAGGCGTACGCGGTCTGACGGGTCTAACGCAATCTGCGGGGCCCGGTGTCCGGACGGACGCCGGGCTCGCCCCATTCCGCGGCGGCGTGCAGCACCGAGAAGCCGTCCGGCCGCATCAGCACCGGGTTGAGCAGCAGCGATCGCACCCGCGGGTGCTCGTCGGCGAGCCGGCCGACCCGGAGCAGCAGGTCGATCAGCGCCGCCCGGTCGACCGGTGTGGAGCCGCGGTAACCGTGCAGCAGCGGGGCCGCGCGCGGCTCGTCGACCAGGGCCTCGGCGGCACGGTCGGTCAGTGGGGCGGCCCGCCAGGCGAGGTCGCCGAGCAGCTCACTGGCCACCCCGCCGAGACCGAAGCCGACGACCGGGCCGAACGCCGGATCCTCGACCACCTCGATGACGCAGGCGACGCCGGGGGCGACCATCGTCTGGACCAGGACCTCGGGGCCGAATGTGGTGTCGAGACTGCGGTACGCCGTACGCAAATCGTCTGGATTTTGAAGTGCGAGGCGAACCGCGCCGAGGTCGATCCGATGCCGTAACCCCCCACCTGCCGCTTTGAGGGCGACCGGATAACCGAGCTCGTCGGCGGCAGCAACCGCCTCCTCCGCCGTTCGCACGAGCGTTGACGGCACGATCTCAATCCCATAGGCGCTCAGGAGTTCGGACGGGCTCGTGGCCGACTCCGCGGCCGCCGGATCAATTCCGGACAGCGCCGGCATCAGGCCGGGCGGACGCCGCAGCCACTCGGCGTAGTTGACCACCCGGGCCAGCGCGCGGACCGCCTCCTCGACCGACATGTAGACCGGCACCCGCGGCGGGACCCGGCCGAAGACCAGCGTCGCCACGGTCGGTTTCTCCCCCGCGAGCGCGACGCTGGCCAGCGCCGACGCGAAGTCCGCGTCCTCCTCGGAGAGCTGCTGGCCGGGCACGACCGGGGCGAAGACCACGACCAGCGCGTCCACCCGGTCGTCGACCGCGGCGTCGGCGAGCGCGTCGGCCAGGTCGTGCGCGGAGGCCATCGGGCTCAGGTCCCGCGGGTAGCCCTCGGCGACCACCAGGCCGGCCGCCCGGCAGGCCACCTCGGCTAGCGCGGCCAGCGCGGACGAGTTACCGACCACGGCCACCCGGCGCCCGGCCGGCAACGGCTGGTGGGCCAGCAGCATGCCGACGTCGAAGAGCTCCTGGACGGTGTCCACGCGGATGACGCCGGAACGGGCGAACAGGGCGGTGACCGCGTGCGCGTCCGGCCCCGGGAGGTCGCCGGCCAGCCCGGGCGGGCGGGTCGCCGAGGCCACCGCGACGACCGGCTTGACCCGGCTCATCCGGCGGGCCAGCCGGGCGAACTTGCGCGGATTGCCGAACGTCTCCAGATAGAGCAGCACGACGTCGGTGCCGGGGTCGTCCCGCCAGTACTGCAGCAGATCATTACCGGACACGTCGGCGCGGTTGCCGGCCGAGACGAAGCTCGACAGGCCGAGACCGCGCCGGTCCGCCTCGGCGAGCAGCGCCACGCCCAGCGCGCCGCTCTGCGCGAAGAAGCCGACCCGCCCGGCCGCCGGCAGACGCGGCGCCATCGTCGCGTTCAGCCGGACCTCCGGGTCCGTGTTGGCGATCCCGAAACTGCTCGGGCCGATCACCCGCAGGCCGGCGGCGTGCGCGGTCTCGATCAACTGCCGCTGCCGGGCCGCGCCCTCCGCACCCGCCTCGGCGAACCCGGCCGAGCCGATCACCACGCCGCCGGCCCCGGCCGACGCCGCATCGGCCAAGGCCTCCGCGACATGCTCCGCGGGCACCGCGATCACGGCCAGGTCGATGGGGGTCCGGGCATCAGACGCTTGCCGGTACGCCGTGAGCCCCGCTACCCGGTCGGCGGACGGGTGCACCGGGACGACCGCGCCGGTGTAGCCCCCGTCACGCAGATTGCCGAGCATCGCCGCGCCGATCCCGTGCCCGCTCGCGCTGGCGCCGTAGATGGCGATGCCCCGCGGGGCGATCAGCCGCGCGATCGAGCGCGCCTCGGTCAGATGCTCCCGGGACTCCTGCACCTCCCGCGACTTCTCGGTGGGCGCGATCGGGAAACCCAGGTGGACCACGCCGTCGGCGTACCTGCGCTGCACCTGGAACCCGGAGTCGCCGAAGACGCGCAGCATGCCGCCGTTCTCCGGGAGCACCTCGGCGACGAACCGGCTGATGCCGTGGTCACGGGCGGCCTCGGCGAGATGCTCCAGGAGCACCGAGCCGATCCCCCGGCCCTGCTGGGCGTCCTCGACCACGAACGCGACCTCGGCCTCCGGGGAGTCCGGGCCGAGACGTTCGTACCGCCCGACCGAGGTGATCCGGCCGTCGGCGGCGACCGTGACGAACGCCTCCCGGTCGCGGTGGTCGACGTTCACGAACCGCTGCAGGTCACGCTCCGGAATGCGCGGATAGGGCGAGAAGTACCGCAGGTAGCGCGTGCGGTCACTCATCCGGGAGTGGAACTCCACAATGGCCGGAGCGTCCTCGGCGGTGATCTGCCGCAGGTGCACGGCGGTGCCGTCGGCGAGCAGGACATCTGCGCTGCGCGGCATGTCAGTCCCGGGGATCGTGCGGGTCGAGCCCGTGCAACGGGAAGACCGCCAGACGGGTGGCGATGATCGCCCGGTCGACGGGATCGTTCTCGGTGCCCGGCGACCACGGCACGTGCCGGGGCACGGCGCCGTCACCCATCCTCTCCGGGATCGCGGCGCCCGGACGGCGATCCGCGGCCAATCTCCGCCAATTCCCGGGGGTACGGATCGTGGGGTCCAACGGCTCCCCCGTCGCCACCGCGAGCAGGTGCGACCACGCCCGCGGCACGACCTCGACCAGCGCGTATCCCCCGCCGCCGAGCGCCACCCAGCGGCCGTCACAGAGCTCGTCGGCCAGCTCGCGCATCGCGATGTACGCCGCGCGCTGGCAGTCGACCGACAGCATCAGGTCGGCCAGCGGGTCCAGCCGGTGCGCGTCCGCCCCGCACTGGCTCACGATGATCTCCGGCGCGAACGCGCGGACCACCGACGGCACCACCGCGTGGTACGCCTTCAGCCAGCCCTCGTCCCCGGTGCCGGGCGGCAGCGGCACGTTCACCGCGGTGCCCTCCGCGCCCGGGCCGCCGGTCTCGTCGCAGAACCCGGTGCCCGGGAAGAGCGCCAGCGGCGTCTCGTGCAGGCTGACCGTGAGCACCCGCGGATCGTCGTAGAAGATCGCCTGCACCCCGTCGCCGTGGTGCACGTCGACGTCGATGTAGGCCACCCGCTGCGCGCCGTGGTCCAGCAGCCAGGCGATCGCCACCGCCGGATCGTTGTAGACGCAGAAACCGGCCGCCCGCGCCGGCATCGCGTGGTGCAGGCCACCGGCCACGTTCACCGCGCGGCGGGCGACACCGTGCCAGACCGCCTCGGCGGCCGCGACGCTGGCGCCGCAGATCCGCGACGACGAGTCGTGCATGCCCTCGAAAACCGGGTTGTCCGAGGTGTTCAGACCCCAGCCCAGGAAGAACGGATCGATCGGGGCCTGCCGGACCGCATCGAGATAGTCCTCTCGGTGCACCCGGGTGAGCTCGGCCTCACTCGCCGGGCGCGGCGTGATCAACTGCACACCGGGGCGGTCGAACACGCCCAGCTCGCGGGCGAGCGCCATGGTCAGCTCGACCCGGACCGGGTTCAGCGGGTGATCACCCATGTCGTAGTCGAGCAGGGCCTCGTCCCAGACCACCGCCGTCGTCTCGTCCGCCATGCCGACATGCTCCCACGGGGTGCCTTAGGAGGCACTCGTCACGCCTCCTCCGGTAGGGTCTCCTGGCACTTGCTCGGGGCGGATGTCAACCCCCCGCCACGCGGTAACATCGCTGCTGGGAGGACCGCATCGTGAACGACCTTGTCGATACCACCGAGATGTATCTCCGGACCATTCTCGAACTCGAAGAAGAAGGCGTGCCTCCGCTTCGGGCTCGCATCGCCGAGCGCCTGCACCAGAGCGGCCCCACGGTCAGTCAGACGGTCGCCCGCATGGAGCGGGACGGTCTGCTCACCGTCGAGGGTGACCGTCACCTGGTGCTGACCGAGGAAGGCCGCGCCACCGCAGTCTCCGTCATGCGCAAGCACCGTCTTGCGGAACTACTACTGGTCAACGTCATCGGCATGCCGTGGGAAGAAGCCCACGAGGAAGCCTGCCGGTGGGAGCACGTGATGAGCGACTCGGTCGAGCGCCGGGTCTACGAGCTGCTGAACAAGCCGACCCGCTCGCCGTACGGGAATCCGATCCCCGGCCTGGAGCAGCTCGGCCTGCCCGAGGACGACACCGCCGACCCGTTCGGCCACGGTGAGCGCAACCTGGCGTTCCCCGGCCTGACCGGCAGCGTCGTCGTGTCCCGGATCTGCGAGAGCGTCCAGACCAACGCGGACGTGCTGCGGCAGCTGCACGCGGCCGGCATCGACCCGGGGACGACGGTGACGGTCGCGCAGGAGCGGGACGGGGTCACCATCGACAAGTCCGGCGACAAGATCCGGCTGCCGCGCGAGGTGGCGTCCCGGGTGTTCGTCGCCGCGCGCTGAGTCTCGGACCTGGTGGGACCACCGGCGGCTCTCAGCCGTCGGTGGTGTCCATCGCCTTCGCCATCTCGAGAAGGCCGGTGTTCATCCTGGTCACCGCTGAGCTCGACGCGCCCTTGGCGAACGTGAACTTCAGGGTCTGCAACTGCTCGGCCTCGCTCAGCCAGCCGATCTCCACCGACGGGCCGTGGCCGGAGGCGGCCGCGGAGTTCAGCCGGTAACCGGCCTTCCCCAGGCCCTTGAGCTTGACCGCCTTCTTCGGCATCCGCGTGGCCAGGAAAGTCTTGGCGTCGGCCTTCGTCTGCTCGACCACGGAGAACGACAGGTCGGGCCACGAGCCCTCCACCGTCTGCACCACACAGGTGGACGTGTCGTCGACCTGATCGGAGGCGGCGACCGAGAACTTGACGCCGATCTTCTCCTCGATGAACGACCAGTCCCAGAGGATGCAGGCGCCACCCGCGGAAGCGGCCGGTGCCACGGCGAGCGTGATCGGGGGCAGCTCGGTGGCCGCCTCCTCCTTCTCGTTGCAGCCGGACACGGCGAGCAACGCGACGACGCCGAGTGCGGCTCCGACTCTTCGCACCAGTGCTCCTCCCGAGTTTCGGGGCACACCCTATTGCCCGGAGGGCGGTTCACGGAAGCCGGAAATCAATCACGTACGGACGGTGATCGTCGCGCTTCCTCACGCTACTTGACGAGGGGTGTCAAGTAGGGGCAGGATCAGGGGTATGACGGGGACGGAGGCGCTGGCGGAGCAGATCGTGCGGTTGCTCGACACACGCCTGACCGACCCGCTGGAGATCCTGCTCGAAGGGCACCGCAGCGTGGATGACGTGCGGCGGCGGCTGCACCGGTGCGCGCTGGATTGGGCGTTCGTCATCGCGTACGGGCCGGGGCCGGAAGCGGTGCGGACCATCGCCCGGCTGATCGCCACGCTCTATCCGGACGATCACGCGTTCGCGCCGCCGGTGGAGTGGTGGCGGACCCCGCTCGGGCAGGCGGTGGCGCGACGCGTCGGGCATCCGTTCGCGTCCTCGGTGTCACTGGCGATGGCCGGGGCGATGCTCGGGATCAGCCGGCAGGGTGTGCACGATCTGGTGCGGCGGGGAAAGCTGCCCCGGCATCCGGACGGTGGCGTGGCGGTGAGCGCGGTGCGGGAGAGGCTGCTCGCTGCGGACGGCGCCCCGCCGGTCGACTTCGATCGGCCCGACGAGGACATCCACGTGACGGAGGACTTCGGCCACGGTCAGCGGGCCTTGGATCCGGGACGCCGCTCCGGCGGTGCAGAACGCCGCTCCGGCAGCACTGAACGTCGCTCCGGCGGCACCGAACGTCGCTCCGGCGGCACCGGACGTCGCTCCGGCGGCACTGAGAACGACGAGGAGGGGCAATGATCAACGACAGTCTTGTCGACGTGGGGAACGTGCAGATCGCCGTTCGCGACTTCGGGGGTGACCAGGCCCCGCTGCTTCTCGTGCACGGCGCCGGCGGGAACCTGGCGCACATGACCACGCTGGCCCGCGCGCTCCGGCTGCACCACCGGGTCGTCACCGTCGACCTGCGCGGGCACGGCCGGTCCGCGGACGGGCCGTGGAGCTGGGACGCCGCGCTCGGTGACCTCGCCGCGGTCTGCGTGGAGCTCGAGCTGGAGCGCCCGGCCGTCGTCGGGCACTCGCTCGGCGGCATGCTGGCCATGCTCTGGGCCGAACGGCACCCGGAGTCACCGGGCGTGGTCAGCCTCGACGGCAACCCGCCGCCCACCGACCCGTCGCAGCTTCCCGGCCTCGACCCGGACAAAGCCGCGGCCGAGTTGGAGCGGCTCACGGCGGCCTTCGACATGATGGAGGCGGCTGCCGGCCAGACCGTCGACGCCACCGAACTGGCCGACCTGGTCGAACGCCAGCGCATGGCCGCACGCGACATGGGCGCCAACGAGAAGGTGTGGATCGAGGGCTTCCGGCGCAACCTGATCCACGGCAAGGACGGCCGGACGACGTTCCGCCCCTCCTTCGAGGCGACCACACAGTTGCGCGCCATGATGAACTCGCTGGACCTGGCTCCGGTCTACCGCGCGATCTCCTGCCCGGCGCTGCTCGTCCTGGCGACGCGGTTGCTGCCGGAGCAGGAGCCGTTCGCCGACCTGTACACGGCACATCGCCGTTTCCTGCTGGCGCAGGCGCAGCCGGTGCGGCACGTGCTGCTGGAGGACGCGTCCCACGCCATGGTCATCGAGCAGCCAACCCAGCTGGCCTCCGTAATCACCAACTTCCTGACCGAGCACCGCTGACCCTCCCGCCGCTCCTTCCCTGATTTCCGCCGCCCGTCCCACAGCCGCTCGTTCCCTGAGCACCGCTGACCGTCTCGCGGGTGGTCTCCCCGCCCCGGCCGTCGCACGCGATGCCCGCCTCGCCGTCAGGCCGCGAGACGGGCCCAGGATCCAGCTGGCACCCACGGTCGCATTCGGGCCCGAAACCAACCACCAGCGCCAGCCGAGACCTCGCGCAGCGGCACCCGCCTGGCCGACGCCCGCCGCTCCACGCGCGCCCGGCCCAGCCTGTTCCGAGACCCCGGCGCGTCAGCTGGCCACCACCGTTGTATTCGAACTCCCATAACCACAGCCAGAACCAGCCCAGACCCAACGCAGCGGCACCCGCGCGAGACACGCGGAACCCTGCGCCACGCCCAGCACGGGCCGGGACAACGACGCACGCACGCCCGACCGGCTGGCCCTCACCGTTGTATTCGAACCTCCATAACCACGGCCAGAACCAGCCCGGAGCCCGCGCCGCGGCAACCGCGCGAGGAGCGGGAGGGCCTGCGCTACGGGCGGGACGATGATGGGCGCACGGCCGGTCGGCTGGTTCACAGCGTTGTATTCGGGGGGCCAAAACCACGGCCAGGACCAGCTGGGGGGTGGGGTTGGGGTGAGCTGGACCGGCC
>KL571311.1:8192-8358 GCA_000715855.1 Actinoplanes liguriensis
GGACATGAAGATCTTGAATTTGATCTGAAACGGACAGGGCGGCGGCGGGGAGCGTCAGTTCGGGAGGGGTTTGGCGGCGTGTGAGGCGGCCAGGCCCAGGAGCAGGGCGCCGAAGACGCAGAGCAGGCCGTGGAGGATGCCGAAGTGTTCGGAGAGGAAGCCGATC
>KL571311.1:8667-8902 GCA_000715855.1 Actinoplanes liguriensis
GAGCCGGCGGCCGAGACCCGCATGGCGGCGCGCACCGGGTCGTCGGCGGCGGCGCTCATCCCGATCGGGAAGCCAAGGGACGCGCCGACGCCCCAGAGAAGTGCTCCGGCCAGGGCGAACTCGACGGAACCGCCGAACACGACCAGGAGGACGCCCGCGGCGGCGGAGACCGCGGTGAGGCGTAGGACGGGGACCCGGCCCCAGCGGTCGGCGGCGGCGCCGCCATACATGCGGT
>KL571311.1:9091-10763 GCA_000715855.1 Actinoplanes liguriensis
CGGTGAAGCCGAAACCGAGCAGGATAAGGCCGATCAAAATCGTCCTCGGCTCGCGCCACGCCTGGCCGGCCGTCATCGCCGGTTCGGCGCCGGGTTCCGGCTCGACGTGGGGGAGGAAGCGGCGGACGACGGCGAGTTGGACGGCCACGACGATCACGGTGGTGACGAAGAGCTGGGCCCAGATCGGCACGCCGGTGGCCGAGGCGGCCGCGCCGACGCCGGCGCCGGCGACCGTGCCGAGGCTGAAGCCGGCGTGGAAGCGCGGCATGATCGTGCGCCCGATGCGGCGTTCGACGTCGGCGGCCTCGACGTTCATGGCGACGTCCCAGGTGCTGGTGCCGAAGCCGCAGAAGAGCAGGGCGATCCCGGCCAGCGGAACCGAGTCGAGCAGTGTCGCCGTGGCCAGCAGGGCCAGGCCGAGCGCCTCCGCCATGCTGGCGATCAGCACCGCGCGGGCCGGGCCGACGCGCTGCACCAGCGGGCCGGCCAGCGGGATCGACGCGACCGAGGTGCCGGACATGCAGAGCAGGAGCAGGCCGAAGCCGGCGACGGACAGATCCAGCCCGTCCCGGATCGCGGGGGCGCGGGACAGCCAGCCGGCGAGGGCCAGCCCGTTCATGGCGAACGTGACCCCAACTGCGATCTTGGCCGAGTTCACCCGGGCGGGTACGACGTCAACGCTGCTCACCAGCCCAACTTACACGTTAAAGCCGTACCGGTCACCGGCGTTTCCCGGACGGCCCGGCAGCGGGCGCCCTCGGGGCACGTCCCACAATGGGGCATCGCGACACAAGCTCGCCGATGGATACGGAAGGAGGGCGACATGGGCCGGCCCGAGGAACTGCAGGCGGAGGCACGTTCCGTGCTCACGCTGCTGGAGCCGCTGGGACCGCTCCTCCCCACGGGCAGCTACCTGTCCGGGCTGATGGTCTGGCGCGAACTCGATGTGATGCTGCTCGGCGGCCCGGAGTTCACCCCGGGCGACGTCCTGGCACTGCTGGCCAAGGCGGTGGAGATCCCGGGCGTGACCGGTTTCGCCTACCGGGACGAGCGGGGCGGTGAGAAGCGCGACGAGCGCTACCACGTCACGATCACGCTCGGCGAATGGCGCGTCGACCTCTCCGTCTGGCTCAACGACGACCACGCCGACGTCAGTGAATGGCACCGCGAGCTCGCCGGGCGGCTGACCGACGAGGAACGGCAGGCGATCCTGGCGATCAAGACCATGTGGCATCAGCGTCCGGAGTATCCGGACGAGGTGAGCGGCTGGGACATCTGCACGGCGGTGTTGAAGCACGGGGTGCGCACGGCGGTCGAGTTCGGCGTGTGGCTCCGGGACACCCAGGGAAAGCACTGACGATAAAAAGCGGGCGGTACGCGAAAGCGCACCGCCCGCCGTCACATCACCTCGGTCAGCTGCAACCGGAGGTCGAGCCGCAGCCCTCGCAGACGTAGCAACTGCCGGCGCGGCGCATCTTCGTGCCGCAGGTGAAGCAGAGCGGTGCGTCCGCGGCGTGGCCGGTGACCAGCTCGAGGAGCTCGGTCGACGAGCCGGCCTGCTTCTCCGGCGTGGCCGCGGCCTTCACCTCGGCGACCGTGACCTGCGACGTGGCCGGGGTGGCGACCGGCGCCGACACCGCCAGGCCGGTGACCGCCACGTCCGCCGCGGCGG
>KL571311.1:10959-11461 GCA_000715855.1 Actinoplanes liguriensis
TGCCTGGGCGGTCCGCTCGGTCGCCGTGAAGATGCCCAGCTCGGCGCGGGTGTCGTAGGGCAGGAAGTCCAGCGCCAGGCGACGGAAGATGTAGTCCATCACCGAGGTCGCCATGCGCACGTCCGGGTCGTCGGTCATGCCGGCCGGCTCGAAGCGCATGTTGGTGAACTTGCTGACGAACGTCTCCAGCGGGACGCCGTACTGCAGCCCTATCGAGATCGCGACGGAGAAGGCGTCCATGACCCCGGCCAGGGTGGAGCCCTGCTTCGACATCTTCAGGAAGACCTCGCCGAGCCCGTTGTCCGGGTAGGACGACGCGGTGAGGTAACCCTCGGCGCCGGCGACCGAGAAGGACACCGTTTCGGACGGGCGCTTCTTCGGCAGGCGCTTGCGGATCGGGCGGTACTCGATGACCTTCTCGACGATGGTCTCGACGGCCTTGGTGGCCTCGGCGACCGCCGGAGCGGCCTCCTTCGCGCCCTTGCCCGCCGACAGCGGCTGG
>KL571311.1:11665-12444 GCA_000715855.1 Actinoplanes liguriensis
CAGAGATGTGTATAAGAGACAGCCTTGCAGTTGTCGCGGTAGATCGCGAGCGCCTTCAGGCCCAGCTTCCAGCCCTGGTAGTGGATCTCCTCGATCTCCTCGACGGTCGCCGTCTCCGGCATGTTGACCGTCTTGGAGATCGCACCGGAGATGAACGGCTGCACCGCGGCCATCATCTTGACGTGGCCGATCGGGGAGATGACCCGCTCGCCCATGGCGCAGTCGAAGATCGCGTAGTGCTCGGTCCGGAGGCCGGGCGCGTCGACGACGTTGCCGTGCTCGGCGATGTGCTCGACGATCGCCTCGACCTGCTCCTCGGGGTAGCCGAGGCTGCGCAGCGCCCGCGGGACCGTCTGGTTGACGATCTGCATCGAGCCGCCGCCGACCAGCTTCTTGAACTTGACGAGCGCCAGGTCCGGCTCGATGCCGGTGGTGTCGCAGTCCATCATCAGGCCGATGGTGCCGGTCGGGGCGAGCACCGACGCCTGGGCGTTGCGCCAGCCGTTCTTCTCACCGAGCTTGTTGCCGTTCTTCCACTGCTTGGTGGCTTCCCGGACGATCTCGGAGGCGACCGCGCCCTGCGGACGGATCTCGTCGTTCGCGGCGGCGTGCTTGCGCATCACGCGCTGGTGCGCGTCGGCGTTGCGGGCGTAGCCCTCGTACGCCCCGACCACGCCGGCCAGCTCGGCCGAGCGACGGTACGCCGTGCCGTTCATCAGCGAGGTGATCGCGGCGGCGAGGCTGCGGCCGCCGTCCGAGTCGTACGGCAGGCCGGAGGC
>KL571311.1:12645-16420 GCA_000715855.1 Actinoplanes liguriensis
GGCGTAGCCGATGCCGAGCTGCCGGTAGGCCCGGGTGGTGATCCCGATCTTCTCCGTCGGGAAGTCCGCGAAGCAGATCGAGATGTCCATCGCGGTGATGATGAACTCGACGCTCTTGACGAACTTCTCCACCTCGAAGCCGCCGTCGGCCTTGAGGAACTTCATCAGGTTCAGCGAGGCCAGGTTGCAGGACGAGTCGTCCAGCGACATGTACTCCGAGCACGGGTTGGAGCCGGTGATCCGGCCCGTCTCCGGGTTCGTGTGCCAGTCGTTGATGGTGTCGTCGTACTGCAGACCGGGGTCGGCGCACTCCCAGGCGGCCTGGGCGATGTCCCGGAACAGCTTGCGGGCGTCGATGGTCTCGATGACCTCGCCGTTGAGCCGGCCGCGGAGACCGAACTCGGTGCCCTCCTCGTACGCCTTCATGAACTCGTCGCTGACCCGCACCGAGTTGTTGGCGTTCTGGTACTGCACCGAGACGATGTCGGCGCCGCCCAGGTCCATGTCGAAGCCGGCGTCCCGCAGCGCGCGGATCTTGTCCTCCTCGCGCGCCTTGGTCCGGACGAACTCCTCGATGTCCGGGTGGTCCACGTCGAGGATGACCATCTTCGCCGCGCGACGGGTGGCGCCGCCGGACTTGATGGTGCCCGCGCTCGCGTCCGCGCCCCGCATGAAGCTGACCGGGCCACTCGCCGTCCCCCCAGACGACAGCAGCTCCTTGGACGAGCGGATGCGGGACAGGTTGACGCCCGAGCCGGAGCCACCCTTGAAGATCAGGCCCTCCTCCTTGTACCACTCGAGGATCGAGTCCATCGAGTCGTCCACGGAGAGGATGAAACACGCGCTGACCTGCTGCGGCGACTTGGTGCCGACGTTGAACCAGACCGGCGAGTTGAAGCTGAACACCTGGTGCAGCAGCATCCAGGTGAGCTCGTGGTCGAACACCTCGGCGTCACCCGCGGTGGCGAAGTAGCCGTGCTCCTCGCCCGCCTTGCGGTACGTCTGGACCACGCGGTCGATCAGCTGACGCAGCGACGACTCCCGCTCGGGCGTGCCGACCGCGCCCCGGAAGTACTTCGTGGTCACGATGTTCGCGGCGTTCACGCTCCAGAACGCCGGGAACTCGACACCGCGCTGCTCGAAGTTGATCGAGCCGTCCCGCCAGTTCGTCATGACGACGTCGCGGTGCTCCCACTCGACCTCGTCGTACGGGTGGACTCCCGCCGTCGTCCACACCCGCTCCACATGCAGCCCCCCGGCCGCAGCGCCGTTCGTACTTGCCCTGCTCCGCTGCCGACCCGCTGTCACGCCGTCTCCGGCCATATGAACGTGCTCCCCCTCGGTAATGCTGCTGACAGGTGTAGCTCTGATGTGGCCGGGTTTCTCAGCCGTTGATCTTGGGTGTGCGGCCCGTGCCGGACCGCGGCGCGACGGCATGTCGCGTCCCGGCGTCCCGGACGGGCGGCGCCTCACGGAGCGCGGCGATCTCGTTCTCGAACTCGTCGAGCGAGTCGAAGGACTTGTACACGCTGGCGAACCGCAGATAGGCGACCTGGTCGAGCTCACGCAAGGGCGTGAGGATCGCCAGGCCGACCTCGTGGCTCGGGATCTCCGCGGCGCCGCGAGCCCGGACGGTCTCCTCCACACGCTGCGCGAGCAACGCGATGGAGTCCTCGTCGACGGGCCGGCCCTGACAGGCCTTGCGCACCCCGCTCATGACCTTCGTCCGGCTGAAGGGCTCGGTGACGCCGCTGCGCTTGACCACCGCGAGCACCGCCTCCTCGACCGTGGTGAACCGCTTCCCGCATTCGGGACACGACCGACGGCGACGGATCAGCTGACCGTCGTCGGCCTCCCGCGAGTCAACGACGCGCGAGTCGGCGTGCCGGCAATACGGGCAACGCACCGCGATCTCCCCCTTTGCCCCCGCCCCGGCCGCATCCAGACACGCCGAAGCACAGCCTCGCAATGTACTTACCCATCGCGCGACTGTGGCCGGATCTGTGGAAAACCGGGGAGGAGAAACCCAACCTGTGGACGACTTACATCTCTGTAACCACTAGATGTTGGGGAAGACGCTATGCCGGAGCGGACGCCGATGCAAGTTCAGGAGCATGCCGACGCGCCGTATTTTGCACCTCAACACGCTGGGGTGACGGTGCGATCACGAGGCGCGTCGGGAAACCGGTTGCCGGGCGGTCAGCCCCGCGCGGCAGTCATGAACAGGACAACGCTCGCCAGCGCCGCCACGGCGAAGAAGAGACCGAGAACGACCACTCGGCCTCGGCGGGTCAGTCGCAGGGGCGGCGCAGTGTGCCGAGCCCCACCGGTGACCACCATGACACGTTCCCCTCTCTCGGACACGCGTTCTATAGAACGCCCGTACGACGGTTTATCAGAACGCGAGTACGAAAATCCAGTCTTCCGGTGCGACACGCCGGTGAAACCTCGTACAGATGTTTGAATATGTCGGACCCGCCCACTACGGTTTCCTGTCAAGAGGGGTCAGCCGGACATACGCCATCCCCACGGCGCGTCCGGCTCCGCGACGCACCACGTGCCGACAGGCACTGGCCGACAGGGAGGGCGGACGTGTCGACCGACGACCGCACGAGCCGACAGCAGCAGCAACCGATCAGGCAGCCCGATCCCGGCAGCGCGATGCGCCGGCGCACACCGACCCGGGCCCGCTCGGCGGACGCTCCGCAGCTCCGCTCGGTCACCGCGGTCGGCAACCTCAGCGAGCCGGTCGCCAGCGATCTCACCGCCCGCCAGCGGCGGATCCTCGAGTTCATCCGCGAATGGGGCGAGAAATACGGTTACCCGCCCAGCGTGCGGGAGATCGGCGAGGCCGTCGGCCTGGTCTCCCCCTCCAGCGTGGCCTACCAGCTGAAGGCTCTGGAGACCAAGGGCTACCTGCGCCGCGACCCGAACCGTCCGCGTGCCGTCGACGTCCGCTCGCCCGGTGAGCTGGTCGACGACGAGGCGTTGCGGGCCGCCCGGCCGCAGCCGGCCTACGTGCCGCTGGTGGGCCGGATCGCCGCCGGTGGCCCGATCCTCGCCGAGCAGTCGGTGGACGACTTCTACCCGCTGCCGCGCGAGCTGGTCGGCGAGGGCGAGGTCTTCATGCTCGAGGTCAAGGGCGACTCGATGATCGACGCGGCGATCTGCAACGGCGACTGGGTCGTCGTCCGTCAGCAGCCCACCGCCGAGGCCGGTGACATCGTCGCCGCGATGATCGACGGCGAGGCGACGGTCAAGAGCTACCGGCAACGCGACGGGCACGTCTGGCTGATGCCGGCCAACCCGGCGTTCGACCCGATCCCCGGCGACGACGCCACCATCATGGGCAAGGTGGTCGCGGTCCTGCGCCGCGTCTGAATTCCTTGGGCGTACGGGTCTGAGCACGCGCCCGTCCCCACGCGCCGCGGCGCGGCTGTTCCTCCGGGCCCGGCCGCGCCACCGGCCCGCCCCGGACACGGAAAGGCCGGCACCCCATCGGGATGCCGGCCGTCCGGTCAGCTCAGAGGATCAGCGGCGGTCGAAGCCGTTGTCGTCGCGGCCCTGGGGCGGACGCCCGCCCCCATAGTTCCCACCGCCCTGGCGAGGCTGCTGCCCGCCACCCTGCGGAGGACGCTGCTGGCCGCCGTAGACGCCACCACCGGCACCGCCACCACCGCGGCCGGGCTGCTGCTGCGGGCCACCCGGGCCGCGCGGCGGCTGCTGGGGACCACGGGGTGGCTGCGGGCCACGCGGCGGCTGCTGCTGCGGGGCG
>KL571311.1:16670-21359 GCA_000715855.1 Actinoplanes liguriensis
GGACCTGCGGGCGCTGCTGCGGGCCACCGGGACCGCGCGGCGGCTGCTGCGGGCCACGCGGCTGACCACCGCCGGGGCCACCGGGAGCACCACCGGGAGCGCCCTGGCCGGGGCCGGGCCGTCCGTACTGCCCACCGCCGGCGCCGCCGCCCGGGCCGGCACCGCCAGGACCGCCGCCGTAGACGCCGGGACGGGGCTGCCCGCCGCCGTTGCCGGCGCCGTACACCGGACCCTTGCCTGCTCCGCCGAAGGCCGCGCCGCTGCCGACACCGATCAGCTCGGTCTCCGGGTTCACCTTGTCGATGCCGCCGCTGGGCGCCTCGTCCACGGCCAGCCCGGCCGGGTTCCGCTTACGGAACCGGACGATGCCGATGACGCCGACCGCGACGAGCAGGAGGCCGATGACGCCGACCCCGCCGACGAGCTTCGTGATGTCGCCCACACTGAGATTCGAATACCACGAGTCGGATGTGCCGCCGCTGCCGGACTGCTTCTTGGAGACGGCCGCGACCTCGGTGGCCGGCACATACTGCTGGATGTAGTTGTCGGTGTCGTGGTCGCCGTTCATGTCCGACACGGTGTAGAACGTCTTGCCGTCCGCGCTGTACGAGATCGCCTCGCCGAACGTCTCGTTCGGCAGGCCCGTGGTGCGCGGCTTGGTCTTCAGCGCGGCCACCACGTCGCCGTTCGGCACGTCCCACTCGGACGCGTCGGTGTACGTCCGCAGCACGACCTTCTTGCCGCCGGCCGCGACCGACCCGCCGGTGACCACCCGGTTGAAGATCTTGGCGAACGCGTTGCTCGTGGTCTCGGTCGCCGGAAGCCCCAGCTCGCCGACCCGCTTCAGCGGGACGGCCGTGTCACCGGTCTTGACCGCGCCGGTCGGCTTGTAGATGTACGCGTTCCCGAGCTCCTTGGTCACGATGATCGGCAGGCCGTCACCGTCGAGCAGGAGCGCCTCGGCGTCGTGCTTGTCACCGTCCGGATAGGTGAACCGGTGGAGCACCGCGTCCTTGTTGCCCGTAAGTGACATGGTCCACAGCACGACCGACGAGCGGGTGTCGCCGTTCTTGAGGACCTCGTTGTCGCCGGTGTCGGCGATCCACAGGGTCTTCTGGTCGGCGGAGAGCACCATGTCCTCGGTGTCCCGCGGCGTGCTGGCGAAGTCCCGGGTGCTCTTGACAGCACAAGTCTTGTCCAGGAAGAAGATCTTCCGCCGGGCGCCGTCCGTGCTGCTGTCGTTGATCACGATGAAGCCGGAGCTGGTTGCCACCAGGCCTGAGATCTCATCGAGCTTCTCGCTCTTGATCTTGCAAATCTTCTTACCGGCCGTCGCCTTGGCACTGACCGTCGCCGTCGGCGTCGGGTCAGCGGCAGACGCGCCGGTGCTGCCAATCGCCACCAGGCCAACACCCAGCACGATTGAGAACACGAGACGCCGCATCCGCACAGTGTCGCATGCGGCGTCACCCATCGGTGTAACGCGTGGATCAACCCTGGTCAAAGGTCACCAGGTGTCTGATTTCACACCCTGACACAGGTAACTCTCAGCAACGGAACGCCTCCAGGTCGGCCGCCAGCCGTTCGTCGACCCGGACCTGCAGCTCAGTGCCGTCGTCCAGATGACGGGACTGCAGCACCTGACCGGTCCGGTGCACCCGCGCGACCAGATCGGCCCGGGAATACGGCACCAGAACCCGAAGATCCACCGCCGGCCGCGGAAGCCGCTCCGCAATGGCCGCCCGCAACTCCTGAATGCCCGAACCGCTGCGCGCCGAGACGAACACGGCATCCGGCCACGCCCGCTTGAGGCGCAGAACGGTCTCCTCGTCGGCCGCGTCCATCTTGTTGATCACCAGCAGCTCGGGGACCCGGTCGGCCTCGACCTCGCCGAGCACCTCGCGGACCGCGCTGACCTGACCCTCCGGGTCCGGGTGGGAGCCGTCGACGACATGCACCAGCAGGTCGGCCTCGGCCACCTCCTCCAGCGTCGAACGGAACGCCTCGACGATCTGGTGCGGAAGGTGCCGGACGAACCCGACCGTGTCGGAGAGCGTGTAGACCCGGCCGTCCTCCGCGGACGTGCGCCGGGTGGTCGGGTCCAGGGTGGCGAACAGCGCGTTCTCCACCAGGACGCCGGCCTCGGTCAGCCGATTGAGCAGACTGGACTTGCCGGCGTTCGTGTAGCCGGCGATCGCCACCGCGGGCGTGCCGCTGGCCTGACGACGGGAGCGCTTGGTCTCCCGTACCGTCCGCATGGCCTTGATCTCACGACGCAGCTTCGCGATGCGCTGATTGATGCGCCGGCGATCGGTCTCCAGCTTCGTCTCACCGGGACCACGCGTGCCCACACCGCCGCCGCCGGAACCACCGCCGGCGCCACCGCCCTGCCGGGACAGCGAGTCACCCCAGCCGCGCAGTCGCGGCAGAAAGTACTGCAACTGGGCCAGCTCGACCTGGGCCTTGCCCTCTTTGCTCTTGGCGTGCTGGGCGAAGATGTCGAGGATCAGGGCGGTCCGGTCGACCACCTTGACCTTGATCTCCTGCTCCAGCTTGCGCAGCTGGGACGGGGACAACTCGCCGTCGCAGATGACCGTGTCGGCGCCGCTGCTGAGAACTACGTCACGCAGCTCGTCGACCTTGCCCCGGCCGATGAACGTGGCCGCGTCGGGCTGCTTACGCCGCTGGATCAGGCCCTCGAGGACCTGGGAACCGGCGGTCTCGGCAAGTTGGGCGAGCTCGGCCAGCGAGTTGTCCGCATCCTCGACGCTGCCCTCGGTCCAGACGCCGACCAGAACGACACGTTCCAGTCGCAGCTGCCTGTACTCGACCTCGGTGATGTCGGTGAGCTCGGTGGAGAGACCGGCCACCCGCCTGAGCGAGTGCCGCTCCTCGAGCTCGAGATCGCCGGTCGTCAGATCCGGCTCGTCAAGGACGGGTGTCTGGTACGTGTTTCGCAAAAGTGACCTCCTACGCCCGATCGTGGCACGTCACGCGGGCAAGCGCATCCACATAACCGGGGCTGACTCACCAGTAACCACCGCAGAGCGATCGAACATTCCACGCGAGCGACAATTTGAGTGATCACCCCACCAACGTCGGAGGGACAACCGTGGTGACCACCCGCCTGCCGAGCGCAGGATTCTCGATCACGATCCGCATCGCTGTTACCGCGGACGCGTCGTCCATCGGCCGCCTCACCACCTGCGTCGGCGAGGCCGGTGCGATCGTGACGGCCCTGGACGTGGTGGACTCCGACCCCAGCCACGTCGTCGTCGACCTGACCTGTGACACCGCTGACTCGGCGCACGCCGACCAGGTCGTCAAGCAGCTCGAGGACCAGGACGGCGTCGACGTCCGGAAGGTCTCCGACCGCACGTTCCTGCTGCACCTGGGCGGCAAGATCGAGGTCAACTCGAAGGTCGCTCTACGGAACCGGGACGAGCTCTCCCGGGCGTACACGCCGGGGGTTGCCCGGGTCTGCATGGCCATCGCGGAGAACCCGGCGGACGCCCGCCGGCTGACCATCAAACGCAACACGGTGGCCGTGGTCAGCGACGGCTCGGCCGTGCTCGGCCTCGGCAACATCGGGCCGGCCGCCGCGATGCCGGTGATGGAGGGCAAGGCCGCGCTCTTCAAACGGTTCGGCGGCGTGGACGCCTGGCCGGTCGTGCTGGACACCCAGGACACCGACGAGATCGTCAAGATCGTCAAGGCGATCGCCCCGGCCTACGGCGGCATCAACCTGGAGGACATCGCCGCCCCGCGCTGCTTCGAGATCGAAGCCCGGCTGCGGGAGATCCTCGACATCCCGGTCTTCCACGACGACCAGCACGGCACCGCGATCTGCGTGCTGGCCGCGCTCACCAACGCGCTGCGGGTCGTCGGCAAGCGGATGGAAGACGTCCGCGTGGTCGTCTCCGGCGCGGGCGCGGCCGGCACCGCGATCATGAAGCTGCTGATGCGCCAGGGTGTGGGCGACATCATCGCCTACGACCGGAAGGGCGCCCTGCACCGCGGCATGCCCGATCTGAACGAGTCGATGCAGTGGCTGGCCGAGAACACCAACAAGGCGAACTACTCGGGCGACCTGCCCGGCGCCATCATCGGCGCGGACGTCTTCATCGGCGTCTCCGCACCCAACCTGCTCACCGGCGACGACATCGCCAAGATGGCCGACAAGTCGATCGTCTTCGCCATGGCCAACCCGGACCCGGAAGTCGACCCGCGCGAAGCCCGCAAGCACGCCGCGATCGTCGCCACCGGCCGCTCCGACCAGCCCAACCAGATCAACAACGTGCTGGCCTTCCCCGGCGTGTTCCGCGGCATGCTGGACGCCAGCGCCGAAGAGTTCACCGAGGAGATGGCCCTCGCGGCGGCCCGGGCCATCGCGGACGTCGTCGGCGAGGACAAGCTCAACCCCACGGTGATCATCCCGAGCGTGTTCGACCCCCGCGTCACCCCGGCCGTCGCGGCGGCGATCCGCGCGGTCGTGCGCGGGGTCCCGGCCCCGGCCAACCCGGCGGCGACGCCGGAATCAGAGCTCGACCGGGCGCCTGAGGGCATTTTCTGATATCGCGGTCATCCGGGGTCACGGCGGGCACCGTGGCCCCGGATGGGGTGCCAGGGACGGCATCAAGATCTTTATGTCCTATCTCCGCTGTGGTCCGGGCCGCCGCTCCCGCGGGG
>KL571311.1:21676-21881 GCA_000715855.1 Actinoplanes liguriensis
CGAGCCCAGCAACACGACGCGGCTGCGCCCAGCAACACGACGCGGCAGTACCCCGCAACACGGCACAGCTGAGCCCAGCAACACGACGCGGCTGTACCCCGCAACACGGCACGGCTGAACCCAGCAACACGACGCGGCTGAACCCAGCACACGACGCGGCTGAACCCAGTGACACGGCAGGGTTGAGCACAGCGACACCGCGGGA
>KL571312.1:0-1425 GCA_000715855.1 Actinoplanes liguriensis
CTGCCGTGGAGGCTCGCGGCCGGGCCGGACGGGCCAAGGTGGCCGGGGGCCGGGCGGCGGCCAAGGCGGCGGCGAACAAGGCCGCGGTGTCGAAGGCGACCGCGGCCGCGGTCAAGGCGAGTACGGCTTCGGCTGGTACGAAGTCGGCCAAGGCGGCTGCGGGGAATGGTGCTGTGGTGGCCAAGGCTGGGCGGGCCGGCGCGGTGAAGACCGCGGCCAAGTCGGCCGGGGGCGCCTCCGGTGCGGCCAAAGCTGCGGGCACGAAGGTGGCGGGGGCCAAGGCTGTGGGTACCAAGGTGGCCGCGACCAAGGCTGCGGCGTCGAAGGCGACTCCGTCCAAGGCTGCAGCGACCAAGGCGACTGCGACCAAGGCCACGGCTTCCAGGCTGCTGCGACGAAGGCGGGCTCGGCGGCGAGCCCGGCGAAGGCGGCTTCTGGCCGGGCGGGTGCGAAGACGACTGCTTCCAAGGCGACCGGGACCAAGGCGACCGCGGCGAAGGCGGCTCCGGTCAAGGCTGGTGGGACCAGGGCAACTGCTGCCAAGGCGGCTGGAACCAAGGCGGCTCCGGCGAAGACGACCGCGACGAAAGCCGGCGGCATGAAAGCAACGGCGGCCAAGTCGTCTGTGAGCAAGGCTGCTGCGACCAAGTCGACTGCGGCGAGGGCAACCGCGACCAAGGCAAGTGCTGCCAAGGCGACGGGTGCCAAGGGGGCTGCGGCGAAGGCGACCAAGGCAACCGCGACCAAGGCCACTGCAAAGAGCACGGGTGCTAAGGCGACCATGGCTAAGGCAACCGGGACCAAGGCTGCTGCGACCAAGGCGACGGCGGCGAAGTCGACCGCGGCGAAAGCGACCGCGGTGAAGGCGGCTGGGACCAAGGCCACGGCTGCGGGGAACAGGTCGGCGGCCAAGGCGGCAGGTGGCAGGGCTACCGCGAGCAAGGCGGGAGCGGCGAAGGCCGCGCCCACCAAAGCGACGGCAACGAAGTCGACCGCGGTGAAGGCAACCGCGACCAAGGCGACTGCCAGCAAGGCGACCGCGAGCAAGGCCGCTGCCGGCAAGGTTGCGGCCAGCAAGGTTGCGGCCACCAAGGCGAGCGGGGCGAAGGCGACCGCGACCCGGGCCGCGGGGGCCAAGGCAACGCCCGGCAAGGCGACTGGGACGAGGGCCACCGCTACCAAGGGAACGGCTGCGAAGGCCACGCCGACGAAGGCCACGGCGACCAGGACCGCGGCGACGAAGGCCACGGCGACGAAGGCTGCTGCGACGAAGGCTACGGCGACGAGGACTGCGGCGTCGAAGGCGACGGGCACCAAGGCGACCGCGGCCGGGGCGAAGGCGGCCGGGGCCAAGGCGACCGGCCGGAAGGCCACGGCGGGCCGGGGTGTCTCGGCGCGCGCGGCGGCTGCGGCGGAGGCGAGGGT
>KL571312.1:1592-3888 GCA_000715855.1 Actinoplanes liguriensis
GCCAAGAGCGCGGCCCGGAAGGCCGCCAAGAGCGCCGCTACCACCCGGGCCGCGGCAGCGAAGGCCGCCAAGACCGCCAAGGCCGCGGCGACCAAGGCCGCGCAGGTCGCCGACACGGTCGGCGACGAGGCCCCGGCCAAGGCGACCGGCCGTTCCACCGGCGCGAAGTCCGCAGCCCGGTCCGCAGGCACCCGATCGAACGCCTCGCAGGCAGGGGCCCGGTCCGGCGGTTCGCCGTCGGGTGGGCGGGCGAACGGCGCGCCGGCGGGGGCTCGGGCGGCCGCCAAGGGCGCGACCAGGTCCGCCGCCGCGAAGGCGACGACGGCCGGCGCCCGCACCCCGGCGTCGAGGGCCGCCTCGGCCGCGAACTCGGGCGCCCCGGCCAAGCAGGCCTCCGCGAAGAAAGCTGCAACCAAGGCCACCAAGGCCACCAAGGCGACCACCGGGAATGCGGCCAAGGCCACCAAGGCGACCACCGGGAATGCGGCCAAGGCCACCAAGGCGGCGGCCGGGAATGCGGCCAAGGCCACCAAGGTGACCCGCACGTCCGGCACGAACGGCGGCGCGCGCGGCTCGCGGAGCGCGGCCAAGACCACGTCGGCGGCGCGGGCGAGTGCCGTGCGGGCGCCGTCCGGGGCTCGGCGCAGCCGATAACCGCGCATCGCAGAACGGGCCGCGCCGCCATGGTGCGGCCCGTTCTGTGCGGTAGGAATGGGCGGTGCCGATCAAAAGAGTGTGGGCGCCGCAGATCGACTTCTCCGTGCTGCGGCGGGAGCTGGGCCTTCCGGGTGAGTTCCCGGCGGAGGTTCTTGCCGAGGCGGAACAGTCAGCGGGTACGACGCCGGGCGGCGCCGACCGCACGGACGTGCCGTTCGTGACGATCGATCCGGCCGGGTCGCAGGACCTCGACCAGGCCATGCACCTGAGTCGCCGCGACGGCGGTGGCTACCGGGTGCGGTATGCGATCGCTGACGTCGCCTCGTTCGTACGCCCGGGTGGTTTGATCGAAGCGGAGAGCTGGGTTCGCGGGCAGACCGTCTACCTGCCGGACGGACGCATCCCGCTGCACCCGCCGCTGCTCAGCGAGGGCGCGGTCAGCCTGTTCGCGGATGTGGACCGGGCCGCCGTGGTGTGGACGATCGACCTGGACGCGACGGGCGCGACGACCGGGGTCAGCCTGGAGCGGGCCCGGGTGCGCAGCCGCGCGAAGCTGGACTATCCGAGCGTGCAGCGTGAGCTGGACGGCGGCAGCCCGTCGGAGCCGGTCGCGCTGCTCGCCGAGATCGGGACGCTGCTGGCCCGGCGTGCGTCCGAGCGTGGCGCGGTGAACCTGCCGCTGCCGGCGCAGGAGGTGGTGCGCGACGGTGACGGCTGGCGGCTGGTGCTGGAGGCGCCGCTGCCGGTGGAGGAGCACAACGCGCAGATCTCGCTGCTCACCGGGATGGCCGCGGCCCGGATCATGCTCGACGGCGGGATCGGGATGCTGCGGACCATGCCCGCCCCGAAGCCGGAGGCGGTCGCAAAGCTGCGGGCCGCCGCCGGGTCGCTCGGCGTGACCTGGCCGGCGGGCGCGACGGTCGGCGCGGTGGTCGCCTCGGTGGATCCGGGCAGCCCGCGTGGCGCGGCGTTCCTGGATCAGGCGGCGGAGTTGCTGCGCGGTGCGGGGTACACCGTGTTCGGCGGCGATGCCGGCCCAGCGCCGGAGGACGCCGGCCACGGCGGGGTGGGCGCGCCGTACGCGCACGTCACCGCCCCACTCCGCAGGCTGGCCGACCGTTACGTCACGGAGGCGTGCCTGGCGCTGCACGAGAACCGTCCGGTCCCGCAGTGGGCCCGCGACGCCCTGCCCCGCCTGCCGAAGCAGATGTCCACGACCGACCGGCTCGCCGGGGCGGCCGACCGTGGCGCGATCGACCTGGCCGAGGCGGTGCTGCTGGAGGGCCGGGTCGGCGAGCGGTTCGAGGCGGCGGTGCTGGACCGTGAGGACGCGTCGGCGAAGCGCCCGGCGGGCGGGACGGTGGCGCTCGACGACCCGGCCGTGCGGGCCCGCTGCCTGGGGGATCTGCCGCTGGGCACCCGCATCCAGGTGCGTCTGACGGTCGCTGACCCGGCCACCCGGACGGTCCGCTTCGAACGCGCCTGACTGTTTGGTCCCGCTACGCGAGGAGTGGCACATCGTGGTGCCCGCCGCGCGACACAACCCACCCACCCCACTGGGGGAAGCCCCGCTGACCATTCTCGCGGGTTTCGGCGTGATCATGCGGGCGGGCTGTGGACAACCCGCCGCTGTGGATAA
>KL571312.1:4172-10371 GCA_000715855.1 Actinoplanes liguriensis
CCGCTGTGGATAACGGCGGCCGGCCGTCAGGCGTCGGCGATGATCGTGTTGAGGCCGATTTTGACCATGTTGCTGAAGCCCTGCTCGCGCTGCGACGACTCCATCGCCTCGCCGCGCTTGATGTGATCACTCACGGTCAGGATGGTGAGCGCCTTCGCGCCGTATCGGGACGCGATGGTGTAGATCGCGGCGGACTCCATCTCGACCGCCAGCACGCCGTAGAGCGCCAGTGTGTCGTAGAGGTCGGGCCGGTCCGTGTAGAACGCGTCGGCGGCCAGGATCGGGCCGACCCGCATCGGGACGCCCTGCGCCTCGGCGATGTCGACGGCGGTGCGGAGCAGCCCGAAGTCGGCCACCGGGGCGTAGTCGATCAGGCCGTCGAAGCGGGCGCGGTTCATGTTCGAGTCGGTGGCCGAGCCGATCGCGGCGACGACGTCACCCAGGTTCAGGTCCATCGCCAGGGCGCCGCAGGAGCCGATCCGGATGACGGACTTCACGCCGTACTCGTTGATCAGCTCGTGGGTGTAGATGGACGCCGAGGGCATGCCCATGCCGGAGCCCTGCACCGAGACGCGTTGTCCCTGCCAGGTGCCGGTGAAGCCGAGCATCCCGCGGACCTGGGTGTAGCAGACCGCGTCCTCCAGGAACGTCTCCGCGATCCACTTGGCCCGCATCGGGTCGCCGGGCAGCAGCACCCGCTCGGCGATCTCTCCGGGCTTGGCCCCGATGTGCACACTCATGCCGTCATCTCCGTCTTCGCTCGATTTCTCTGCCGATCTTGCCAGGTCAGCGTGGCCACGGGCGGTTATGGGTGACCCGGCGACGAGCGCTCCCAGGCGTCCGGTAACGTACTTCCCGGTGGTGTGTCCGAGCGGCCTAAGGAGCACGCCTCGAAAGCGTGTGAGGGTGCAAGCCCTCCAAGGGTTCAAATCCCTTCACCACCGCCAGCAGAGCCCGATCCTCACGGATCGGGCTCTCTTGTTTTCTCCCGTCACATCCGTCACTCTGTGTGCCCTGATTCCGGATCGCCCGCGCGTACCGGCTGAGCCTCGTACGTTCGGTTGTTACACATGATCAGCGCCATTTGTGTAACAGGGAGATGTCGTCGCACGTCAACGCCTTGAATTACGTTCTGTAGTGAATCATGGACGGCCCAGCGACATAGGGTGTTGCGCAAGTCACGCAACCCAAATACACCGGATCAGACAATGTGGTTCCGACCGGGCGGTGAGAAACTTTCACAGAAACGCCCCAAGGCAGGTTCGTCGATGCCTGTCGTAGATTTGACACGTGAGAGTTGAGCATCACTGGTGGAATGGCGACGTCCGGCTCCAGCGCCGCGATGTCTACGTCCGCACCGACGGCAGCACCTGGGAGGTCGAAGCCCAACTGGGCGGACCCGAGGGGAAGTCGAAGGTGCAGCAGTGTCCCGGCCGGGCGTCAGCGATGATCCTGGCCGACGCGTGGCGTGGTCCACGCTGGCGGTGGCGCGAACTGTAAGTCGCGCCAGGAGCCAGGGCTGCGCCGTCGGTGCTTGACTGTCTCGGCCAGCCTTTGAGATGGGCCGGACCCTGTGGGGGTCCGGCCCGTTCGTATTTCTGGGGCGGTTCACCCGTTCGCTCAAGATTTTTCGCGTGTACGACCTTGGCCCGGGTGTCAAGCCGCTCCGCGACGCACCTTCAGTCCGATGTGCGCGATTCCTCGCAATCTACCCTCAAATTCCGTCTAACTGGGTAGAAAGCGATTGCCATGCGCGCCACCATCACCGAGCACCGCCCTGATGTTGCCGTGCTGCACCTCAGGGGCGAGCTCGACGCTGACACCGCCGAGGAGCTGCGCGTCGTCTTCACCGGGCTGCTGGACCGTCCGGTACCGCGGATCGTGGTGGACCTGACCGAGCTGAAGTTCTGCGATTCGATCGGGTTGAGCACGTTCATCATCAGCAAAGAGGTGATCGCGGCACGGGGTGGCTGGCTCAGCTTCGCCTCCGCGAACCCGTTCCTGAACAGGCTGCTGCAGACCGTCGGCCTGGCCCGCTACTTCGCGATCTTTCCTGAGGTGGACGACGCGATCGCGGCCGGCCAGTTGTAGCGTCGCAACGGATACGTCGCCGCCTTGGAGCTGCGAGTTCCCGGATAATGGAATAGTTGCCTTAGTGGATATTTACCCTGGCAAGATCCTGGTCGATTGATCAGCGTGACAGCCGGGGGATGTTGTGAGGCGTTGGAGTGCCGCTGTGCTCAGCGGCCTGGTCCTAGCAGTGGGTTCGCCCGCGGCGGCGTACGCGGAGGACACGCCGCCGCCGTCGGCCGCACCCTCGCCGTCCGCCTCGGCGCCGGTGTCCCCGTCGCCGTCCCCGGCAGCAAAGCCGGCCGCGGTGAAGCCCGAGGCAGTGAAGCCGGAGGCAGAACAGTCTGCGGCGGTGAAGCCGGCCGCGGTAGAGCCTGCGGCCGTCAAGCCCGCGGCGGCGAGCTGTGGCGGCACGCTCGACTTCGGCACGCCGGTCGCCTGTGACTCGATCACCGGGACCGAGCGGCACCGCTACACGATCACCACCACCGTCCCGAACGAGCGGGTGATCATCCAGCTCTACGCCACCAGCGCCGACGACTCCCTGCAGGGCGTCCTGACGGGCGTCGACGGCACCTGCTTCCTGGGCTCCTACGTCGGCGAGTGCACGGTCGAGTCGCCCGGCACGCACGCGATCGACGTCTACCTCTACTACGGTTCGGGCAGCGGGTCGTACGCGCTCGGGGTCGAATCCCGAGACAACCCGTCGGACTGCACCACGCTGGATCCGGCCACCTTCACCGTGGACGGCGAGCGCCTGTCCCGGTCACTGGTCGCCGGCGCCGCCGGTGACTGCTACCGCTTCGCCGGTCGGGCCGGGATGCGCCTGAACATCGAGACCAGCGCGACCAGCCTGGTCGACGGTCAGGCCGCGTCACTGCAGGGCACGATGTGGAACGCGGCCGGCGACCCGGTCTGCGCGATCCAGCCCGGCGGGAGCTGCTCGCTGACCGGGGACGGCGTCCACACGTTCGTCCTCTCCGACGACAACGGCAGCCCGCTCGACTACACGCTGCGGCTGGTCCGGACCGATCGCCCGACCGGCTGTGCCCCGATCAGCCAGGGCGCCTACGGGACGCTCTCGGACGCCCAGATCGGTGACGTGACGCTCGGCAGCTACGCCTACACCTGCTTCTCGGTGCACCTGACGGCCGGCGCGAAAACCGTGCGGACCAGTGACGGCGGCCAGGTCAGCTGGGAGCTGACCGACCCGGACGGGACGGTCTGCTCCGAGGCCGGCGTCTACTACGGCGAGGCGTGCCGGGTGGCCGACGGCGACTACACGCTCTGGCTGCGGAACCCGGAATGGACGTACGAGCCGTACAAGTTCCGGACAGCCGTGATCGACCTGACCGGCGACACCGGGTGCCGCCCGGCCACCGGCACGGACTGGGACGACCCGATCGTCAGCCTCACCGCGGCGCTGCCGATCGAGATGTTCTGCCAGCCGTTCACCGCGCGGGGTGGGCAGCGCGTGGTCGCGTACACCAGCGGCGGCGGAGTCAACTGGATCACTGACGGCTCCGGCGCCCGGATCTGCGCGACCGACGACTCCGGGCAGGCCGGGTGCGTGCTGCCCGGCTCGGGGCCGTACCGGGTGATCGGCGAGCAGGACGACCTGAACGGGGTCGGCCTGCAGATCCGGCGGCTGTCGGACCCGGCCGGCTGCCCGGTGCTCACGCCCGGCGCGTACGGCACGGGCCCGGCCGGTGAGTACGCCGGCAACCGCTGCCGCTTCCTCGACGTCCCGGCCGCCGGGAGGTACCTGGTCCGCTCAGTCGACGACGCGAACTACGAGCAGTGGGGCGAGATCTACGCCGCCGACAGCACCCGGGTCTGCGACTCCGGCCACTTCTGCGACCTCCCCGCGGCCGGCCGCTACACGCTGGTCGTCGGTGGCAGCACCGGCGGGACGCGGAACGGCCCGTACGCGACGGTCTTCACCGCCCCCGCCGGGTCCGGCTGCATGCCGGTCTCCGCGCAGGGACTGGCCGGTGGCGCGGTCCGCGGCTCGTTCACGACGGTCGGCGAGACCGACTGCCTCGAAGTCGACGCCCCGGCCGGCGCCCGCATCGACGTGCTCACGCCGCCCCGGGCGAGCGGAACCGGCCGGCCCGACTGGACGCTGATCGACGCGGCCGGCGACGACCTCTGCGCGAACGGGTCGAGCGGCGGCTGCGTGCTGACCGGGGAGGCGCCGTACCGGGTGCTGCTGAACGCCCCCGAGGACACCGTCACCGGCGACTACGCGGTGGCCGTCCAGCGACTCGACCAGATCACCGGCTGCGGCACGCTGCCGCAGGGCGCGTTCGGCAACACCGTCGGGGTGACCACGGCGTTCTCCGCCACCCGCTTCGCCGCCTGCTGGACCATCCCGGCCGGTCAGCACGCCACCTCCGAGCTGGTCACGTTCGCGCCGGTCGCCGGCACCGGGGCGGCCACGCTGAGCGTCAAGGACAGCACCGGCGCGCAGGTCTGCGGGACCGCCATCTACACCTCGGCGCAGTCGCTGGACTGCACGTTCGAGGCCGGCAAGGCGTACACCGTGGTGATGACCGCCTCCGCGGCGAGCTTCCAGTACCGGATCACCCGCAAGGACGCCACGATCGCCGGGGCGGCCTGCGAGACGCCGCCCAACACGGTGCTCGGCGGGCCGGCGATCACCGGGACGATGACGGCGCCGGACGACCTCCGGTGCTACCGGGTGACCGCCGCGGCCGCCGACAACTACTGGATCGGTGTGCGCAGCACCTCCTACGGCGCGCGGTACTGGATCTCCGACGAGACAGGCGCCGACCGGTGCACCGGGTACGTCGTGCCGTGTCGCGTCTCCGGATCGACGGCGTACCTGGTGATCGTCCGTCCGGTCGTGGCCGGCTCCGTGCCGTACGCGCTGGACACCTGGAACCTCGGGACCGACGGGAAACCGGCCGCCCAGTGCCCGGCCGCCTCGGCGGTGCCCGGCTTCAGCCTCGACGGGACCCTGGACGCCACGCACACCGCGGTCTGCGTGGCGGTGCCGGTCACGGCGGGGAGCACCTACTTCGGCGCGGTCGTGACCAACACCGCCGGTGGGGACGCGCGGCCCGAGCCGTACCTCTTCACCACCGGCGGGACCGGGGACGGGCTCGTCACCTGCGCGCTCGGCGGGCCCGGGCGGTACTGCAGCGCGAGCCTGACATACCCGGCCCGGACCGGGACGGCGTTGTTCGTTCTGGCGCCGAAAGAGGCGAGCGGGACGTACCCGTACCGCGTCCGGACGTCCTGCCCCTACCAGACCTGCCCCGCGCTGCCGTACACGCTGACCTCGGTCGCTCCGGCGAGCGCGCCGAACAGCGGGCCGGTGACCCTGACCCTGCGCGGCGGGACGCTGGCGACCGGGGACACGGTGCGGCTCACGCGTACCGGCTCGGCGGCCGTCACCGCGACCGTCCGGAACGTCGACAACGGCGTGCTCACCGCCGACGCCGACCTGAACGGGCTCGCGCCGGGCGGATGGGACGTAACCGTCACCTCCGGCGCGGACGGGCGGACAGCGACGCTGACCGGCGGGCTGACCGTGACGGCGACCCCGCTGAAGCTGGTCACGGCGCCGGCGATCAGCGGGTCGGTGCGGGTCGGATCGACGATCAAGGTCACCGCCGGGTCGTGGAGCCCGGCCGCGACCGGATACACGTACCAGTGGACCGCCAACGGCGTGACGATCAAGGGCGCAACCGCTTCGGCGTACGCGATCCCGGCCTCCCTCCGTGGGAAACGCCTCGCCGTGACCGTCACCGCGAAACGCACCGGCCGGCTGAACACCCCGGCGACGTCCGCCGGGATCGTGGCCGGGTACGGAGTCGCGCCGAAAGCCACCAAGGCGCCCGCGATCAGCGGAACGGTCAAGACCGGCCGCAAGGTCAAGGTCACGATCGGCGCCTGGACCCCACGGCCGGACGCCTACCGCTACCAGTGGCTGCTGAACGGCAAGGCGATCAAGGGCGCGACCGGGTCGTCGCTGACCATCCAGCGGGCCTGGGCCGGAAAGAAGCTGTCCGTGACGGTGACCGCCAAGAAGACCGGCTACTTCGACGGCAAGAAGACCACCGGCAGCGTCACGATCAAGCGCTGAGCAAACGGCGAGGGC
>KL571312.1:10573-12429 GCA_000715855.1 Actinoplanes liguriensis
CGCCTGCACTGTTTTCGTGCCGGAGCATACGAGACGCGACGCCCCCCTCACGCAACGGCATCCCCTAGTCACGGCGCACGACCTCATCGTGTTCCGGAAACCCAGAAGGCCGGACCCGACGGGTCCGGCCTTCTGCCTGCTTGGCGGAGGATACGAGATTCGAACTCGTGAGGGTGTTAACCCAACACGCTTTCCAAGCGTGCGCCCTAGGCCACTAGGCGAATCCTCCGTGCGCCAGAATACGGCCCCCGTTGGGGCCCGCCTGAACCGGGGGTCGATACGGCCCGGCTTCGCGGACCGGGTAGGGTGTCGATCAGCCCCTCGTGCGGCGTCATCCTGTGAACCTCCCCAGGGCCGGAAGGCAGCAAGGATAAGCGGGCTCTGGCGGGTGCACGAGGGGTCCTTCGTATCTCCTCAAGGCTTGCACTCCTCAGGGCATGTCGTTTGTTCTTGTCACACCCTCGGCGGAGAATGGCGCGGTCGTTCAGGAGGTGGCAGGAGTGGCTCTCGCCCTCTACCGGAAGTACCGACCTCGCACGTTTGCCGAGGTCATCGGTCAGGAGCACGTTACCGAACCGCTGTCGCAGGCGTTGCGCAGCGGCCGGCTGAACCACGCCTATCTCTTCTCCGGGCCACGCGGCTGCGGCAAGACGTCCAGCGCGCGCATCCTGGCCCGCTCGCTCAACTGTGAGCAGGGCCCCACCCCGGAGCCGTGCGGCGTCTGCATGTCCTGCAAGTCGCTCGCCAACGACGGCGCCGGCTCGATCGACGTGATCGAGATCGACGCGGCCAGTCACGGTGGTGTCGACGACGCCCGTGAGCTGCGGGAGAAGGCGTTTTTCGCGCCGGCCAACAGCCGCTACAAGATCTACGTGATCGACGAGGCGCACATGGTCTCGTCGGCCGGCTTCAACGCGCTGCTCAAGCTCGTCGAGGAGCCGCCGGAATATGTGAAGTTCATCTTCGCCACCACCGAGCCGGACAAGGTGCTCGGCACCATCCGCTCGCGCACCCATCACTACCCGTTCCGGCTGATTCCGCCCGCGACCCTCCGGCCGTACCTGCAGAAGCTCACCGAGGCCGAGGGCGTCACCGTCGATCCGGCGGTGTTCCCGCTGGTGGTCCGGGCGGGCGGCGGCAGCGCGCGGGACACGCTGTCGGTGCTGGACCAGCTGATCGCCGGTGCCGGGCCGGAGGGGGTCAGTTATCCCCGCGCGGTCGCCCTGCTCGGCGTCACCGACGTGGCCCTGATCGACGAGATGTGCGACGCCCTGGCGAACGGTGACGGCGCCGCCGCCTACGAGACCATCGACCGGGTCGCCGAGGCCGGCCACGACGCCCGGCGCTACGCGTCCGACCTGCTCGAGCGCCTTCGCGACTTGATCGTCCTGCAGCAGGTGCCGGATGCGGTCGCCAAGGGCCTGATCGACGGGCCGGCCGACCAGCTGGAGGCCATGCATGCGCAGGCCGGCCGTCTCGGCGCGGCGACGCTGTCCCGTTGTGCCGACATCGTCCACAGCGGCCTGGTCGAGATGCGCGGGACGACCGCGCCCCGCCTTCTGCTCGAGTTGATCACCGCGCGGATGCTGCTGCCCGGGGCGGACGATTCGACCGGGGCGCTGTTGCAGCGGCTGGAGCGTTTGGAAAGGCAAGGGCCAATTTCCGCCGTACGGGGGTCAGCCGACGCCCCGCCGCCCGTCACCTCGGCCGTGCCGTCGTCCGCTCCGGCGCCGTCCGTGCCGCTCGAGGAGGATGGCTCGTTCGCCGCTTCGGGCGGATCGGGTGGGGGGCTTGCCGCTGCTCGTGCCGCGGCTGCGGCGGCCGCTCGTGGGCGGTCGGGGCCGGCGCGTCCGGTT
>KL571312.1:12637-13194 GCA_000715855.1 Actinoplanes liguriensis
CGCTCCAGCTTCCGCGGTTCCCGTGCCGTCTGCGGCCGCTCCGGTTTCCGCAGCTCCGGCACCGTCTTCGGGCGTTCCGGCTTCCGCGACGCCCGCGGCGGGCGGTGACCCGGGGACGGTCGACTGGAATCAGGTCGCCGGCGGGGGATATGAGGACGACGAGCCGCCGTGGGACCCGGAGCCCCCGGCAGACTCGGAGCCGCCCGCCCCGGCGCGCCCGCCGATCGGGTTGCCGCAGGTCCGCGTCGTCTGGGAGGCGTTCGGCTCGAAGGATCCCAAGATCCAGGCGATGCAGACCAGCGGCATCGGCCTCCGGGACGTCGACGGCGACACCGTCTTCTTCAGCGCACCGAGTCCGCGCTACGCGGAACGTTTCCTCACCTACTCGGACCACATCGCGGCCGAGTTCGCCGGTGAGCTCGGCGGCCGCTGGCAGATCCGCTGCGACGTCGGCGACGACACCGTGGCCCGCAACGCCGCTCCCCGCAGCCGCACCCAGCCGGCGGATCGGGATCAGTCCGCGGGCCGGGAGTTCGGTGGCGGGTCCCGCGACCAGT
>KL571312.1:13397-15446 GCA_000715855.1 Actinoplanes liguriensis
CGCATGCCCGCCGCCCGGCCACCGTCGGCGTCTTCCTCGGTCCCGGAGCGGAACACCGGCCGGACCGAGTCGCGCCCGTCCCGCCCCCAGCGGGCTCCGGCCACCGACGCCGACGACGACTGGCCGGCGCCGTTACCCCCGGAGCCGGCCGATCCGTATGACGCCGGTCCCGCCGTCGACTCCACGCCGCCCGTCGAAGCCCCGCGTCCGGTGGAGCCTGTTCAAGCCCCGCGTCCGGTTGCGCGCGTTGAAGCCCCACGTCCGGTGGAGTCCGTTCAAGCCCCGCGTCCGGCGGCGCCCCTTGAAGCCTCGCGTCCGGCGGAGTCCGTTGATCAGACGGCCCCGGCCGTAGGGGACGGGGACTGGCCTGAGCCGGTTCGCCCGGGCACCGCTGCGTCGCGGCCGGCACCGCCCCCGGCGGACGACGACTGGCCCGAGCCGGTCAAACCGGGTTCCCGGTCGGCCGCGTCGAGCAGCCCGGCCGCGTCGTCAGCCGCTCAGGCTCCGGCGGCGTACCCGGTCGCCCAGCCGGCACCCCACTCGACTCCGCACCCGTCGGAGACCTCGTGGCCGGCACCGGCCGCCGGGCAGTCAGCCGGCTCGCCGAGCGCCGGGCCGTCGTCCGGTTCATCCGCCCCGGGTCCGGTCGCCGGAGGCCCAGGGGCGCAGCTCGGCTCGGCGGCGCCGGGTTCCGGGGCGCCACTCGGCTCGGCCGCGCCGAGTTCCGGAGCACAGGCCGGTTTAGCAGGTCCAGGGACACCGCTCGGTTCGGAAGCGGGTTCTGGGTCGCCGGGTGGCTCGACCGCAGCGCGTGCGGTGACATCGGCCGGCTCGGCGGCAGCGGGTGCGGTGACATCGGGCGGCTCGGCGGCAGCGGGTGCGGTGACGCCGGGCGGCTCGGCCGTTCCGGGCGTCGGGTCCTCTTCCGGCCCGGTCACGCAGGGCGCGGGAGCAAGGGGCGATTTCCCTGCTGGGGCAGCGGGCATCTCGTCTCCGGCGGCGTCAGCTCCGGGACCGGCCGCGGCGTCAGCTCCGGGACCGGCCGCGTCGGCGATGGCCGCTGCGCGTGCGGCGACTACGGAGGGTTCTGCTGCTTCGGGGCGCTCGGCCGCGATGGAGGCGGCCCGGGCGGCCGCGGCCCGCGGTGGGAACGCGAGCCCCAACAGCGGGCTGGCCGCAGCGCGCGCCGCCGCGGCCAACGCCGCCAAGGCCGGCTCGACCCGGGGCGCGGCGCCCGCGGCCGCTGCGCCGGGCGGATCAGCCTGGGCGGACGGCACTCCGATCGGGGAGGCGCCCTACGACCCGGAGTTCGACGGCCCGCCACCCAAGGGCGGGGGCTTCGAGGGCTTCGACCCGGGCGACGAGCCGGGCGACGAAGTCATCGACGAGAAGACGGCCCGGCAGAGCAGCGAGGAGCAGGCTTTCCAACTGCTCCGGGACGCTTTCGGCGCCGAGAAGATCGGCGAGATGTAGCCACCGCTGCTCCAGCTGTGCACGAGCCGTCGACCGCACGACCGGTCGGCGGCTTGCGCGCGTTTCAACGGCGGGACAGCGGTCAACCACAGGTCGCATTGACGCGCGGGAATGGGTCGTGCATTCGCGGACGGCATCGTGCGCTCGTGGGCCGGCGGCCGGTCGCATTCGCGGACGGCATCGTGCGTACGTGGGTCGGCGGCTTGTCGCATTCACGGGTGGTACCGGGCTTTCGCGTGGGGCGGGCAGATGCCGTACGGGCAAAGCAGCCGAGAGAGACCACGCCGCAGCCGGAAGGTGACAGCGGACCGCGCCCAAGTGGGAATGCAAACCGCGCGCCGCGGCAGCCACCTCGACCGAACGCGGCCCGGCGGATGAAAAGGGCGAACCGAGGCGCGGCGGCGGGAGAAAAGGGCGGACCGCGGCGCGGCGCGACGGAAGGGCGGACCGCGGCGCGGCGCGATGGAAAGGGTCGACCGCGGCCCGGCGGGAAGGGAACGGCGGATCGCGGCGCGGCCATGCGCTGACCGGGAACCGGGAAGGCGGCGGCTACGCTGGCGGCGGTTGATGGGGCGG
>KL571312.1:15674-19641 GCA_000715855.1 Actinoplanes liguriensis
AGATGTGTATAAGAGACAGTCCAGCAGGTGTGAGCGACTACTAGAGGAGTAATGCGATGCGCCCCGGTGGACAGCCGAACATGCAGCAGCTGATGAAGCAGGCGCAGAAGATGCAGCAGCAGGTCGCGCAGGCGCAGGCCGAGCTGGCCGAGGCCGAGCTGACCGGCACTGCCGGTGGTGGCCTGGTGACGGTGACGGTGACCGGTCTGGGTGAGTACAAGGCCGTCAAGATCGACCCGAAGGCGGTCGACCCGGAGGATGTCGAGACGCTGGAGGACCTGGTGCTCGCCGCGATCCACAACGCCGCCGAGGCGCAGCGGGAGTTGGCGGAGCAGAAGATGGGCCCGGCGACCGGCGGCCTTTCCCTGCCGGGGTTCTGATCCCGTGTATGAGGGTGCCATTCAGGACCTGATCGATGAGCTGGGCCGGTTGCCGGGCGTCGGCCCGAAGTCGGCCCAGCGCATCGCGTTCCACGTGTTGTCCGCGGATCCGGCCGACGTGAACCGGCTGTCCACGGCGTTGCGTAAGGTGAAGGAACTGGTCCGTTTCTGTACCACCTGTTTCAACGTGGCCGAGTCGGAGCAGTGCCGCGTCTGCCGCGATCCGCGCCGCACCAACGAGGTGTTGTGTGTGGTCGAGGAGCCGAAGGATGTCGTCGCGATCGAGCGGACCGGTGAGTTCCGCGGGCGCTATCACGTGCTCGGCGGGGCGATCAATCCGCTGGAGGGTGTCGGGCCGGACAACCTGAAGATCCGCGAGTTGTTGATCCGGCTGGGCACCGGTGAGGTGAAGGAGCTGATCCTGGCGACCGATCCGAATACCGAGGGCGAGGCGACCGCGACCTATCTGGCGCTGCTCGTGAAACCGATGGGAATCGCCGTGACCCGCTTGGCGAGTGGGTTGCCGGTCGGCGGTGACTTGGAGTACGCCGACGAAATCACCCTCGGTAGGGCATTCGAGGGCCGTCGGGCGGTTTAGTGCGCCAGAATTTACATGCGGTAACGCCGAAGTAACGCGATGCAAGCAGTTTGGCCTGGATTGGCTACTTGCGAGCCCCTTACGCGGTACCTTCCGTTTGTTCGGCGTCTAGGTCACGGTGACATCACGAGGGAGACACGGAAGCATCCGCGTGCGGTCGGTGAGCTTGACCCGGGCACCGCACTAGGTGAATGTTCCTCTCGATGGCGGCCACACCCGCCGTTAGGTGCCCTCGTGGCCCCGGCCCGATCTTGGCCGGAAGCGACGAGGGCCGGCACTCGAGGCATGCGATAACCGATCGGTTTACCGCTCGCAACGTGGGCCATCGTCTCCGGGCCGTGGTGGGCTTCCGTGCCACGTGCCTGAAGGCTGTGGACTCTCTGCTGCGCGGTGGCCGGGAGAGGACCGGCGAAACAGAATGTCGCTTGGCCCAGAAGCGTCGGTCACCGACGATCAGTCGGCACCGACGGCCGACGCGGCTGAAGTGCGGGGGCCCGCCGAAAAGGCGATCGCCGGCCGCTCGCTGAAGCAGATCGCGTGGCGACGCCTGAAGAAGGACAAGGTGGCTCTCGGCGGCGCCTGCGTCGTCATCTTCCTGATCCTGATCGCGCTCCTGGCGCCGCTCCTGACGAAGTGGCTCGGACATCCGATCGATGAGTTCCACAACGACACTCTCGATCCGACCTTCGGTACGCCGAAGGGCGCGTTCGGTGGCATCAGCAAGGAGTACATCCTCGGTGTCGAGCCGGACTCCGGTCGCGACGTGTTCGGCCGGATCCTCTACGGCGCTCAGACGTCCCTGACGGTCGCCTTCCTCTCCGCGCTCGTCTCCACCGTCCTCGGTGTGTTCTTCGGTCTGGCGGCGGGGTTCCTCGGCGGCTGGGTCGACGCGACGATCAGCCGGGTGATGGACTTCCTGCTGGCCTTCCCGCAGTTGCTCTTCTCCATCGCGCTGGTCTCGGTCCTGCCGTACGAGATGTTGGGCCTCAATGCCCGGTGGTCGCGCGTCGCGGTGCTGGTCTGCGTGATCGGGTTCTTCGGCTGGCCGTACATCGGCCGCATCGTCCGCGGGCAGACGCTGTCGCTGCGCGAGCGTGAGTTCGTCGAGGCGGCCCGCAGCATGGGTGCGCGCTCTCCCCGGATCCTGACTCGGGAGCTGCTGCCGAACCTGGCCGCACCGATCCTCGTGTACACCACCCTGATCATTCCGACGAACATCCTCACCGAGGCCGCGCTGAGCTTCCTCGGTGTCGGTATCCCGCCGCCCAACCCCTCGTGGGGCGGCATGCTCTCGTCGGCGGTGCCGTACTACCAGATCGACCCGACGTACATGATCATTCCGGGCGTAATGATCTTCATTACCGTGTTGGCCTTCAACCTCTTCGGTGACGGCCTGCGTGACGCGCTCGACCCGAAGGCCCGCTGATCTTCAGCGGCGGCTGGAACATCGCATGTTTCGCGGACCGGCTCGGTTCCGCTGTTCGAGGAGGTAGGAGTACTGGTGTCCAGGAAGACTAGGGCGATCGCGGCGGCCGGCGTCGCGCTCGCGCTCGGGCTTACGACCGCTGCTTGCGGTGGTTCGAAGAGCGATGACAACAAGACCAGCGGCTCGGGCAGCGGCAAGTCCGCCTACAACGCCGCTATCACCAGCGTGGTCAACCCGTCCACGGCCAAGGGCGGCACGCTGAACCTTTGGACCGCACAGGATGCCGACTACTGGGACCCGGCGCGTGGCTACTACGCGTTCGTCTGGGACCTGAACCGGCTTTACACCCGCAAGCTCGTCGACTACGCGACGGCGCCGGAGAAGGGCGGCCTCGCGCTGCAGCCCGACCTGGCCTCCGCGATGCCGGAGATCAGCGCGGACAAGCTGACCTACACCTTCAAGCTGAAGAGCGGCCTGAAGTTCGACGACGGCACCGCGATCACGTCGAAGGACATCAAGTACGGCATCGAGCGCATCTTCGCGCAGGACGTGCTGTCGGGCGGCCCGGTCTACCTGATCGACATCCTCGACCAGGGCCAGGGCTACAAGGGTCCGTACAAGGACACCGACCCGAACAAGCTGGGCCTGAAGACGGTCGAGACGCCGGACGACTCGACGATCGTCTTCCACCTGAAGAAGGCGCAGTCGGACTTCCTGTACCTGCTGGCCATGCCGGGCGCGGGCCCGGTGCCGCAGAAGCGGGACACCGGCGCGCAGTACAACGCGGCGCCGGCCTCCTCCGGCCCGTACATGTTCAAGCCGGGCAGCATCCAGCCCGGTAAGGGCGTGACCTGGGTCCGGAACCCGAACTGGGACGCCTCGACGGACACCATCCGCAAGGCGCTGCCGGACCAGATCAACCTGACGGTCACCACCAACGCCGAGGACATGGACAGCCGGCTCATCGCCGGCACCGCGGACCTCGACGTCAGCCAGACCGGTGTGCAGGCCGCCGCGCGGACCAAGATCCTCCAGGACCCCACCCTGAAGGCGAACGCGGACACCCCGACCACCGGCTTCCTCCGGTACGCGGCGCTCAGCACCAACGTCGCGCCGTTCGACAACGTCGACTGCCGCAAGGCGGTCATCTACGCGGCCGACCCGACCTCGCTGCAGACCGCGCGTGGCGGCCCGATCGCGGGTGGCGACATCGGCACCAGCATGCTGCCGCCGAACATCGCGGGCTCGGACACCAAGTACGACCCGTTCAACCGGCTGCAGGGCAAGCCGCAGGTCGACGAGGCCAAGAAGGCCCTCGCCGCGTGTGGCAAGCCGACCGGCTTCGACACCAAGATCGCCGTTCGTAACAACAAGCCGGCCGAGGTCAAGACCGCCGAGGCGCTGCAGGCCGCTCTGAAGACCGTGGGCATCAACGCCGCGATCGAGCAGTACGACGGTGGCAACATCTCCTCCGTCGTCGGTGCGCCGGACAACGTGAAGGCCAAGGGCTACGGCATCGAGATCGCCGGCTGGGGCGCCGACTACCCTGTCTCTTATACACAT
>KL571312.1:19893-23213 GCA_000715855.1 Actinoplanes liguriensis
CGCTGGCGGACAGCCGCTTCATCCTGAAGAACGGCAACTACAACCTGCCGCTCATCAAGGACCCGTCGATCGACGCGCTGTTCGACCAGGCCGCGGGCGAGACCGACGCCACCAAGGCGGCGGACTACTACTCGCAGATCAACCACAAGATCATGGAGGGCGCGTACTACCTGCCGTTCGTGGTCGACAAGGCGCTCAACTACCGCAACCCGCGGCTGACGAACGTCTACATCCACGACGCTTTCGGCATGGTCGACTTCCAGGCCCTCGGCGTCAGCGACGGCAAGTAACCAGTCCTGATCGCATCGGGTAATTCGAAGGGTTGGTGAAGGCCGCCCGCGGCGGGCGGGTGCCGGTTCACTCCGGCGCCCGCCCGTCGTTCGGCCGAACGACGTGGTGGCTTATCTCATCCGGCGGCTGATCAACGCCGTCCTCACGCTGCTCGTGGTCACGCTCGTGACCTTCGGCATCTTCTTCATGGTTCCGAAGCTCACCGGCAGCGACCCGGCGTTGCTCTACATCGGTAAGACCGCCGACAAGGTCGCGGTCGAGGGCATCCGGGAGAAGATGGGCCTCAACGACCCGATCCTGGTGCAGTACGGCAAGTTCCTGAAGGGCATCGTGGCCGGCCGCGACTACGCGAACGGCCCGGACGTCACGCACTGCGCGGCACCCTGCCTCGGCTACTCCTTCCGGACCGAGCAGGAGGTGACCCCGCTCCTGATGGACGACCTGCCGGTGACGTTCTCGCTGGCGATCGGCGCGGCGATCCTCTGGCTGATCGGCGGTGTCACCGCGGGTGTGATCTCGGCCTTGAGAAAGGGCTCGATACCCGACCGGGCGGTGATGTTCATCGCGCTGGCCGGCGTCTCACTGCCCATCTACTTCACCGGCCTGCTGTCCAAACAGATCTTCGTGAACTGGCTCGGCTGGTTGCCGGAGGGCAACTACGTGCCGTTCCTGGAGAGTCCCAGCGAGTGGTTCGTGCAGATGCTGCTGCCCTGGGTCACGCTGGCGTTCCTGTTCGCGGCGACCTACGCCCGGCTCACCCGGGCGAACATGCTGGAGACGCTCGGCGAGGACTACATCCGTACCGCTCGGGCCAAGGGCCTGGGGGAACGGACCGTCATCGGCAAGCACGCGTTGCGCTCGGGCCTCACCCCGATCGTCACCATCTTCGGTCTCGACCTCGGCGCGCTGCTCGGTGGCGCGCTGCTCACCGAGACCGTGTTCAACCTGCGCGGCCTCGGCTATCAGGCGTACCAGGCGATCAAGGGCAACGACCTGCCGGTCATCCTGGGCGTCACGCTGATCGCCGCGTTCTTCATCGTGGCGGCGAACCTGATCGTCGACCTGGTTTACAGCGCCATCGACCCGCGCGTGCGGCTGGGCTGAGGGGATAGCGAATGTCACGCCCATTCCTCGAGGTCAAGGATCTCAACGTCCGTTTCGAGACCGACGACGGCATCGTGCAGGCGGTCACCGACTCGTCGTTCTCGCTGGAGGCCGGCAAGACGCTCGGCATCGTCGGCGAGTCCGGCTCCGGCAAGAGCGTCACCTCGCTGGCCCTGCTCGGTCTGCACCGGACGCGCAGCAACGCCAAGGTCACCGGCGAGATCTGGCTGGACGACCAGGAGCTGGTCAGCGCGTCCGACGCCGACGTCCGCGGCCTTCGTGGCGGCAAGATGTCGATGATCTTCCAGGACCCGCTGAGCGCCATGCACCCGTACTTCACGGTCGGGTCGCAGATCGTCGAGGCGTACCGGGTGCACCACCCCTCGGTGAACAAGAAGGTGGCCCGCGAGCGGGCGATCGACATGCTCGCCCGGGTCGGCATCCCGCAGCCGGCGCGTCGCTTCAACGACTACGCGCACCAGTTCTCCGGTGGTATGCGGCAGCGCGCGATGATCGCGATGGCCCTGGTCAACGACCCGAAGCTGCTGATCGCGGACGAGCCGACCACGGCTCTGGACGTGACCGTGCAGGCGCAGATCCTGGACCTGATCCGGGACCTGCAGGAGGAGTTCGGCTCGGCGGTCATCATGATCACGCACGACCTCGGCGTGGTCGCCGAGCTCGCCGACGAGGTCCTGGTGATGTACGGCGGCAAGGTGATCGAGAAGGGTCCGGCGATCGACCTGTTCCAGCGGCCGCAGCACCCGTACACCTGGGGTCTGCTCGGCTCGATGCCGCGCCTGGACCGTGAGGTGCGCGACCGGCTCACCCCGGTCAAGGGCTCACCGCCCAGCCTGATCAACCTGCCCTCGGGCTGCGCCTTCCACCCGCGCTGCCCGTACGCGGGCCGCAACGGCGACCGGTCGTTCACGGACGTGCCGGTGCTGACCGGTGGCGCCCATTCGGTCGCCTGCCACCTGCCCGCCGAGGAGCGCGACAGGCTGTTCAAGGAAGAAGTAGCACCGAACCTCTGAGCGGGGAAGTGAGAGAACGATGAGCGAGAACCTGCTCGAGGTGACGGGGCTGCAGAAGCACTTCCCGATCACGAAGGGGTTGTTCAAGCGCCAGGTCGGCGCGGTCCGCGCGGTGGACGGCATCGACCTCAACGTGCAGGCCGGCGAGACGCTGGGCCTGGTCGGCGAGTCCGGCTGCGGTAAGTCGACGGCCGGGCGGCTCTTCACCCGGATCCTGGAACCGACCGCTGGCAAGATCGTCTTTGAGGGTCAGGACATCAGTCACCGGTCGGTGGCGCAGATGCGCCCGCTGCGCCGGGACGTCCAGATGATCTTCCAGGACCCGTACTCGTCGCTGAACCCGCGGCACACCATCGGCACGATCATCTCCGCGCCGCTGCAGATCCAGAACATCCCGACCCCGCAGGGCCTGAAGAGGGCCGTGCAGGACCTGCTGGAGCTGGTCGGCCTCAACCCGGAGCACTACAACCGGTACCCGCACGAGTTCTCCGGCGGCCAGCGGCAGCGCATCGGCATCGCCCGGGCACTCGCGCTGCGGCCGAAACTGATCATCGCCGACGAGCCGGTCTCCGCGCTCGACGTGTCGATCCAGGCGCAGGTGGTCAACCTGCTGGAGGACCTGCAGAGCGAGTTCGACCTGACCTACGTCTTCATCGCGCACGACCTGTCGGTGGTCAGGCACATCTCCGACCGCGTCGCCGTGATGTACCTGGGCAAGGTCATGGAGATCGCCAACCGCGACGACCTCTACAAGAACCCGCGCCACCCCTACACGGTGGCGCTGATGTCGGCCGTCCCGGTGCCGGACCCGGTCCGCCGCGACCGTGCGCAGCGCAACCGCGTGCTGCTCACCGGCGACGTGCCGAGCCCGATCCTGTCTCTTATACACAT
>KL571312.1:23406-27112 GCA_000715855.1 Actinoplanes liguriensis
CTGCCGCTTCCGGACCCGCTGCTGGAAGGCGCAGGACATCTGCGCGACCGAGGAGCCGCCGCTGGTCACGCGGCTGGACGACCCGGAGTCGCACCTGACCGCCTGCCACTTCCCGGTCGTCGACGACGAGGCGGTCGCGGGCCGCACGCCGGCTGCCGCTCCGGCCTGAAGATCAAAATAAAACTGCTCATTGTGTACGGCCACAGCGCGCCCGAGGTCAGGACCACCTGACCTCGGGCGATCTGTAGAAGTGCACGTCTCGTCGGATCCACCGCTCGCCGTAACGGCCGAGCCGGTCCCGGAACGAGATCCAGTCATGCGTCGACCACGGTGACCAGCCCAGCTCGGCGATCGCCGCCATCCGCGGGAACGCGTTGAACTCCACCTCGCCGTAATCGCGCAGCGTCTCCGACCAGAGCGGCGCCTCCACCCCCAGCACCACCTCCGGTGGGACGCCGTGCGCCCAGGTCGCCGGGTCCCAGCCGTACGCGGTCGGCAGGTCGATCGTCCCCGCCCAGTGCAGCCCGCCCGGGGTGAGCAGGTCGTACTGCATGTCCAGGTAGGTGCGGTCGGCCGGCGACATGATCACGCCCGCCCCCGCCCGTGCCGCGGCGGCGACCACGGGTTTGTCGCGGGTGACCGCCCAGTACTGCAGGATCGCGCTCGTCGCGGCCGGCGCGGCGGCGATCTCCTCCCAGCCCGTCGCGGTCTTCCCGTACTTCGCCACCAGCGGCAGCACCCGCTGCTCGAACGCCAGGTAGTCGGCGTGCGGGGTGGACATCGCCTCGTCGCCGCCGAGATGCAGGTACGGCCCCGGGGTCAGCGCCGCGAGCTGCCGGATCACGTCCTCGGCGAACCGGTACGTCACCTCCTTGCCCGCGCAGAGCGAGCTGTACCCGACCCGGATGTCGATCCGCGGCCGCGGCGCCACCCCGTCGCAGGTCAGCTCGGGATAGGCGACCTGGGCCGCGTTCACGTGCCCGGGCATGTCGATCTCCGGGACGATCGTGATGTACCGCTGGGCGGCATAGGCGACCAGGTCGCGGTAGTCGTCCTGGGTGAGGTAGCCGCCGCCGATCCCGCGTACGCCGGTGCCCGGACCACCGCCGACCGTGGTCAGCCGCGGCCAGCCGTCGATCTCGATCCGCCAGCCCTGGTCGTCGGCGAGGTGCAGGTGCAGGTAGTTGATCTTCAGGCGGCTGAGCTCGTCGAGGTAGCGCTTTACGTCGGCCGGCGGGTGGAAGTGCCGGGCCAGGTCGAGCATCGCTCCGCGGTACGCGAACCGCGGCCGGTCGCGGATCACGCCGGCCGGGATGGTCCAGGGCTCACGACGTACCGTGATCGCCTCAATGGCCGGAGGAAGCAGCTGCCGCAGCGTCTGGAAGCCCGCGAAGAGCCCGGCGGGGCGGTTGGCGCGCAGCGCCACGCCCTCGGTCCTGACCTCCAGCCGATAGCCCTCGTCACCCAGCCAGGGGTCGGCGACGTCGGGAAGCCGGTGGCCGGCCGCAACGCGGCGGCGAGCTGATCCGCGACCGGCACGGCCGCGCCGGACGCCGTGATCACCGTGCTGCCGGTCAGCCGGAAAGGCTCCGATTTCGACGGTACGACCTCGGCGGGCGCCGGGATGACGCTACCCAGCGTCATCGGGGGTGGCGGCCGGTGGGCCGCCGACCCGGTCGTCGCGGCCAGCACGAGGACGGCCGCGACGACGAGCCGGGACAACAGTCGGAGGGACACGCCCCGGCAGACTACGAGTATCGATCAACCTTCGGGGCGGTTCAGCAGTCCCACCGCGATGGCGTGCACGGCGTCCACGTCGGCCGGATCGGCGAGCGTGGCCTTGCCGCCGGTGACGGTGTACCACTCGTCGGCGTCCTTGTACTGCACCCGCAGCGTGAGGTCGTTACCGGCCAGCTCGCTGCGCAGCGTCAGGTCACCGGTCACGACGCCGACCTCGTCGGTCATCACACCGCCCGGGCCGGGCACGATGTCGGTGCTCTTCCCGGCCGGCTCTGCCTTCGGAGTCGGCTCTGCCTTCGGAGCCGGCTCGGCTGCCGGAGCCGGGGTCGCGCTCTGTTCGGATTCGGTCATCAGCAGGTCCCCAGCATCTCCTTCAAGGCGTCCTTCTCCTTCTGGATCACGGTGAGCTTGTAGTAGCTCTTCACGATTACCCAATCCTGGGCGTACGCGCACCACTCGTCCTGCGCCGGCGGCTTCCAGGTCGACGGGTCCTGGTCGCCCTTCGACCGGTTCGAGCCGGCCGACACCGCCACGAGCTGCGGGCGGTCCAGGTCGTTGGCGAAGCCCTCACGCTGGTCCGTGGTCCACTTGGCGGCGCCCGAGCGCCACGCGTTGGCCAGCGGGACCATGTGGTCGATGTCCACCTGGCCCGGCGCGGTGAGGGTCTTGTCGTCGTAGATGCTCTTCCAGGTCCCGGCGACCACGTTGCAGCCGGACTTCTTGACCTTGCTGCCGTCGCGCTCCAGCACCGAGTCGCGGACGTCGCAGTTCTTGCCGGTGCTCTTCCAGTGCGGGAACTTCTCCCGGCTGTAGCCGGACATCGTCCCGGTCTTGGCAACGACGGTGAGCTTGCCGAGCAACGCCTCGGCGTCTTTGGCGGAGCCGGATCCGGAGCCGGAACCAGAGCCGGATCCGGTGGCCGGCCCGCCGGTGCTGCCGGGGTCACCGGCGTCGACGGTCTCGCAACCGGCGGTCAGGGTGGCGGTGATCAGAAACGGAAGAAGCCATCGAGCAGCGTTACGTGGGGGCACTTGCTCAGCGTAAGGCCCCGACCCCCGTGCCGCCTCTCGGCGGCACGGGGGATGGCGGTTCGGCGAGTGGTGGGTGGGACGCTTTCAGTCAGACCGGTGACATCAACGAGCGCGGTTGACAGCGCTGGTGACAGCCTTGATCGACGCGCTGACGATGTTGGCGTCGATGCCGACGCCCCAGAACGTCCGGTCGCCGACCTCGACCTCGACATAGGCCGCGGCCTGCGCGTCGCCACCGGAGGTCAGCGCGTGCTCCTGGTAGTCCAGCACCCGGGCCTTGATCCCCAGCGGCTCGACGGCCTGGGTGAACGCGTCGATCGGGCCGTTGCCGACACCGACCAGCGGCCGGCGCTGACCGCGATGGATCACCTCGACGTCGATCTCGACCTTGCCGTCCACCGTGGCGGTGCTGTACGACTCCACCTTGAACGCGGTGCCCAGCTGGTGCTCGACCAGGTACTCCGTGGCGAAGATGTCCCACATCGCCTGCGGGGAGACCTCGCCGCCCTCCTCGTCGGTGTGGTGCTGCACCACGCCGGAGAACTCGATCTGCAGCCGCCGCGGCATGTCGAGCTTGTGCTCCTCCTTCATGATGTACGCCACGCCGCCCTTGCCGGACTGCGAATTGACCCGGATGACCGCCTCGTACGTGCGGCCCACGTCCTTCGGGTCGATCGGCAGATAGGGGACGCCCCAGGTGAAGGAGTCGATCTCGGTGCCGGCCGCGTCCGCGTCGGACTGCAGGGCGGTGAAGCCCTTCTTGATCGCGTCCTGGTGGGAGCCGGAGAAGGCGGTGTAGACCAGGTCGCCCGCGTACGGGTGACGCTCGTGCACCGGCAGCTGGTTGCAGTACTCCACGGTGCGCTTGATCTCGTCGATCTGGGAGAAGTCGACCTGCGGGTCGATGCCCTGCGAGAACAGGTTCAGCCCCAGCG
>KL571312.1:27358-28663 GCA_000715855.1 Actinoplanes liguriensis
ACCGCGGTGCCGCGGTCGTTGTGCGGGTGCAGGCTCAGGATCACGCTGTCCCGGCGGGGCAGGTTCCGGTGCATCCACTCGATCGAGTCGGCGTACACGTTCGGGGTGGCCATCTCGACGGTGGCCGGCAGGTTGATGATCAGCGGGCGGGCCGGCGTCGGGTCGATCACGTCGATCACCGCGGAGCAGATCTCCAGGGCGTAATCCAGCTCGGTGCCCGTGTAGGACTCCGGCGAGTACTCGTAGAAGATCTCGGTGTCCGGGGTGTGGATCTCCGCATACTTCTGGCAGAGCCGGGCGCCGGTGGTGGCGATGTCGGTGATCCCGTCCCGGTCCAGGCCGAAGACGACTCGCCGCTGCAGCACCGAGGTCGAGTTGTAGAAGTGCACGATGGCGCGCTTGGCGCCGCGGATCGACTCGAATGTCCGGTCGATCAGGTGCTCCCGGCATTGCACCAGCACCTGGATGGTGACGTCGTCCGGGATCAGGTCCTGCTCGATCAGTTGCCGTACGAAATCGAAGTCGGTCTGGCTCGCCGCCGGGAAGCCGACCTCGATCTCCTTGTAGCCCATCTTCACCAGCAGCATGAACATCCGCCGCTTGCGTTCCGGGGACATCGGGTCGATCAGGGCCTGGTTGCCGTCGCGCAGGTCGACCGCGCACCAGCGTGGGGCGGTCTCGACGACGCGGCCCGGCCACTGGCGGTCGGTCAGCGGGACGGCGAACTGCTTCTGGTAGGACTCGTACCGCTGGAAGGGCATCGAGCTGGACCGCTGGGTGTTCTCGAACGTGGACATGTGACTGCTCCAGTCAGGAAGAAGACGAGCAGGCGGCGCGCGTCACCACCGCGACGGGGTGCCGGCCTGGAATGAGGCCCCGTCGCGGCAGAGAAGGAGGAGGTTCACCTGCCACATGTCGAACCCCACGTTACGTGATCCACATCTGGGCGGCTATCCGAACGACCGGATGGTGGGATTCGCCCTCAGCCCGCGGCCGCGGACGGGGCGGTAGCCGGATCGGTTGCCGGTCCGGTGGCCTGATCGGTGGCTGGATCGGTGGCTCGTTCGGGCGCGCCCATGCCCATCGCCTCGCCGCCCACCTCCGGGCCGGGGAACTGCACGGTGGCCGGGGCGGCCACCTGCCGGACCAGCTTGAGCACGCCGAAACCGACCCGGGCCGCGGTCAGCAGGCCGTCCGGTGCGTAGCAGTAGACGCCGACGTCGACCGGCGGGTCCAGCGAGGCGGTGATCGAGTCGACCGAGTAACAGCTGCCCTCCGCGCCGGCCAGCCTGTCTCTTATACACA
>KL571312.1:28928-31994 GCA_000715855.1 Actinoplanes liguriensis
GAGATGTGTATAAGAGACAGCAGCCGGGCGTGATCGGGGCGCCGGTCATCGAGAGCGTGCACTGGTAGACGCCGTTCGGGTTGCGCACGATCGAGACGTCCGCGGCCCCGCCGAGCGCGCCGTTCGCGATGTCCACCCGCCAGGTGCCGTCGCTGGCGACCGTGGCCACCACGTTGCGGGCGACACCGTCGCCGCCGGTGAACGAGTAGAGCGCGGCGTAGCGCCGGTCCATCGCGAGCGCGGCCAGGCCGGCGAGCTGGATCCGGGCGTCCGGGCTCCCGCCGGTCGCCGGCGCCGAGGGCGACGTGGTCGGGGCTGCGTCGGGCGCGTCGTCACCGCCGCAGCCGGCCAGGCCGAGGGCCAGCACGACGGCGGTCAGCGCGGACAGGCCGCGACCGGATCCGGAGGGAAGGCGCACCGAGACATTCTCGCCTCATACCGCCCGCAGTACGCGACACGCCCGGCTGTGAGCTCCCGCGTGTCGCACCGGAACGGCCGGATTCTGGGATCGTCTGTCGAGGTCGCGTGGTCACGCGGCTAGGGTGGTGGCGATTGCCCTGAAAGGATTGGTCGACCGTGGCTCTAGTGGTGCAGAAATACGGTGGCTCGTCGGTGGCGAACGCCGAGCGCATCAAGCGCGTGGCCGAGCGCATCGTCGCCGCCCGCAAGGCCGGCGACGACGTGGTCGTGGTCGTCTCCGCCATGGGCGACACCACGGACGAGCTGATGGATCTGGCCAACCAGGTCAGCCCGCTGCCGCCCGGCCGTGAGCTGGACATGCTGCTGACCTCGGGTGAGCGCATCTCGATGGCGCTGCTGGCCATGGCGATCCACAACCTCGGCTACGAGGCCCGGTCCTACACCGGCTCCCAGGCCGGCGTGCTCACCACCTCGGTGCACGGCAAGGCCCGGATCATCGACGTGACCCCCGGCCGCCTGCGGACCGCGCTGGACGAGGGCGCCATCGCCATCGTCGCCGGCTTCCAGGGCGTGTCGCAGGACACCAAGGACATCACCACCCTCGGCCGCGGCGGTTCGGACACCACCGCGGTCGCGCTCGCCGCGGCGCTGCACGCCGACGTCTGCGAGATCTACACGGATGTGGACGGCGTGTTCACCGCCGACCCCCGGATCGTCCCGGACGCCCAGCACATCAAGAAGATCACCTACGAGGAGATGCTTGAGCTGGCCGCGGGCGGGGCGAAGGTGCTGATGTTGCGATGCGTGGAGTACGCGCGCCGCTTCAAGGTGCCGATCCACGTACGCTCTTCGTACTCGAACAAAGAAGGCACGCTCGTCACCGGCTCGATGGAGGACCCTGACGTGGAGCAAGCACTGATCACCGGGGTCGCGCACGACCGCAGCGAGGCCAAGATCACGATCGTCGGTGTCCCCGACGAGCCGGGTGCGGCCGGCCGGATCTTCGAGACCGTCGCGCAGGCCGAGATCAACATCGACATGATCGTGCAGAACGTGTCGACCGAGGGCACCGGTCGCACCGACATCTCGTTCACCCTGCCGAAGGCGGACGGGGCGACCGCGATGAGCGCGCTCGACAAGATCAAGGATCAGATCAAGTTCAAGAGCCTGCTCTTCGACGACCACGTCGGCAAGGTCTCGCTGATCGGCGCCGGCATGCGCTCCCACCCGGGCGTCGCGGCCTCGTTCTTCGCGTGCATCGGTGAGGCCGGCGTGAACATCGAGATGATCTCCACCTCGGAGATCCGGGTCTCGGTCGTCTGCCGCGACACCGACCTGGACACCGCGGTCCGCGCCGTGCACGACCAGTTCGAGCTGGGTGGCTCGGAGGAGGCCGTCGTCTACGGCGGTACAGGCCGGTAAGCCGGCCGATGGCGCGGCCCACGCTCGCCGTCGTCGGAGCCACCGGTTCCGTCGGGACCGTCATGCTCGACCTGCTCTCGTCCCGGCGTGACGTCTGGGGCGAGATCCGGCTGATCGCGTCCGCCCGCTCGTCGGGCAAGTCGCTGATGTGCCGGGGGCAGTCCCTGCCGGTGCTCCCGTTGACCGCCGAGTCGTTCGACGGCGTGGACGTGGCGATGTTCGACGTGCCCGACGACGTGGCGGCGCACTGGGCTCCGGTCGCGGTGTCGCGGGGCGCCGTGGTGGTGGACAACTCCGCCGTGTTCCGCATGGAGCCGGACGTGCCGCTCGTCGTGCCCGAGGTCAACCAGGAGGACCTCGGCCACCGTCCGCGCGGCATCGTCTCCAGCGCCAACTGCACGGTCGCCGCGATGATCATGGCGGTCGCTCCGCTGCATTTCGAGTACGGGTTGCGCGAGCTGGTCCTGGCGTCGTACCAATCGGCTTCCGGGGTCGGGCAGATCGGCGTGGACACGCTGCACGACCAGCTCACCAAGGTCGCCGGGGACCGGTTGCTCGGCTCGCGTCCCGGCAACGTACGGCAGGCGGTCGGCGACGATCTCGGTCCGTTCCCGGCGCCGCTGGCGCTGAACGTGGTGCCGTGGGCGGGGCAGATCGCGGCGCTGGGCTGGTCGTCCGAGGAGCTCAAACTCCGTAACGAGACTCGGAAGATCCTCGGTCTGGCCGCGCTCAAGGTCTCCGCGACGTGCGTCCGGGTGCCGGTGATGACCGGGCATTCGGTCGCCGTGCACGCGGTCTTCGCCGCCGAGGTCACCGCGGACGGTGCCCGCCAGGTGCTGCGCAACGCCCCGGGCGTGATCCTGGTCGACGATCCGGAGGCCGGCGAGTTCCCGATGCCGATCGACGCGGTCGGCACCGACCCGTCCTGGGTCGGCCGGATCCGTCGCGCGATGGACGACCCGCGCGCCCTGGACTTCTTCGTGACCGGCGACAACATGCGCAAGGGCGCCGCCCTGAACACGGTCCAGACCGCCGAGCTCCTCGCGGCGGAACTCTCCAAGTAACCCGCCGCTCCGCCCTCCTACCACGCCGTGGCCCGACCCAGCGTCAGTCTCGCTTGTTCAGCTGGCCCTCACCGTTGTTATCGGGCCTGCATAACAACGGTGAGAACCAGCCCGAAACCGCGACTCGCGTGGCTACCGTGACCAGACGCGGGCCTTGTGT
>KL571312.1:32209-40139 GCA_000715855.1 Actinoplanes liguriensis
ATAGGCAATGAAGAATTTGATCGCGATGTGACGCGCTGGCACGCGCCACATCGAGCCCGGTCGGTCAGGAAGCGGCGGCGTCCAGATCTGCCCTGGTCAGCAGCGCGCGGAGGGTGATGCCGTCGTCGGCGAGCGCCTGGGCGCCACCCTCTCCCCGGTCGATCACGCAGAGCGCGTGGTCCACGTGCGCGCCCAGTTTGCGCAGCTCGCCGGTGGAGATGACGACCTGGCCGCCGGAGGTCACGACGTCCTCGACGACCAGCACGCGGCGGCCGGCGACCTCGGCGCCCTCGGCGAGTCGGGCCGTGCCGTACTTCTTCGCCTCCTTGCGGACGAAGGCAGTGGGGAGCTGGGCGTGCCGGGCGAGTGCGGTGACCACCGCGATGCCGCCCATCTCCAGGCCGGCGAGCACCTCGGTGCCCTCGGGGATCAGCACGGCGAGTCGCTCGGCGAGTTTGTCGAGGAGGACGGGGTCGGCCTCGAACTGGTACTTGTCGAAGTATTCGTTGGCGATGCGGCCGGAACGCAGCGTGAATTCGCCGGTCAGACGGCTTACGGAGCGAACCTGACGGGCGAGGTCGATGGAGTCAGTCACAAGGTCCCAGCTTGTCAGGCCGTGGTATGTCGGCGCGCAGCACCCCGGTCGTCACCCGTTAGCGTCATTGATCTCTGCAATACGGCATTCTATGTCTGTTTGGGGTAGTTTTCGCCTAATTAGCGGCTTGTGCCCGGAAGGAACATTGCTGTGACGCCCTTCGCCATCCTCTTCCTGCTCGCCTTCGCCGGATCGTCGTGCTTCGCGCTCGGCCGGGCCTTCGGTCGGGGCGAGCGTTATGAGCGCGGCTACCGGGAGGGCTTCCGCGATGGCGAGACCGGTTCGCTGGCCCGTGCCACCCGGTTGATGCAACTCGGCGAGCGTCAGACGATCGCACCGGTCGTGGAGACCATGCTGGGGCCCTACTCCGTGCCGCAGCAGATGGTGCCGCGCCCGGTCGGCCCCGCGCTGGCCGGAGTTCCGGTCCGCCCGCAGTTCGCCGTCTGATCGGCATGGCCGGACGAATCGGCTCTGCGGATGCCCGTCGAGCCACTGAGGATGGATCGGGTCCGGCCCTTTGCACATAGGGGCCGGACCCGATCTGCGGAGACCCGCGTCGGTGCGGCCTAGGCGTAGACCGAGTCCTGACGGGAAAGGCTGTTCATGCCGGTGTCGCGTCGAGTGGGCGAATCGCCGAGCGAGCTCAAGCTCACCACCGGGTGCTTGATGGAGAGCAGCGCGCCCACCGGACGGATCAGCTCCGGCTTCAGATCGACAGTGAGCACGTCACCGGCCGCCAGCCTGTCCAGGACTCGCCAGTCCGTCTGGTACACGGCGCCGTCGCGGAAAGCGCGTAGCCGGGAAACCTTGGTCCGGACCTTCTTCCCGTTCAGCCGTACGGCGTCGACGCGCAGCTCCTGAACCAGACGAGGATCGACGGACACCGTGAAACCCGGCTGTGCGGGGGCCGCGCCCGGTCCCACGCTGCGCAGTGTCACCTGGATCGGGCAGTAGTAGGAGAACTCGGCATCCGGGCCCCAACTGTGCCGGACCCATCCGCCGTCCAGCGCGATGCCCCAGGGCGTGGCGCCCTTGCCGGCTCTCCCCGCTGCGGTCGGCCGCAGACTTCGACGGGCGTGCGCGGTCCGGCTCGTCGCCGGCAGTTCGGCCGAGGCGTCCACCGACCTGCGAACGAGGTCGTTCGGGTACGACACCTGCCGCGCTGTCCCCACGACGGCCACCAATCCCGTGCTGCCATCCGCTGACAGCGGCACCGCCTCCCGCAACGTGATGGTGCAGACGTCCTGCCCGGCCGCGTCGGCGTCACTGACCGTCTCGCTGGTCACCGGTAGGAGCCTGCCCTGCAGTGTCACCGCGGGCGGCTCGACGAGCGCGTAGATCCGGCGATCGTAGGTGACCTTCAACCGCGTTCCGGCCGGCAGTGGGCTGCTGCTACCCACCTGGACTGCGAGCTGCCGCGGCACCGTGGTCACCGTTGTCGAGCCGTCCGACGAGAGGACGGCGACCGGGTCGCCACCGACAACCTCGAGGTCGACGGCGGCCGGCGCGGCCGAAGCCGGTGCTCCGGAGACGCCGAGATCGACCACCGCGACCCCGATCGTCATACCGGTGGCCGCCAGCAGGTTTCGCCGGGTGATTCCGATGCCAGTTTGCTCCGCCATGGCCTTCTCTCCGTTGTTCATGGTCACCTGGCCGCAAATTCCGTAGCGACATCGACGAATGCCTCGGCGATGTCGCTCTTCACCTGGTTCGGCACCAGCCCGATCGTGAGGTAGCCGCTGTTCAGGAAGGACTGCGTCCACAGCCCGTTCCGGGCGGCCACCAGCATGACGTCGCCGTCGTAGAAGAAGATGCTGGACGCGGACTCCACGCGTTCGGAGCGGGTTCCACCGAAGCGGGTGTTGAGGAACGTGCTCCATCGGCTCTTCGCCGCGGTCCGATCCGAGTAGTACTCGCGGAACAGGTCGGACAGCTTGGCGTCCGACTTCGCCAGGCATCGTTCACCGACGACGAGCGCGTCCATGTCGGCCATGAAATCGCCGATGTCGAAGAAGCCGGAGGCGGCCATGTCGGCGATGTATCGCTTGCCGAAGTCGTACGCGAAGGTGGCCGACTCGCCGGCGACGCAGAAGCTGCCCAGCACAGAAATCAGGTCGCCGCCCCAGCCACCGATGTCGCCCAGATTCGCCTTCCCCGTTCCGGGGGTCGGGACTTCATGGTTCATCACTCCGCCGAACGAGGCGCCGAAGTGATCGAGGTCGACGTTACGGAACAGCACGGGATCACGCAGCTGCGCGGCGTCCGGACGGCCGGGATAGCTGTTGACGTAGTCGATCCACTCCTGATCCAGGTAACCGAAGGTGTCTTGTGAGCCCGTGAACTCGTAGAGGTCGTGCCGCTTCCGCAGGTACTGCGCGACCAACTCGGGCATTCCACGACTCAGATTGCCCTTCTCGACCCACTGGAGCGCCCGTGCCTCCAGCCAGATCAGGTAGGTGTAGACCGCGTCGTTCGGGTCCCGCGGGCGGCTGACGCTGTTGAAGCCGAGGTCGGCCCCGGAAGCGATGTCGTTGTCGATCTCGAAGGCGTCGGTGCCACTGCCGACGGTCAGATTCGTGATCTGGTCGAACGCCCAGTTCTTCGGCAGCGGATAGCCGAGGTTGCCGCTGTAGCCCCAGGACATGCCGCTGACAAAACTGCTGCTGGTGAGCCCGGCCCGGGCAAGCTGGATGCAGACGTTGCGACAGCCGTAGACGCCGATCCCGTAGTCGTCGTTCATCGCCGCGTTGATGCCCTGGAAGTGCGGGATCACGGCACTGGTGATCTCGGTGTCGAGCGCATCGAAGTCGACCGAGAAGTACAGGGTGGTGCCGACGGGAACGGTGAAGCTCTTCGCCGCGGCATACGCCGCCTGTCCCGCGGTGAAGCCCTGGTCGTAGCTGAAGTAGGTGACCTTGTCGCCATACTCCTGGTAGAGGGGGAAAATCGACATGCCGTTGTCGAAGATCAGGGCGATCTCCGAGTTGGTGAGCACCTTGTTCGTTCCGCCGGTGAGATAGCGCCCGACATACTTGACGCCCCGAGTCCTCAGCGTGGCGATCTTCGCGCTGGTCAGCGGATACATGACGTCGATTGCGGTGCCCGTGCGGTCGGGATCGCCGGTGGACAACAGCAGGGACATCCAGGTCTGGTAGTCACCGGCGCCGGTCTTCGGCAGCTTGCTGAACTCCTGGAACTCCTGGACCACGGAGGCCAGCCCCGAGGTGAAGGTCGTAGACGCGTTCTGCCAGACGTTGGGGTAGCCGTTGAACGTCAGAGCGGCGCGGAACAGTTGCAGGAAGATTGCAGTGCCACCGTTCACCGACACTGTCGCCTGCGCTTTGATGGCCGATCGGGTGCCGCCGCCGATGACGCCGTCCGCGCCGCTGTCACCCAGCCCGAGCGAGTACTGCAAGGCTTTCGCCAGCGACTGCTGAACGCCGCGGGAGAAATGACCGTCGCAGGGCCCGATGGCGAAGTTGGCCCGCTGGTAGAACTTCCCGTTCAGCCAGCGCTGAGCGGCCAGGACGTCGGCGTCCCCACCGTTCACCGAGATGTAGGCGTCCATGGTGAGCAGTGCCTTGAACACCTTCGGCTCGACCGCGACGAGGTTGACACCGCTGCCGATACCCATGTTCCCGACGGCCGCGGTGAGTCCGGCCTGTGTGCCGTTGCTGAACGTGCCGTCGAGGTCGCCACCGCTGTAGCCCTTGCAGTAGAGCGCGGCCTCGGCGATCGTTCTCATTCTCATGTTGGACGAGGTCAGGCCGACGTTGCCGTAAGCCTGCAACTTCGCCAGGGTGGTCGGCCCGAACGTGTCCGACAGCGCGGTGATGCCGAGCTCGCTCTGTAACGCGCGGGTCAACGAGTACATGGTGCCCCAGCCGGTGCTCCCGTCCTCCGCGCATCGCACGTACCCGGAGATCGAGCCGTAGGTGGCGTTGACCCACCGTTGAGCCTTCAAGACCATTTCATCCACGGAGACTCCTGAGTAGAACTGTGCATGGCAAAGCCCACGGCGATCCCGCAGGGTTCGAAGGGGCCGTGGGCGACGGGTGACAGGCCGGCGTGGCCGCCGATCAGGGCGTGGGCGGGCCAGACGACGGGCGAGTGGCCGGTCTCCGCGCATGCGATGGGCGGGAGCCACTGCCTACGAGGACCATATAGCGACGATCGTGGATAGGTAAAGTCCCTTGGGTGAGCCAGGAATTTATTTACGCGGAGCGCCCAGGGTGATAATATGCAGCCTTGTTGTCAATACTCGCGGACTTTCCACTCGCCTTTCTTGTGCCAGTCGTGATGCTCGCAGTCTGGATAGCGCGATGGATCACCGGCCGCAGGATCGGCTTGAGGTTCTACCTGTCGGCCGCCGCCGGAGCGGTGTCGAGCATTCCGGCGGGCCTGCTGTTCGCCTGGTTGCAGGGGCCGTGTCACAGCTCTGACCAGGGGATCTGGGCCTGTGGCTACTCTGAGGCGCTCATCGTCGGCGTGCTGAGCGCAGTCCTCTCCACGGGTTGTCTGGTGGGGCTTCTGCTCCTCACCGCCTTCCTCCGGATGTTCGGTCTGGGGCCGGGTTCTGTTGACCAGCCGCATCCAGAGCGTTAATGCATTCACCTATTAAAATGCCTATGGCGTACGTCATGGCGCCGACTCGCATTTTGGGTCAGCGGCACAAGCATTTTTAATGTAAGGCCCTGTTTCTCGGTGTGGAAAGCGCTTCAGCGGTCGGCAGGGCGAGGCGGGCTGATGGAGACCGGCACCGCCGGATCTGCCCGCGCGCGACGTGGGGGCGAGTGATCTACGGACGGCCGCCGGCCCGGTCGTTGCGGCGGTTTCGCTCGCGGACAAAGCGAAAGGCCCGGCTTCCGTTTCCGGAAACCGGGCCTTACTGCAGCCTGGTCGGGGTGGCGGGATTTGAACCCACGGCCTCTACGTCCCGAACGTAGCGCGCTACCAAACTGCGCCACACCCCGTTGCTACGAGGAGAATACTAGCGGACCTGGCCGCAGGCTCGAAATCCGGGATCCCCTCGCAACGTTTGCGCAGGTCAGCGCGGAATCAGGGTCAGGATCGAGGCCTCCGGACGGCAGGCGAACCGGATCGGCGCCGTCGGATGGGTGCCCAGGCCCGCCGAGACGTGCAGCCACGCGTCCGACCCCGGCCAGCGGTGCAGGCCCTTCGCCATCCGGGTGGGCAGGTCGCAGTTGGTGGTGAGGGCGCCGTAGCCCGGCACGCACACCTGCCCGCCGTGGGTGTGCCCGGCGAGCAGCAGTTCGAAGCCGTCCGCCGCCATCGGGTCGAGCACCCGGGAGGCGGGCGTGTGGGTGACCCCGAGGTGCAGGTCGACGCCGGCGCTGATCGGCCCGGACACCGACGGGTAGTCGTCGCGCTCGACGTGCGGGTCGTCGACCCCGGCCAACTCGATCGAGCGGCCTCCGGCCTTCAGGACGGTACGGGCATTGTTCAGATCCGCCCAGCCCGCATCGGTGAACGCGGCACGCAGGTCGTCGTAGGGCAGGTCGACGCCGTGCACGTACTCCCGGTCGGGCAGCAGGTACTGCAACGGGTTCTTGAGGACCGGGCCGGTGTAGTCGTTGCTGCCGAAGACGAACGCGCCCGGCACGTCGAGCAGGGGCTCCAAGGCGCGCAGGACGCCGGGCACCGCATACGGCGAAGCCATGTTGTCGCCCGTGACGATCACCAGGTCGGGGTCGGTGCCGATCAGCCCGGCCACCCATTCCTGCTTGCGTCGCTGATCCGGCATCATGTGCAGATCGGACAGGTGCAGGATGCGCAGCGGTTCCGCGTCCGGCTCCAGCACCGGGACGTCGAAACGCCGGAGCGTGAACATGTTCCGCTCGACGAGGGAGGCATAGGCGAACGTCGCACCGCCGACGGCGGCCAGCGCGGCGGCTGCGGAAATAAGGGAGCGCTTACGCATGACGGCAAGAGTAGTTTCTCCGTCCATGGGAACGCTGAAAGACCGCCTGAACGATGACCTGCACACCGCGATGAAGTCCCGGGACGAGCTGATCACCTCGACGCTGCGGATGGCCCTGTCCGCGGTGCGGACCGCGGAGGTCGCCGGTGACGAGGCCCGCGAGCTCTCCGACGACGAGGTGCTGGCGGTGCTGACCAAGGAGGCGAAGAAGCGTCGCGAGGCGGCCACCGCCTTCTCCGGCGCCGGTCGTGCGGACCAGGCGGCGAAGGAGACGGCCGAGGGCGAGGTCCTCGACCGCTACCTGCCGAAACAGCTCACCGACGCGGAGATCGCCGAGATCGTGGGCGAGGCCCTGACGGCCGGCGGGTTCACCGGCAAGGCCCAGATGGGTCCGGCCATGAAGGCGGCTCAGGCCGCCGTCGCGGGGCGCGCGGAGGGCGGCCGGGTGGCTGCCGAGGTGCGGCGCCGGCTCAGCTGACCACGTACGCGAAACGGGGCGGGAGACCGTGTCTCCCGCCCCGTTTCGTCGCCTGACGCCTATCCGCCGGGTGTGTTCCCCGGCTTCGGGTTCTGGCCCTGGTTCGGTTCCTTCTTGCCCTTGCTGACCTCGATGGTCACCGCGCCGCCCTTGATGGTGCGCCGCTCCGACGTGCCCGCGGCGGTGTGCGCCGGGCAGTCCGACTCGACCTCGGGGCCGACCACCGGGTCGAATCCCGCGCCGCTGATCTTGTCCTTGGCGCTGTCGATCGAGTCACAGGTCACGTCCGGGACGCTGCGCAGATCGCCGATGGAGATCTTGTCGCTGCCGGGCTTCTTGAACTGAACGCTCGGCTTGCCCTTCATGTAGTCCTTGAGCGTGTACTGCACCGCTTTGTTGATGATCGGGTGCGACATCTGGTCGGTGTGGTTCTGCCAGTCCGGCACCGCCATGTAACCGGCGACGACCAGCGACGTGGTGCCGATGATCAGCGAGGCGGTCTTGCTGTTGTCGGTGGTGCCGGTCTTGCCGAACACCGGCCGGTTGACGATCCCGTGGGTGTCGGGGGCGGTGCCGCTGCCCCCACAGCTGCCGAGCTGGGGCGAGTCGCCGACCGGGCACCGGGCCGCGTCGATCGCCGCACGAGCGACGTCCTTCGTGGTGGCCTGGATGCAGTGCGGCTTGCCGACGTCGATCTTCTCGTTGTCGTTCGTGATGATCTGCTCGACGGGGGTGGGCTCGCAGTACTTGCCGTCACCGGCCAGCGTGGCGTACGCGTTCGCCATCTCCAGCGGGGTGGAGTCCATGGTGCCGAGGGTGAACGAGCCCCAGCCGGCCGCGTTCTTGGCGTTCAGCTGGTCGACCGAGGTGCGGAACTGGATGCCGAAGCGCTTGGCGACGGCGACCACGTTCTCCG
>KL571312.1:40377-41280 GCA_000715855.1 Actinoplanes liguriensis
CTTCTGCTCGAGCGGCACGAAGAAGGTGTTCACCGAATGGCCGAAGCCGGTCCACATGTTGAAGACGCCGGCCTCCTTGGCGCTCGCGTTGCGCGGGCACCAGTCGCTGGTGCCGGAGCAGGCCGACGAGTCGGACGGGGACGTCTTGTACTTCGAGTGGAACACCGCCGGTGCGTTGATCGGGTAGCTGAGCGGGATGCCCTTCTCCAGCGCCGCGACCATGGTGAACATCTTGAAGACCGAACCGGCCTGATAGCCGCCGATGTCGCCACCACCGGTGATCAGCGGGTTCGTCGTCTTGGGGAACGAGCCCCGGATGCCCTTCTTCTTTTTCTTCGGGTCCGGCGAGAGCTTGTTGGTCGGGTGATCCGGGTCGTCCAGCGCGTACTTACGGTTCGTCGCGAGGACCCGGACCTTGCCGGTGCCCGGCTCGATGCCGGCCAGGAGCAGCGCGTTCTTGCTGGTGTCCTTCTGCCGGTCGACGATCTCGGCGCGGGCCGACGCCTGACCCTTCAGGTCCAGCGTGGTGACGACCTTGTAGCCGCCGCTCTTGAGGCGACGCTCCCGGTCGTACGACGTGGCGCCGAATGCCTCCTGGCTCATCCACCAGCGGTAGAAGTAGTCGCAGAAGAAGCCCCAGTTGTTCTTGGCGACCGAGACGCAACCGTTGCCGACCGGCTTGACCTTGGTCGGGATCTTCTCCTTCTTCGCCTTGGTCGCGTCGGCCTGCGTGATCGCGCCCATCTCCACCATCCCGGGGATGATGTAGTTGTCGCGACGGGCCAAGATCTGCTCGTGACCCGACTTGACGGTCGGGTTGAAGCTCGACGGGGCCTTCACCATGCCGGCCAGCATCGCGGCCTCGGCGACGTCCAGGTTCTTCGGCTTCTTGTTGAAGTAGAC
>KL571312.1:41501-43073 GCA_000715855.1 Actinoplanes liguriensis
GAAGTAGACCTGGCTGGCGGCGTAGATGCCGTAGGCCTGGTTACCGAACGGCGCGATGTTCAGGTAGCGCTCGAGGATCTGCTCCTTGGAGAGCTGCTTCTCGATCTGCAGCGCGTACTTCATCTCGGTGATCTTGCGCTTCGGGGTGTCCTTCGTCGCGTCGATCACCTCCTGCGGGTTGGTCGCCGAGTAGGCCAGGGACATTCGCACGTACTGCATCGTGAGCGTCGAGGCGCCCTGCTGGGAGCCACCCTGGTTGTTGCTCACGAACGCGCGGGCGACGCCTTTGAGGTCGACGCCGTTGTGCTCGTAGAACTTCCGGTCCTCGGCGGCGACGATCGCCGTCTGCATGTTCTTCGAGATGTCCTTCAGCGGGACGTCGCTGCGGAACTCGTCGTAGAACTGCGACAGCAGCGTTTTGCCGTCCGAGGCGTAGACACGGGTGATCTGCGGGGAACTGAAGTCCTTGAGCTCACTGGGCAGACTGGCGAACGATGTCCCGCCGGCCTTCGCGGCGAGACCGGACATCGCCGCGGCAGGGAAGGCGGCCGCAGCCACCACCACACCGGCCAACAGGCCACACACCAGCAACGATGTCGCGTTCGTGAAGATGTTGTGATCGCGTCTGCGCATCCAGGAGGTCACCCGAGGCAGGATACGCGAAGAGTGCACGCGACCGCCTGCCGAGCAGGTGGCCTTCGCCCGTTTTGAGTGTGACCTGTCACCCCTACCGGCGCAGCGGTTTCCCCTATTTGCACCAAAGATACCCCCGTTCGGCCCTGGCGTCGCGGCCGCTTTGCCCGGAACTACCGGGCTATACGTATTTGAGGGACAACGTTGCGTAATCACCCAACTACAGAGCATGATGGTCCGGCGAGACATCTCGCATGACGTCCGCGCGGCCTTGGGGGACATGGGCAGCCGCGCCGGACGTTCGGGGGTGAAATGCAAGGGGGGACGTTTACCAATGGGGATGATCAGCGACTGGCCCAGCATGGCGGCATGTCAGAGTGGCGACCCTGACGCGCTGTTCGTGCAGGGCGCCGAGCAGAACGTGGCGAAGAGGATCTGCCGCAGTTGCCCGGTGCGCTACGAATGCCTCGCCGACGCCCTGGACAACCGGATCGAGTTCGGCGTCTGGGGAGGCATGACAGAACGGGAGCGACGCGCTCTGTTGCGCCGCCACCCGCACGTGGCGAGCTGGCGGAAGATGTTCGAAGCCGCTCTCAAGGAGAAAGGCGCCGACAAGGTGCTGGTCTCCACCCGCTGATCCGATTTTCAGGCGAGCAGGGTTCCGATCGTCCGCAGCCCGTCGACGTCATGCACGTCGGCGGGCTGTGCCGCGACCGCGGTCGTCGGCACCTGCGGGAACGCCTCGGTGAACCCGGCCGCGACGCGGGTCTCCCGCTCGGCCTGCCGCAGCAGCGCGGCATGGATCCGCAGCACGTCCGCCGTGACCGCCTGATCGCCGGCCTCGGCCAGCCGCTCGGCGGCGGCCTCGCTCTCCGCGGCCGGCAGGCCGGCCTCCTCGGTCTGATGCATCCGGTTCAGCACCAGGCCGCTGAGCGGCAT
>KL571312.1:43245-44307 GCA_000715855.1 Actinoplanes liguriensis
GAGATGTGTATAAGAGACAGCTCCCGGATCGCATCCCGTTCCGGCGCCGCGACCAGCAGGAACGCGGTCTGCGGGTCCTGCAGGATCCGGTACGTCTGGTCGGCGCGCTGCCGGAAGCCGCCGAACATCGAGTCCAGCGCCGCCACGAAGCCCGACAGGTCGGTCAGCAACTGGGCGCCGAGGATCTTCTGCACCGCCCGGGAGAACAGCCCGAACGACGCGGTGACCAGACTGAACATGCTGCGCCCGCCACGTGCGGGGGCCAGCAGCATGCGCAGCATCCGCCCGTCGAGGAACCGGGACAGCCGGGCCGGCGCGTCCAGGAAGTCGAGCGCGGAGCGGGACGGCGGGGTGTCCACGATGATCAGGTCCCACTCGTCGCCGGCCCGCAACTGGCCCAGCTTCTCCATCGCCATGTACTCCTGCGTGCCGGCGAAGGTCGAGCTCATGGCCTGATAGAAGGGGTTCGCGAAGATCTCCGCGGCGCGCTCCGGCTTGGTGTGCTGCTCCACCACCTCGTCGAAGGTGCGCTTCATGTCCAGCATCATGGCGTGCAGCTCACCGCCGGACGCCCCGGCCTCGATGCCCTTGACCTGGCGCGGAGTGTTGTCGAGCTCGGTCAGGCCCATCGACTGGGCGAGCCGGCGGGCCGGGTCGATGGTCAGCACCACCGTGCGCCGGCCGTGCACCTCGGCGGCCCGCAGCCCGAGCGCGGCGGCCGTGGTGGTCTTACCGACCCCGCCGGACCCGCAGCACACCACGATCCGGATGCCCGGATCGGCGAGCAGACCGTCGACGTCGAGCCGTGGAGCGGTCACATCAACCACATACTCCAGAGTAAGGCGTCTTGATCGGACGCGGCGTGATCGAACGCACTGAGCCGTCCCGCGGGGGAAGACCGAGTCAAACCGATAGAAGGCGATCAGCGAGGACATCCAGCCCCGCTCGATCGACCCCGTCGGGAAGTTGCGGGAGCTCAACCATCGGCCGGCCCCGCTCGGCCAGCTCGAGCCGGAGCGACTCCTCCAGCTCCCGCCGGGTCAGGTGGGCCTGCGCCTCGGC
>KL571312.1:44538-48346 GCA_000715855.1 Actinoplanes liguriensis
TGTGTATAAGAGACAGACCGTGGCCGGGGCGGCCGGCAGGCCCGCGGCGACCAGACCCCGCTTGATCTCGGCCTTGGTCACCTTGCCGCCGGCCAGCAGTGGTGGCCGGGCGCCGTTCAGAATGATCCGCCCGACCCGGATGCCCAGGCCGGTGAGCTCCTCGACGGCGTCGAGCGTCTCCTGCACCGGCATCTCCTCCAGCAGCGTGACCACGTGCACCGCGGTGATCGGTGAGCGCAGCAGGGAGGAGACCCCGTCGCTCTGGGTCTTGATCGGGCCCATCTTGGCGAGCCGGGCGGTCTCCGCCGTCACGTTCAGGAAGCGGCCGATCCGGCCGGTGGGCGGGGCGTCGAGCACCACCGCGTCGTACGCCCGGCGGCCGTCGGCGGACCGCGTGGTGGCCTCCTTCACCTTGCCGGTGAGAAGCACGTCACGCAGGCCCGGGGCGATCGTGGTGGCGAAGTCGATGGCGCCGACCTTGCGCAGCATCCGCCCGGCCGCGCCGAGCTTGTAGAACATGTCCAGATATTCGAGGAGGGCCTCCTCGGGATCCACGGGGAGGGCGCGCACCTCGCCGCCACCGGTGGTCGTGGTGATCCGGCGCTCCGCATAGGGCAGCGGGTCCAGCCCGAAGAGCTGGGCGATGCCCTGCCGGCCCTCCACCTCGGCCAGCAGCGTGCGGCGGCCACCGGCGGCGAGGCCCAGGGCCAGCGCGGCGGCGACGCTGGTCTTCCCGGTGCCGCCCTTGCCGGTCACGATGTGCAGTCGTTCCGGCCAGTTACCGTGATGCTCGCCCATGCGGTCCACGTTACGGCGTGCGCGATACCCGGCTCAGCCGGAGACTTCGCAGACCAGCCATCCGCTCTTGCGCACGACCGTGAACTCCAGGTCCTGAGCAGCGGTTTTCTCGTCCTCGGTCGACATGACGACGCGTACGCCGACCTCTGCCTCGCCGTTGGTGTCGGTCGTCACGGCGGGATCGTCCCAGCGGAAGGTCGCGCCCTCGTAGCCGTCGGCGTAGTCGCGGATCTGCTGCACCCGGTCGCTCAGCTTGGTCGCGTCGCGCGCCTTGCGGCAGACCAGGTCCCGGGCAGCGGCGGCGTCCTGCTGGGTGTAGACGGCGGTGAGGAAACGGTTCACCGCGGTGGCCGGGTCCGGCGAGCCGGGGTTGTCCGCGTCCCGGAACAGTAGGTACGCCGAGACCGCCCCGCCCCCGCAGAGCGCGAGCGTGGCCACCAGCGCGGCCGAGACGAAGAGCGAGGAGCGCCGGGTGGCCGGGCCGTCGCCCTGCGCGGGCGGCTGCGGGCCGTTCGTCAGGCCCACCCAGATCGGCTCCGGCTCGGGTGGCTGCACCTCGGCCGGTGGGGAGTGCTCCCAGGCCAGGTGCTCGGGTGGCGGGTACTGCCACTCGCCGGGTCTCTCGTGTTGAGCGTGCCACGGGCCCTGCGGCGGCGGCTGGTGCCACCCGGCGACGACCGGATGCTCCGTGGCCGCCTCGGGGAGCGCGTGCCGGCCCCCGGTGGGAGCGGTGTGGTGCGGGGGCTCCGGGACCGGGATCGGCTCGGGCGGGATCGGCGCCGGCGGTTCGGGCTCGGGCGGGGGCGGTTCCGGATGGCCGGGCTGCGTCACGTCACCCTCCGCGGTCACTCGCGTGCTTTCCGTGCATGTTCCCGCTCAGCCTAACCAGCCCGCCCGATCAACGGGCCCTAAGCTGTGCCGTACCCGACTAAGGAGTGTCCGAGCCATGCAGAAGTGGGAGTACGTGACCGTGCCCCTGCTGGTACACGCGACCAAGCAGATCCTCGACAACTGGGGCGAGGACGGCTGGGAGCTGGTCCAGGTAGTGCCGGGTCCCAACCCGGACAATTTGATCGCCTACATGAAGCGGGCGAAGTCGTGACGACGCCCGTCGCCGGCGAGGGCGGCGTGGACGCCTACGCGAGGCTGGCCGAGCTGGGCCTGACCCTGCCGACCGTGGTCCCGCCGCTGGCGGCCTACGTGCCGGCCGTCCAGTCCGGCAACTACGTCTACGTCTCCGGCCAGCTGCCGATGGTCGAGGGCAAGCTGCCGCAGACCGGCAAGGTCGGCGCCGAGGTCAGCACCGAGGAGGCCGCCGGTCTCGCGAAGATCTGCGCGCTGAACGCGCTGGCCGCGATCGAGTCGCTGGTCGGCCTGGGCCGGCTCGTGAAGATCGTCAAGGTGACCGGGTTCGTCGCGTCGGCGCCGGGCTTCACCGGTCAGCCGGCCGTGATCAACGGCGCCTCGAACCTGTTCGGCGAGGTGCTCGGTGAGCAGGGGCGGCACGCCCGCAGCGCGGTCGGTGTGGCCGAGTTGCCGCTGGGCGCGCCGGTGGAAGTAGAGGTCATCGCCGAAGTGGCGTGATCTTGTGCGGGTTCGGCCGGGTTTACTGACCCGAGGTGACCAGAACGGACATCGTGTCTCGGCTCACGCTGGAATCGCGACGTACGATTCTGGGCATGGGGGGTGCTGAGCCCGCGTCGGCCACGGTTAATCCGATCGTCGACCGGCTGCCGGGTTGGGTGTCGCTGTTGCGCGCTCCCAACCCGGGCCCGATGACGCTGGACGGCACGAACACGTGGATCCTGCGGGCTCCCGGGGCGGAGCACGCCCTGGTGATCGATCCCGGTCCACTCGACGAGGGGCACCTGCGCGGGATCGCCGAGCGCGGGCCGTTCCAGGCCATCCTGATCACGCATGGTCACCATGATCACGTGGAGGGGGCCGGACGGCTGGCCGAGCTGCTCGGCGGCGTTCCGGTGCTCACCGCGCCGTTCGATCCACGCGTGATCCTCGGTGGGAACGGGCTGGAAATACAGGTGCTGGACACTCCGGGACACACCGGCGACTCGGTGTGCTTTCTCGTCGAGTGTGAGGGCGAGCGCGTGATGTTCACCGGCGACACGATCCTGGGCCGCGGCACCACGGTGGTGGCCGCCCCCGACGGGAACCTGAGTGACTATCTGACGAGTCTTGAACTGCTGAAGACGTACGGGAAAATTTTGATGTTGCCCGGCCACGGGCCGGCCCGGAGTGACACCGCCGCCCTGGCCGAGGAGTATCTGCATCACCGGAGGGAACGGCTCGCGCAGGTCAGAGCCGCGATGGCGGCCGGCGCGCGGACACCGGAGGCGGTGGTCGACGTGGTCTACCCGGACATCGCCCTGCGGGTGCGGTTCGCGGCCGAGTGGTCGGCGGCCGCGCAGATCGACCATCTGAATCGGGAATCAGCGGCAGGGGCCGACGGTTTGGACCGGCTGTGACCTGCCCTGTGTGTGGCACCGTCGCAGTGCCCGGTGCCCGCTTCTGTCATCACTGCGGCTCCGCGCTGCCCGCGGCCGCGGCGATGCCGGCCGCCGAGCGCCGGATCGTCACCGTGCTCTTCGGGGACCTCTCCGACTTCACCTCCTGGTCCGAGGACCTCGACCCGGAACGCGTCGGCGCGGTCACCGACCGGGTCCTGGCCGCGCTGGCCGGCGCGGTGAAGACGTTCGGCGGTCACGTGGACAAGCTGACCGGCGACGGGATCATGGCGGTCTTCGGCGCCCCGGTCGCCCATGAGGACGACGCCGAGCGGGCGGTCCGCGCCGCGCTGAGCATGCAGCGCGCGGTCCGCCGGGTCCTCGACGACGAGCGCGGCGGCGGCGCGCCGCTGGGCCTGCGCGTCGGGCTGAACACCGGCGAGGTGGTCGCCGGCATGCAGGCCGGCATCGAATACACCGTCATCGGCGACACCGTGAACACCGCCGCCCGGCTGGCCGACGCCGCCGCGGTCGGCACGGTCTACGCC
>KL571312.1:48645-52702 GCA_000715855.1 Actinoplanes liguriensis
GAGCCGGTGCCGACCTACGAGCTGCTCGGCCTGCACGACGCCCCGGGCACCCGCTCCGGGCTGGGCGACGAGGCGCCGTTCGTGGGCCGCGAGACCGAGCTGGGCCGGGTCTCCGGGCGACTGGCCGAGGCGATCGACTCGGGCACGCCCCGGGTGCTGGTGATGACCGCCGAGGCCGGCATCGGCAAGTCCCGCTTCGCCGGCGAGGTGAAGCGGCTGGCCGCCGGGCACGGCGCCCGGGTCCTGCGTGTGCGCTGCCGCGCGTTCGGCGAGCGCCGCCGCTACGCCCCCCTGGCCGACCTGGTCCGCAAAGCCGCCGGTCTGCCGAAGGACGTGGTCAGCTCGGTCGGCCGGACGGTCGTCGAGGAGCGGCTGCGCAAGGTCGCCCAGCGGCTCGGCGTGACCCTGGACATCGACCGGCTGCTGGTCCTGCTCGGCTACGGCGAGGCCCCGGTCAACCCGGGTGGCCCGGCCGCGCCGGCGGACTGGCCGCGCAGCGCCAAGCGGGTGGACGCCGAGGCCATCTCCATCGCCGTCGCCGACCTGCTGAACGCGATGGCCACCACCACCCCGCTGATGGTGATCGTCGACGACCTGCACGACGCCACCGCCACCACGGTCGACGCGCTGGGCAGCACGCTGTCCCTGCTGGAGGGCCCGGTGGTGGTGCTCCTGCTGGGTCGCCCCGAGCTGGTCCGGACGGGCGCGCTGACCCGGGTCGCGGACGCCGAGGTGCACAACCTGCCGCCGCTGCGCGGTGCGGACGCGTCGCGGCTGCTCGGGTCGTACCTGAGCGGCGGGAAACTGCCCCAGCCCGACACCGACCGGATGCTCGCCACCGCCCAGGGCAACCCGTTCTACCTGGCCGAGATGGTCACCCTGCTGATGGAGCGCGGCGCGCTGACCCCGTCGGTCGGTGCGAACGCGGCCGGCAAGTGGCAGCTCGCGGCCGGCTCGCTGGGCAGCCAGCTGCTCTCCCGCGACCTCGCGGCGGTGCTCGCGGCACGCATCGACGCGCTGCCGTCCGAGCCGCGGGCGGTGCTGCGGGACGCGTCGGTGGCCGGCACGACCGTGCCGACCGGCGTGCTGGAGGCGTTGCAGGAGCGTCGCGCGCCCGGCGAGGAGCTCGAGCCGGCGATCGACGAGCTGCTGCAACGGCGCATGATCCACCGCAGCCGGGGCGGCTTCCAGTTCACCACTCCGCTGATGCGCGAGGCGGCGTACGCGGGCATCGGCAAGGCCGACCTGGCCGAGCGGCACGCCTACCTGGCCACCTGGGCGGCGCCCGAGACGGTCGGGCGGCACGCCGACGGGGCGACCCGGCTGAACCTGACCGACAACGAGCGGGACGCGTTCGTGGCCACTCACGCGGAGGCCGCGATCGAGCTGGCCGACGCCGTGCGGCTGCGGCCGGACGCTACGGTCCGCGAGGTCGCCGCGCTGGCCGTCGGCGCGCTGGGCCGGATGGCTCGGCGCGCGCTGGCCAACATCGAGCCGGCCGCCGCGATCGAGTACGCGGAGCGCGCCAGCGTGCTGACCGGCGGCGACCTTCCGCTGCCCGACCAGCTGGTGCTGGCCCGCGCGCTGCTGCGGCTGGGCCGGGCCGAGGAGGCGCTCGCCTCCGGCGAGAAGATCACCAAGAGCGCCGCGGAGGACCCGGTCTGCCGGGCCGAGGCGATGATCCTGGTCGGTCGCGCGCACGAGGCCCTCGGCGACAGCGGCCAGGCCGTCGCCGCGTGGCAGGAGGCGCTGGAGGTGGCGACCGAGGCGCAATTGCTGCCGGAGCGCGCCAACGCGATGCGCCGGCTCGGCATGGCCGACTTCCTGAACGGCCGGCTGAGCCAGGCGAGCAGCCGGTTCGCCGCCGCCTATCAGGTGACGCTTGCCGCCGGTGACCGGCACGGCCAGGCCTGGGCCCTGCAGAACCTGGCCTGGGTGACCACCACCCGGGGCGACTTCGCCGGCACCGACGCGGTGCTCGGCCGGGCCGCGCGGCTCTTCGCCGAGCTCGGTGACCCGGTCGGCCGTTCCTGGCTGCGCGGCACCACGGCGTTCGCCCGGCTGCTGGCCGGCCGGTTGCAGGAGGCACGCCGGCTGGCCCGGATCTTCCTGCCCTTCGGTGACCGGGTCGGCGAGGGCTGGGCGGTCGGCACACTGCGGGTCGTCGAGGCGTATGCGGCCGCCGAGCTGGGCGACCTGGGCGCGGCCGACAGCCAGGCACGGCGGGCCTACCGGGAGTTCCAGGAGGTCTCCGACGACTGGGGCTGCGGGCTGGCGATGGTGGTGCGCGGGGCGATCGCGCGCGGGCTCGGCGAGTTCGACCACGCGGCGGACCTGCTCGGCGACGCGCTCTGGTTCGCCGACCGGACCGGCCATCCGCTGCTGCTCGGCATGGCCGGCACGCTGCACGGGTTCGTCGCGATGCAACTGGGCGACCTGGCCACCGCCGAGGCGGCCGCGCGCCGGGTGATGACCGCGGTCGAGCCGCACAACGCGCTGGCGCCGGCCCAGGTCGGCCCGCGGGTGCTGCTCGCCGAGGCGCGGACCAGGGCGGGGGACGCGGCAACCGCGATCGGGCTGCTGGCGCCGATCGCGAGCGACACGTCGTCGCCGTCGCTGCTCTTCTCGCGGCGGCACGCGCTCGCGTCGTACTCGTCCGCGCTGCTCGCCGAGGGCCGTGTCGGCGAGGCGCTGACCTGGATCGAGCGGGCTCGCGACGTGCAGGCCGAGGATGTCCGCAGCGGGGTGGTGGCCGCGATGGTCCGGGCCCGGGTGCTGGCCGCCTCGGATCGGTACGTGGAGGCGCGCGCCGCGGCCGAGGACGCGGTCCGACTGGCCCATTCGACCGAGCAGACCAGCGAGCGGAGCGCGGCCGAAGAGCTGCGTGACACCCTTGCGGTCAGCGAGGTCGAAGCCGCTCCGGCGGAAACTGTCGCCTACGCGTCTGACGTGCCCGGATGATCTCCCCGCCCGCTGGCGTATTTTCTAAGCCGTGACGGAGACACCGCCTGGCGCCCTGCCCGTGCCATATGTCCCGGGCATGTCCGGCTTGTCGGTCATGGCCCGTGGGGGCTACGCGACCGTATACCGGGCTACCCAGGACTCCGTCGGCCGTGAGGTCGCGATCAAGATGGAGAACCGGACCCTCGACAACGCTCGGGACCAGGCCCGATTCCTGCGGGAAGCCCGGGCCGCGGGGCGGATGTCCTCGCACCCGCACGTGGTCGACCTGTTCGACGTGGGCGTGACGGTCGACCAGCACCCGTACCTGATCATGGAGCTCTGTGACGGGTCGTACCTCGACCGGATGCGGGTCAAGCCGCTCACCGCGGCCGAGGCACGCGACGTCGGGGTGAAGATCGCCGACGCGCTCGTGCACACCCACGCCAACGGGGTGCTGCACCGGGACGTGAAGCCGGCCAACATCCTCTACTCGCAGTTCAACCAGGCGGTGCTCGCCGACTTCGGGCTGGCGGTGCTCGGCGAGATGCGGGACTCGTCGGTGACCCTCGAGGTGCTCACGCCGGCGTACGCGCCGCCCGAGATGTTCCGCCACGAGCAGCCGTCCGGCGCCGCCGACGTCTACTCGCTGTGCGCGACGCTCTACGCCGTGATGAGCGGGCGGCCGCCGCGCTGGGAGTCCGACCGCAGTCCGAGTCTGATCACCCTGATGGACCTGTTCCTGCGCCCCATCCCGGACCTGCCCGGCGTGCCGCGGGCACTCACCGACGTGTTGCGGCGGGGCATGCACAACGATCCGCGGGGGCGGCCCGCCGCGCAGGACCTCCTCCAGGAGCTGAACAACCTGCACCTGGACCCGAACGCGCCGCCGCCGAACGTCTACCGCTCCTCGTCGACCTACGTGGCGCCGCGGCCGCGTCCCATTCCGCCGACGACGCCCACGCTGGACGAGACGCCGACGGTCAACACCGACCGCAAGGGGTTCTTCGCCAAGTGGTTCAGCTGGTGATTGTCCGCTTCAGATAACCCCGAAGATCTTTATTGCCTATCTCCGCTGTGGTCCGGGTCCGCCGCTCCCGCGGGGACCCTTCCGGGC
>KL571313.1:0-1647 GCA_000715855.1 Actinoplanes liguriensis
ATGTGTATAAGAGACAGGTGCACTAGGTGGCCCTGCTCGACCAGCGCCGCATACAGCGACGTGTCGCTCAAGTCCGCCGAGGCCAGGTCCGTGCCGCGAACCCAGGACGTCTGGTGCACCGCGGGTCGCCCGGCGACCAGGCGCAGCCGCTCCAGGCGCAGCACCGGCCCGTCGCCGAACATCGCGGCAGCCCAGTCCGGTGGCGCGCCGACCGCCTGGTCGAGGATCTCCGTGGTCACCGTCTGGCCCTGGGCGCGCAGATCCTCGGCGAAGCCGTGCAGCGACGTGAGCTGGTACTTCGCCCGTGGGAACACGAACGTGCCCCGGCCGGGCTCCTGCGACAGCAGACCCTCGTCCTGCAACTGCTTGAGGGCCTGCCGCAGCGTTGCCAGCGTCACCCCGTACCGAGTGCTGAGCTCTTTCTGCGGGGGCAGCGCGGACCCGGGCGGCAGCTCACCGTCCTTGATCTTGCTGGTCAGGTCATCGGCGATCACCTGATACTTCGGTGTGCGCGCGGGCAACGGGCATCTCCTGGTCGACCTGGTCGAGGGCGGCACGGAACGCGGCGACCTCGGCTCGCAGGTCATCGGGTGACGCGCCGTTCAGAACCCTACGCATCAGAGCCGAGGCGACAACCACCCCGTCCCCGGCACGGGCGGCCGTGGCGGCCTGCGCGGGAGTGGAGATCCCGAACCCGATCAGCACCGGCAGATCGGTGACCTCCTTGATCCGCCGCGCGAGGGGCGCCGCGGTCGCGGCGAGCGCATCGCGCTCGCCGGTGGTGTCCATGACGCTCACCGCATAGACGAACCCGCGGCTGCGCCGGCCGATCTGGGCTGGGCGAGCCGATCGGGGGTGGTGACCGGCGCGGCCAGCAGGACCAGGTCGATGCCGGTCGCGGCGGTGGCCGCTTCGAGACGGCCGACCTCGTCGATCGGCACATCCGGCACGATCAAGCCGGTGATCCCGGCCCCGGTGAGCCGTCGGCAGAAGGCTTCCGGATCGTCCCGGAAGACCAGGTTGGCGTAGGTCATCGCGATCAGCGGGACCCGGATCCGATCCCGGGCCGCGGTGAGGTCGGCAAGGATCGAGGCGACCGTGACGCCGCGCCGCAGAGCCTGGTCGGAGGCCTGCTGGATGGTGGCGCCGTCCATCATGGGGTCGGAGAACGGCAGCCCGATCTCCACCGCGTCGGCGCCCGCCTCCTGATAGGCCAGCAGATAGTCGATCCAGTCCGGAGTGATGCCGCCGGTCAGGTACGGATTCAGCCGCTTCATCGGATCTCTCCCGCCAGCGTCGCCATGTCCTTGTCGCCGCGCCCGGAGAGCGTCAGCAGCACCGTCGAGCCGGTCGGCAGATCCGGGGTGCCGGCCGCCCGGAGCACCCAGGCCACCGCGTGCGCCGACTCGAGCGCGCAGATGATTCCCTCGGCACGGGCCAGGCGGACCACCGCGGTGAGCACCTCGTCATCGGTCACCGTGCGATATTCCGCCCGGCCGCTCGTGCCCAGATGTGCGTGCTCCGGGCCGATGCCGGGGTAGTCGAGCCCGGCCGCGATCGACTCCGCCTCCAGCACCTGGCCGTCGGTGTCCTGCAGGACCATGGAGCGGTAGCCGTGCACGACCCCGGGGGACCCGTTGGTCATGG
>KL571313.1:1923-5681 GCA_000715855.1 Actinoplanes liguriensis
GCGTTGGACCCGCCGCCCACGCAGGCGACCACCACGTCGGGCACGGCCGGGACCTGCGCGCGGGCCTCCTCACCGATCACCCGCTGCAGCTCACGGACCAGCCACGGGTAGGGGTGCGGCCCGCCGACCGAGCCGAGACAGAAGTGCGCGTCGTCGACCGCGGCGACCCAGGCGCGCATAGCCTCGTTGGTGGCGTCCTTCAAGGTGCGGCTGCCGCTGGTCACCGGGATCACCTCGGCGCCGAGCAACTCCATCCGGAAGACGTTGAGGCGCTGCCGCTCGATGTCGCGCTCGCCCATGTAGACGGTGGCGCGCATGCCGAACAGGGCCGCCGCGGTGGCGGTGGCGACACCGTGCTGGCCGGCGCCGGTCTCGGCGATCAGGCGGGTCTTGCCCATCCGCTGTGCCAGCAGTGCCTGGCCGAGCACGTTGTTGATTTTGTGGGAGCCGGTGTGCGCCAGGTCCTCCCGCTTGAGCAGGAGCGTCACGCCGAGCTCCGCGGAGAGGTTGAACGCCGGGGTGAGGGCGGTGGGGCGGCCCGCATATTCGGTGCGGAGCCGGGACAGCCGGTCGTGGAAGGCCGGGTCGGCCCACGCTTCCCGGAACGCCGCCTCCAGGGCGGCACAGGCCGGGACCAGGGACTCGGGCACATAGCGCCCGCCGAACTCGCCGAACCGGCCGGCCGGGCTCGGCGGGCTCATGGCCGAGGCTGCTGAAACCGTGGATGCTGACATCTCTGCTCCAAAAAGTTATAGAACTCCGCCGCCCAAGCATGCCATGCTGGGCGGCAGAGTTCTATAACTATTTTCGGATCGGAGGTCAGGCGACCTTGTACAACGCCTCCGGAGTCACCAGACCCGCCAGCACCTGGCCGTCGTCGGTGATCAGCACGCTGAAGAGCGAGCCGCTCAGCAGCCGTCCCTTACCCCACGAGCCGCTGACCTCGGGCAACACGCCCAGCAGGGCCTGCGCCGTCTTGGCGTCCTCGCCGGTGCCCTTGCTGGCGTCGGCCAGACCGCTGAGCGCGTCGGCCGGCAGCTTGGCGGAGAGGATCGAGGTCCAGCCCTTGCCGATGACCTTCGGCTCCTCGGCCTTCGAGGAGGGCTTCGCCGGCGAGGCCGGAGTGGCGGGCCTCGCGCCCTTCGCGTCGGCGGACGGGGTGCCCGCCTCGTCGATCTTCGCGCCCGGCGGCGGGTTGAACTTGAACTGCTCCGCATCTGGCACGGTGAAGCTGATCGTGTCGAAGGCGACCCGGATCGCCGGCTTCGACTGGCCCTTGGCGTACACCTCTACCCGCAGCGGGATGTGCTGCTCGGCATCGATCGCCAGGCGCACCTGCCCGACCAGCGAGTCGGTGTCCTTCGGGCTGAGCAGCAGTTCGTATGCGTCCCGCCCGGCCACCTGCGCGGCACCGGTGGTCTGCACCTTGGTGGTCGGGTCGATCGCGGCGATCGCCGCGTCGGCCGCCTGCTGCGGCGTCGACGGTGCCGCGCTGGGCAGCGCCTTGTCGCTCTTCGAACCGACGCCGGCCGGCAGCTTCAGGTGCTTGCCCGTGTTGTCCGAGCTGCTCCACTGCCACACGTCCGACCCGTTGCGGATCACATCGGTCTCACCCTGCGTCCCCTGCAGGGCGAAACGCACCTTGTCCTCTCCCGCGTACCAGACGCGGGCAGTGTTGCTTCCGGAGATCAGGCTGGCCAGCCCGCCCCCGGGAAGCGTGGCTGCGCCGGCGAGGTTGCTCGCCAGGCCGGCGAGGCCGGGCAGCCCGAGGTCGGCGCTCTGCACCACGGTGCCGGAGAGACCGGCAGGTTTGGCGCTCTGCAGATCCACCAGCAACTGGGCCGCGCTGCGGTCCGGCAGCGACGGGTCAGCGCTGGCCACGATCGTGCCGGCCGCCGCGCCGCCCCCGATGACGACTACCGCGGTGGCTCCCGGTACCAGCCAGCGCAATGCCGGCCTGGATTTCCACACGGACACGATGTCCACCTCCCGTTGGTATGCATCAATCCTGCTTCGGCACCGCTGTGACAAGGCTGAGAAGGACCCGTAGGGGAAGACCCGCGCGGCCTGCGGGTTCGCGACCAGCGTAGGAGCATCGGGAAGGGGCGAGAACGTGCGATGACCAGGCTGACACCGGTCATTAGGGGTGGCTGTTGCCCGTGCTGCCGGTGGTGTCGGTGGCCGGCGATGCGCAGGGGCCTGAGCAGTCAGAACGCTGCGGATGGTGATGGCGGCCATAGACGGTTGACCGGGCTTGGGCTGAGAGGTGACTGAGAGTCGGTATCGAGGATCAACGACGGCGTGCCAAGGTGAGGAGGTGCGGTTGCTGGTGGTTGAGGACGAGGAACGGCTGGCTGCTGCGCTGCGACGCGGGCTGCAGGCCGAGGGGTTCGCGGTGGACGTGGCCCACGACGGTCAGGACGGGCTGGAGATGGCCCGGCACGGTGGCTATGACGCGATGATTCTCGACGTCATGCTGCCCCGGCTCTCCGGTTACCGGGTTGTGCGGCAGTTGCGCGCGGAGCGGCACTGGCTGCCGGTGCTCATGCTCTCCGCCAAGGACGGGGAGTATGACCAGGCCGACGGTCTGGATTGCGGCGCTGATGACTATTTGACCAAACCATTCTCGTACGTCGTTCTGCTCGCCCGGCTGCGCGCTCTGCTCCGCCGTGGCACCCAGGCCCGGCCGGTCGTCCTCACCTGTGGCGACGTCGAGCTCGATCCGGCAGAGAAGCGCGTGCTGGTGGCCGGTGCCGAGGCGACGCTGACCACTCGTGAGTTCGCGCTGCTGGAGTATCTGATCCGGCGTCCCGGCGAGGTGGTCTCCAAGACCGAGCTGCTCGATCACGTCTGGGATGCGGCGCTGGACACCGCGCCGAACGCGGTCGAGGTGTACGTCGGATATCTGCGCCGCAAGATCGGCCGGGATCGGCTGGAGACCGTCCGGGGCGCGGGCTACCGCCTGGTCGCGGCAGAACGGGCGGAAGCGCCGGAGCGAACGCAAGCCTGACGAATCCCGATGCGCGGCGCGAAGCGGCCGAGCAGATCGGCAGGCGTGGCGGTGGGCGGTGGAGTGACGTACGGCGGGGGAATGACGCACGGCGGTGTAGTGACGTACGGCGGGGGAACGCGGGTCCGGAAGGAGCGGCGGATGCATAGGCGACTGCAGGAGCTCAGCCTGCGGGCACGGCTTTTGCTGATATCGGCGGCCGCGCTGGCGCTCGGGCTGGCGGCGGGTGGGGTGCTGCTCGTCGCGGTGCTCACCTTCGCGCAGGGGCGGGCGGTGCACGCCGAGGCGCTGGAGACGGCGCGCGGGGTGGCCCGTCTGGTGGACCAGGGGCAGCTCACCGATCCGATCCAGGTGACGCCCGGGGTCCAGGTGCAGGTCATCGACGAGCAGGGCCGGGTGCGGGCGGTCTCCGCCACGGCGGACCGGCTGGTGCCGATCCTGTACGACTCCGAGTTGCGCGACCTGCCCGACCGCAAGGGCATCGTGATCCCGGGGGAGCGGATCGGCTTCGACGGGGCGGCCCGGGTCGTCAAAGTGACCGCCGGTCCGGCGACCCAGCCGCTGCGGATTCTCGTGGCGCGGTCCACGAGCCAGCTCACCCAGAGCGTGCACCTGCTCCAGGTCACGTTGCTGATCGCGTTCCCGCTGCTGGTGACGCTGCTCGCGGCCGGGTTGTGGCGGACGCTGGGTGCGGCGCTGCGGCCGGTCGACGCGCTGCGAACCGGGGCCGAGGAGATCACCGGCGGCA
>KL571313.1:5916-13843 GCA_000715855.1 Actinoplanes liguriensis
GGCTGCCGGTGCCCGACTCGCACGACGAGGTCGGGCGGCTGGCGATCACCCTCAACGACATGCTGCAGCGGCTGGACACCGCCCGGGCACGGCAGCGGGCGTTCGTCGCGGATGCCGCCCATGAGCTGCGCAGCCCGCTCACCAACATGCGTACCGAGTTGGAGGTGGCGCAGCGGCTGCCGGACGACACGGACTGGCCGGCGCTCACCGACGACCTGCTCGCCGACGTGCAGCGGCTGTCCCGGCTGGTCGACGACCTGTTACTGCTGGCCCGGTCGGACGACGGGGGCGGCCGGCCGATCTCCCGGCGGCTGGAGCAGATCGACCTGGGGCAACTCGTGGGGGAGGTGGCGGCGCGCTATCCGGGCGTCCGGCACGAGGACGCGACCGGGCCCCTGCCGCTGGTCGCCGATCCCGACGCGCTCGCGCGCGTGGTGGCGAACCTGCTGGACAACGCGTGCCGGCATCGGAGGTCGACGGTCACCGTGCGTACGGCGAAAAGTGAATTTGATCTTCTGGTGGTGGTCACCGACGACGGGCCGGGTATCCCGGTGGGGGACCGGGAGCGGGTGTTCGACCGGTTCACCAGGCTGGATGACGGCCGGGCACGCGACGCCGGCGGCTCGGGACTGGGCCTGGCGATCGTCCAGGAGCTGGTGCGCAGGCACGGTGGATCGGTCACGCTCGGTGACGCGAATCCGGGCCTTCGGGTCGAGGTCCGCCTGCCGCGCAGCAGGGAAGTGACGGATGCGGCCCGCGGCAGGGAAGCGGCTCGGGACAAGGATGCGGCACGTGACAGCGATGCGGGGCGGGGCCGGCGCGGCGTGCCGTTCACCGAGCCGTCGCCCCGGGTGGCCCGCCTCCAAGAGCGGAATCCGCAGGTCACGCGACCGGATGAGAGCGGAGCGGCCTTGGTCGATCCGGAGGACGGGCGGCTGGGGGTCGCGGAGGTGATCACGAAGGAGTGAGCGGCGCCGGAAAATCGGAGATCGGCGGGAACTTATCGCATCATCGGGCCGACCAACGGGGTGTGCCCGGCAGCGGGCGACGATACGACGGAAGGTTCCCCCAACAATGTCGCTGCTCAAGCGTTCCGCGGTGGTGGCCGCCGCGGCCGGACTGCTGACCCTGGCGTTCGCCGGCCCGGCCTCCGCGCACGTGACGGTCAACCCGAGCACGGCCACCGCGGGCGGCTACGCGAAGGTCTCGTTCCGCGTGCCGAACGAGTCGGACAGCGCCAGCACCACCAAGCTCGAGGTGAACCTCCCCGCCGGCCAGCCGATCGCATCGGTCTCCGTCAAGCCGATCCCGGGCTGGACCGCCGTGGCCGTGAAGAGCAAGCTGGCCACCCCGATCAAGTCGCACGACACCGAGATCACCGAGGCGGTCTCGAAGATCACCTGGACCGCGGCCAAGGGCTCGGAGATCAAGCCGGGCGAGTTCCAGGAGTTCGACGTGTCGATGGGGGCGCTTCCCGAGTCGGGCCAGCTGATCTTCAAGGCGCTGCAGACGTATTCGGACGGCAACGTGGTCCGGTGGATCGACGAGCCGACCACCGACGGCACCGAGCCGGACAGCCCCGCCCCGGTCCTGACGATCGTCCCGGCCGCCGCTGCCGGCACCGCCCAGAGGTGTATAAGAGACAGGGCCGGGCTCATCGCGGGACTGCTCGCGCTGGTGCTGGCCGGCTTGGCGTACGCGAAAGCCAGTCGTAAGCCGGAGCAGGCCGCAACCGTGACCGAGAAGCCCGCCGCGAGCTGATCGCATCGAAAGCGGGTCCGGGCTTCAGCCCGGGCCCGCACCACCCTGACCTGCGCTACGCTGCCGCGAAAGATCAATGAGGAAGATCAACGACGGCCGGCTGGAGAGATCATGAAGTCGCGTGTCTGGCACGGCGCCCTCGCGCTGATCGTCCTCGCCTCGCTGATCACCCAGATCGTGCTGACCGCCACGGACACGGCGCCGCACGCCGGGCCGACGGTGCACGAGGCGGTGGTGACCCGTTTCGTCCGGCTGTTCAGCTACTTCACCATCCAGAGCAACCTGCTGGTGCTGATCGCGACCATCGCGCTGGCCCGGGACCGGGGACGCGACGGCCGGATCTGGCGGGTGATCCGCCTCGACGCGCTGCTCGGCATCGTGATCACCGGCATCGTCTACAGCACGATCCTGGCCGGGCAGGTCGAGTTGCACGGTGCGGCCTACCTCGCTGACCTGGGCTTCCACTACATCGCGCCGTGGGCAGCCCTGCTCGGCTGGCTGCTGTTCGGGCCGCGGCCGCGGATCGACGGGCGCACCCTGGCGTGGGCGGCGATCTGGCCCGGGCTGTGGATCGGGTACACGCTGGCGTACGGCGCGGTCACCGACTGGTACCCGTATCCGTTCACCGATGTGACCGATCTCGGCTACCCGCATGTGCTGATCAACCTGAGCGCGGTGGTGGTGATCGCGGTGCTGCTCGCGACGGTGCTGCGGGTGCTCGACAGGCGGCTGCCGGACGGCTCGGCGGCGGCTCGGGACGGGGCGCGCCCGGTTGTGCCGCGGCCCCGCTCCGATGCGGACACCTTCGCCGACCGCGACGCCTGACCGGCCCGGGTTCGGCCGGTCAGGACGCGTAGCGCTTCTCCGCGCGAGCCCGCGCCTTCGCCGCCTCCACCTCACGGTCCTTGGGCGGCGCCGCCGTCACCAGGCCGTCCAGCAGCGCCTGCGTGGCCGCCGCGATCGCCGCCACCGCCTGATCAAAAACGGCCTGATTCGCCTGCGAAGGGCGCGTCGCCCCCGCGACTTTCCGGACGTACTGCAATGCGGCGGCGTGCACCTCGTCCGGCGTCGCCGGCGGTTCGAAGTTGTGCAACTGGTGAATGTTGCGGCACACGTTCGGCTCCTTCGCGGTGACCAGATGTTGCCAGGAATCTATGCCATACTCGGCCGTCCGGCGACGTACTCACAGCCAGCAGGGCCTTTCAGCCAGCAGGGCCTTTCAGCCAGCAGGGCCTCTCAGCCGGCAATGCCTTTCAAACAGCAACGCCTTCTCCAACAGCAACGCCTCTCAACCGGGGACGCGAGGTGGGCATGCGACTGCGGGCGGCACTGACGGCGGGGGTCGGTCTCGCCGCGGCGGTCCAGCTGCTCTACCCGTTCCTGCCGGGAACCGCCGGATATGTCCTCTCCGACGTGATCGTCGCCTCCGCCGGCGGCTACGCCGCATGGCACTATCTCCGCCGGGCACGCCAGGCCCGCGATTCACCCCGGGTCCGCGTCGGCTACGCCTTCGGCGCTTGCGCCTGTACGTCGTGGAGCCTCTCGAACGTGCTCATGCTCGCCGGCGTGCTGGCCTGGCCGGCGCTCAACGGCCCGGGCGCGCTCCTCTCCATGGTCGCCGCCGGGCTGGTCCCGGTCGCGGTGCTGCTCGCCGGCCACCGGCTGCGGGGCATCGCCCGCGTCCGCAGAGTGATCGACGTGGCCGCGGTCTCCGGTGCCGTCTTCGCCCTGGCCTGGGAGTTCGTGCTGTCCGGGCTGCGCGGTGGGGCCTTCCAGGGCTACGCGGTCGGCATCGTCGCGGTGCTCGTCGTCGGCTCGTCGGTGGCGCTCGTGACGCTCTCCGAATCCTCCCCGAACCGCGGCATCACCGCCCAGCAGGTCCTCGCCGGGGCGGCGCTGCTGCAGGCCACCACCGTGATGATCTCGCTGCGCAACGGGGTCACCGGCGACGACTGGTTCGCGTACGGCGCCGGCGCCGGATACGTCCTCGGCTCCTGGGCCACCGCCGTCTCCAGCCGCCTGCGCATCTCCCGGCCCGGCCCCGACGTGGTGGAACGCCTGGTCTTCGGCCCGTGGGCGCTGCTGCCCTACCTGCCGGTGGTGACCGCGGTCGGCGTCGCCGGATGGCGTGAGGCGAACGACGGCCGGCTCAGCCCGGTCCTCGTCTGGCTCCTCCTGTCCAGCTTCTCGCTCGTCCTGGTCCGGCAGTTCCTCACCCTGATCACTGTCGGACGCATGACCGTGGAGCTGGAGGAACAGAAAGCGGCCCTCGCCCACCAGGCCCACCACGACGGGCTGACCGGGCTGCCGAACCGGGTCGCGTTCCACAGCCGGGCCGCCGACCTGATGGCCGAGTCGCGCGCCGAGGTCTGCGCGATGATGCTCGACCTCGACGGCTTCAAACCGGTCAACGACACGCTCGGCCACGCCGCCGGCGACGAAGTGCTGATCGTGGTCGCCGGGCGCCTCGCCGCCGAACTGCGCGAGACCGACCTGCTCAGCCGTTTCGGCGGCGACGAGTTCGCGATCCTGGTCACCGAGCTCGGCGCCGAGGACGCGGGCTCGGTTGCGAAACGCCTGCTGGACCGGCTGTCCGAGCCGATGACCGTGCACGGGGCCGAGGTGATCGTGGGCGGCAGCATCGGGCTGGCGGTGCTGCGGGCGGGGGAGGCCGGCGGCATCAGCTCGTTGCTGCGGCGGGCGGACACCGCGATGTATGCGGCCAAGGCGTCGGGCAAGGGAACGATTCGGTGGTACGAGCCGGACGGCTGGCCCGCGTCGGCCTGACGGTATGACCTGCGGTTCGTGGACTCGTCTCGCGACCGCGGTTCGTCGAGCGGGACGGCTAGTAGCACGAAACCGGGCCCGGCGTGCGTTATCCACACTGCTGGGCTGTCCACAGGGCTTCGACGTGATCTTTCGGTTCTTCGGGACAATGGATTTCGAGGCGGTCTGCCCCCTCTGGGAGGGCGGGGACTGCGCTCGGGGAGGCCGCGGCGGGGGGCCGGGCGAGGTCGCGGGCCGGGACTGCGCCGGGTGAGACGCGGGCCATGACTGCGCCGGGCCGAGCCGCGCCGCCGGGCGGGAACTGCGTCGGCCTGCGCTGGGCTGGGCGGGGCTGCGCTGGTCTGCGTTGGGCGGGATGAGGCTGGCGGGGGTCGTAATGTTGCGGGATGGGAGGGTACTGGTATGAGTCGTCGATCGACCGCCAGCTCCGTGAGGCTGCTGAGCGGGGCGAGTTCGAGAATCTGAGTGGTGCCGGGAAGCCCCTCGCCGGGTATGGCGGGGAGTATGACGAGGACTGGTGGGTCAAGGACTGGCTGCGCCGGGAAGGGGCCACCGCGGGGGTGCTGCCGCCGACGCTGGCGCTGCGCCGGGCCGCCGAGGACCTGGAGATCGTGGTCGACCGGCTGCGCACCGAGCGGGATGTCCGGGACCATGTCGGGGAGATCAACGCGCGGATCGACAAGGCGCGGCGTGGTCTCATGGACGGGCCGCCGGTGCTTCTCCGGCCCTTTGATGCGGACGTGGTGGTCGCTGCCTGGCGCGAGCGCAAGAGTGGCGGGCTCGAACAGCAACAGCGCGGCGGCTGATCAAAAGCGGCCACCGGGGTTCCGGCGCCTGGGTGGTTCGGGCGCCCGGGTGGTTCCGGCGGCGGGGTGGTTCGGGCGGCGGGGTGGTTCGGGCGGCGGGCCGGCCAGGGCAGCCGGCGGGGTGGTTCGGGTGGCCGGGCTGACTTCGACGGCGCGGGGCTGGGCAAGAAGCTGAACGAGGACGGCCCGGCGGATCAACCGCCGGGCCGTTCTGTGCGGGTGGAGCGGGGGGATCAGCTCTCGGTGATCTGGAGCGGCGCGGCGGTCAGCTTGTCGCAGCTGACGAAGGCCAGGTCGATGGTCACGTCGGTGAACCAGAGGAGCGGCGGGGTCAGCGGCGGCGGCTGCTCCGGGGTGAAGGTCACCGGGATGACGCCGAACAGGTTGCCGGTGAACTTCGGGGTGTAGAAGCGGACGTTGGTCTTCGTCCTGAGCTCGCTGCTCTTGATCGTGGTGGTGCCGCCGCCCGGCTCGGCGATGGTGAGGCTGAACGGCTTGTTGATCGCCTCGTCCATGTTGAACTGGAGCGACTTGATGACGCCGTTCGCGGTGGGCACGTCCGCGACGCCCTTGTAGCTCGCGCCGATCATGGTCAGCGAGCCGACCTTCATGATGCCGGGCTTCAGAGCCGAGCGCGGGATGCCGTCGTCGTCGGCGACCAGGCCCTTCTGACGAGCGCCGAGGCACGGGATGATGTCCTCGTCGGAGGCGGCGCTGCTGGCGGCCTTGCTCGGGGTGGTCGCGGCGGTGGACGGGCTGGCGTCGTCGCCGGCGGGGGCGGTCGTCGTGGCGGCGGCCGACGGCTCGGCGGGGGCCTCACTGGTCGACGCCGACGGCGACGCGCTCGGAGTGGACGACTCCTCGTCACCGATGCCGAGCAGGTTGCCGACGCCGTCGACCACGTCCTGGATGCCGTCGAGGATCCCGCCGCTGTCCTCCGTCGCCGTGGCGGAGGCCGAGGCGGCCGGGGCGGCGGAGGTGGTCGTGCCGGCCTTGCCGGGGGTGGTGGGCGTGGCGCCCTTGGCGGGCTTCGCGTCGATCGTGGTCTTGGCGGCCGCGGAGGAGGCGGCCGGGGCCGGCGAGGACGAGGTGGTGGCGACCGAGGGCAGGCCCGCGGGGCAGTCGTCGGCGCTGGCCGGGAGGCGGCTGCCGATCAGGAAGGTGGTGCCGACGAACGCCGGCACCACGAGGATCGCGAGCGCCTTGCGGTTGAGGCCGCGGCGCTGACCGGGCACGTCCCCGTCCGGCTGGGCGGAGGCACCGGAGGAGGCCGCGCCGGAGGAGGCGCCGGAGGAGGCCGCGCTGGAGGAGGCCGCGTCGAAGGAGGCGGCATCGAAGGAGGCCGGCTCGGCCGGGACGGCGCTGCGCGGCTGCTCGAAGCCGGGCAGGATGCTCGGGTCGCTGACGGCGGGGGCGTTCTCGTGCGGGCGGTCGTCGTGCCCGGCGACCTGGATCGCCTGGGTGGTCTCACCCGGCGCGTCGTGCCGGACGCCGTCGTGCGGCTCGCCGAACTGGGGCGGGCCGGAGAATCCGGGCGGGCCCTGGAGCGGGTTGCCGGGCGGGGGCTTCTGCTGGGTCCAGGAGATCGTCAGCGCGCCGCCGACGATGCCGAGGAGCATGCCGAAGAACCAGCCGCCGAGGTTCAACCCGATGAACGAGTAGAGCGCGCCGAGCAGGCCGATGATGCCGTAGAACGCGCGCTGCGCCGGCGAGATCCAGACGAGCGCGCCGCAGATCAGCAACAGGAGCGGCAGCACGTAGGAGAGGAATCCCTGGGGGCCGATGTGAATCTGAATGTTGGCGAGGTCCATGTTCGAGCTCCAGAGGAGCTCCACGCCCGACAGCACGAGGAACAAGCCGCCCCAGAAGGGCCGGCTCCGCCGCCATCGGCGGAACTTGCTCCAGAAATCGTCCGTCGCCACTCGTCCTCCAGAAACTTTCTTACGCGCACGATCACAGGGGGCAGAACGCAAAGGGATGGGGCTCGCGGAAGTGGTGCCGCGAGCCCCGATGGCGCTAGATCAGTAGCACTCGTTGCCGTCGCCGGTGAGCAGCTTCAGGCTCATGCCGGTCAGCTTGAACGTCGACGCGGAGGTCGAGTAGGCCGTCTGCTTGAGGTTGTGGATGGTGACGTGGTCGGCCTGCTGACCGAAGCCGCCGACGGTGTCGCCCTTGGCGCTGCCGGCCTTGTTCAGGGTGGAGGCGTCGCGGCCGATCTCGATGTTGGTGAAGGTCGCGTCACCCGACAGCTCGGACATGCCGATCAGCAGGTTGGACGCCTGAACCTTCTGGGCGTCCGGCGCGCTGTCCGCGACGTCCTTCGCGGCCCGGATCTGAAGGGTGATCCGGCCGAGCGGGGTCACCTGCGAGACCGACTGGCAAAGGTTGGTGATGGTGGCCTCGCCGATGCCGGACATGGCGGACGGCTTGACCGCGCCGCCGCCGGTCTGAAGAGCGCCGCTGTACTGGGTGAAGCCCTCGCCTTCGAGCGTGTCGGCGGACAGCTTGAACTGCTGGCCCGAGATGGCGAAGTTCGCCGCCAGGGCACCGGTGCTCAGCCTGTCTCTTATACA
>KL571313.1:14051-15897 GCA_000715855.1 Actinoplanes liguriensis
CAGAGATGTGTATAAGAGACAGAACCGGCGCCAGTTGGTGCGCCCGGCGGCCGGAGCGCTCTGCGAATCCTCCACGGATCCTCCTATAGAAGAGATGACAGCCGGTTCGGCCCATCTGCTGATGGCTCGCATCGACGGGCGACACTTCTGCCAACCGTCAACAGTGAGGCGAGTCGATGCCGTCGTCGTAACGTTCGGGAAATGTTGCCGCTCCGGCACGGTGACTACAAGTGCCATGGCTACTAGTCAGTAACCCACGTCACTTGATCTTGGTCACGCTCTGTGATGTTGCTGTCTGGGGTGTCCGAAATTCCGGCTATAAACCCGACAATCGGCCCGGGTTCATCGGTGTGGCAGTAACCACAGGTATACGAGGCATCGTTGATTACGGATCGGTAACGAAGTTCAGAGATCTCTCAGTAACCGCTTTCACCGGCCGTTTTCACAGCCTGCCTCGGTGATCCGGCCGATGGTGTTCTCCACCGAATGGTCAACTGGACTCATCTCCGCCGGGCCACCTGCCGATGGGAGGAACATGATCCGTCCCGAGGGGCTCGGCCGATGAGGCTGCAGTGGCGGCTCAACCTGGGCTTCGCTGCCCTGTTGGTGCTGTTCACGGCGTTCCTCGTGGTGCAGTTCGGGGTCGGTGCCAGGCTCCGTGACGCCCACGAGCGGGCCATCGCCCAGATCGGCACGGTGCGTGAAGCCAACCGTCACGCTCTGCAACGCATGACCGACGCGGAGACCGGGATCCGGGGCTACCAGCTCACCGGCGAGCGCCTGTTCCTGGACCCGTACGAGAGCGGCCAGGGCGCCGCGATCGCCGCGCTGGACCGCGCCGGGGAGCAGACCGATGACCCGCAGGTCCGCGAGCTGATCGACGCCGAACGGCAGGCCGCCCGGGACTGGCTCGGTCAGTACGCCGGGATGGTCACCACGGGACGTCCGGGCGCCGGAGACCAGCCTCAGGCGCTCGGCAAGCGGCTCTTCGACCGGCTCCGCACGCTCAACGCCGCGGTCGACGACGCGATCGCCGCCGACCTGCGCGCCCAGATCGCCGCGGACAAGCGGACCGATCGGCTCCTCGGGATCGCCTCCGGTGCGCTCGTGCTGGCCGTGCTCGGCGCCGGCTACCTGCTGGTCCGGGTCAGCCGGCGGGAGCTGCTGGTCCCGCTCGCCAGGGTCGGCGACACGATCCGGCGCCTGGCCGAGGGGGACCTCTCGGCGCGGGCCGAGGCGGCGGGGGCGGCGGAACTCCGTACCGTAATCGATGCTTTGAATGATCTCGCGGCGCAGACCGAGGAGCTTCTCGCCGCGGAGCAGGCCCGGACCGCCCGGGCGTGGTTGTGCGCGGCGGTCGTCGGTGAGCTGCAGCAGGAGGAGACCGACCCGGCGATCATCGGGGAGCGGGTGATGACCCGGGTCGGGGGCGCGCTCGCGGCCGACGCGGTCTACGGCGACCTGTTCGTGCCCGGCGCCGGACGGATCGCGACGCGCTGGCCGGAGACGGCGCCCGGCATCGATCCGGCGCTCGCGGCCGAGCTGGCGGAGGCGCCGGCCGGGCAACCGGCGCCGTGCGGCGGTGGACTGGCCGTCGTGCTGGGCGGCGACAGCGAGTGCCCGGGCGGATATCTGCTGGTCGTCCGCGAGTTCCTGCCCGAGTTCACCGAACCGGAGCACCGGCTGCTGGCCAGTGTGGCCCATGAGGTCGAGCGCGCCTTGCGCCGGCGCAGCATCCGGGTCCACCAGGACCTGCTGATCAGCGAGCTGCGGATGCTTGACCAGCGCAAGGACGTCTTCATCCAGACCGTCACGCACGAGCTGCGCACGCCGCTGACCAGCATCC
>KL571313.1:16191-16336 GCA_000715855.1 Actinoplanes liguriensis
GCACGAGCTGCGCACGCCGCTGACCAGCATCCTCGGCTACGCCGAGATGCTCGGCGACGAGGAGGAGGACCTGACGCCGATGCAGCGGCGTTCGCTCTCCGCGATCCTGCGCAACGGGCATCGGCTCCAGGACACCATCAACGAC
>KL571313.1:16600-19364 GCA_000715855.1 Actinoplanes liguriensis
CCCGGAGCCGCTCGACCTGACCGCGCTGGCGAGGATCGTGAACGGCGAGCTGAACGCGGCGGCGCACGCCAAGGAGCTGACCGTCACCTTCGACGCCGAACCGGCCTGGGTTCGTGGCGACCGGACCCAGTTGCAGCGGGCGCTGCGCAAGCTGATCGAGAACGCGATCAAGTTCACCCCGGCCGGTGGCAGCGTGACCTGGAGATGCGGCGCCGACGAGCAGACCGTGACGATCGTGGTCACGGACACCGGCATCGGCATTCCGGCCGAGGACGTGCCCGGGCTGTTCACCCCGTTCCACCGGGCCGGGAACGCGATGGACCAGGCGGTTCAGGGGCCGGGGCTGGGTCTGGCGATCGTCCGGGACATCGTGCGCGACCACGGCGGCGGCATCGCGGTGCAGTCGGTGGTCGGCCGGGGCAGCACGTTCACGGTCACGCTGCCCGCGGTGCCCGCTCCGGTTCCGGTGCCGGCCTCCTGATCGCCCTGACGGCCGTCATGCCGTCAAGGCGCAACCAGGGGACCGATCGGCGTCGCGGAGCCGTCAGCGGCGTTCTCAGCGGTCGTAACCGTTGCGTCCTGACGCCCGGCGCCACGATTCCCGCGCGGTGTCAGGCGGCGACCAGGGCCGACAGCTCGATCGTTATCGGAACGACGATGAAGTGGTACGCGGTGGTGATGCCGGGCTGGCAGCGCGAATCCACCCGAGGTCCTTTCCGCACCCGTCGATCCGGGCATTGACCAGCCGAAACGCGCCGATCAGGGCCGGCCGTTCCGGAGAGGGGACCGCGTAGGGCCCGAGTCCAGGTCCGCCGAAAAGAAGCCTTGAGCGGAAACACACAGCGCGTAGCGTGCGAATGTGGATCTGCACACGGTCACCGAAGTGGTCAGCCCGGCCGCGCCCGGCATGTGGCGCCCCGGGGACGCCTGGCTGGGCGGGGGGACGGCGCTCTTCGGCGAGTCACGCCCGTCGATCTCCCGGTTGCTCGACCTCCCGTCCGCGGGATGGTCGCCCATCACCGTACGTGAGGACGGGGTGGAGATCGCGGCGACGTGCACCGTCGCCACGCTGTTCCGGACACTCGGCGCGTACGAGGTGGTGGGCCAGTGCTGCCACTCGTTCCTGGCGTCGTTCAAGATCTGGAACGTCGCGACCGTGGGCGGGAACCTGTGCGCGGCGCTGCCGGCCGGGCCGATGATCTCACTCGGCGCGGCGCTCGGCGGGGTGTGCACGCTGCTCGGCCCCGGGTCGTCCCGCGAGGTCGCGGTCGCGGATTTCGTGACCGGCGACGGGACGACCGTCCTGCGGGACGGGGAGCTGCTCCGCTCGATCCGTCTGCCGCCGCTGACCGGGCGGACCGCCTTCCGGCGCGGGTCGCTGCATCGGCACGGGCGTTCCGCCGTACTGCTGATCGGCGTTCTGGATCTTGAAGGTGCTCTCCGGCTGACCGTGACCGCGGCGACGCGCCGGCCGTGGGTCTTCCGATTCGAGCGGATGCCGTCAGCCGAGCAGCTCAGCGCCGCCCTCGACGCGATCTCACCGGCGGATCTCGTCGACGACGTGCACGGCCGGCCCGCCTGGCGCGCGCATCTGACCAGGCTTTACGCGGAGCAGATCAGGACGGAGCTGAGCGCATGAGCGTGGAGATCAACGGAACGGCCCACGAGCGCGCGCCGCGGCCCGGTCAGTGCCTGCGGACCTACCTGCGCGAGGAGGGCTGCTTCGGGGTCAAGAAGGGCTGCGACGCCGGGGACTGCGGCGCGTGCACGGTGCACGTCGACGGCGAGCCCGTGCACTCGTGCGTCTACCCGGCGTTCCGCGCTCAGGGGCGGTCGGTGACCACGATCGAGGGCCTGGCTTCCGCCGGCGGCGAGCTGCACCCGACGCAGAAGGCGTTCCTGGACGCCCAGGGATTCCAGTGCGGATTCTGTACGGCGGGTCTGATCATGACGACCGCCGCGCTCACCGCGGAGCAGCGCGAGGACCTGCCCCGTTCGTTGAAGGGCAACCTGTGCCGGTGCACCGGGTACCGCGCGATCGGTGACGCCGTCGCCGGGACGTGCAACGTCGGCTCGTCCGGCCCCGCGGTCGGCTCGGCGCTCGGCGCCCCGGCCGGTCCGCAGGTCGTCACCGGGGCCGCGCGGTACACCTTCGACCTCGACGTGCCCGGGGTGCTGCATCTCAAGGTGCTGCGATCGCCGTACGCGCATGCCCGGATCGTCTCCGTGGAGACCGCGGCCGCTCTGCGGGTGCCGGGCGTGGAGCTGATCCTGACGCACAAGGACTCGCCGGACCGGCTCTTCTCCACCGCCCAGCACGAGAACGTGGCCGAGGACCCGGCGGACACCCGGGTGCTCGACGACGTGGTCCGCTTCATCGGCCAGCGGGTGGCGGCGGTCGTCGCGACCAGTGAGGCGGCCGCCGAGCAGGCCTGCCGGTTGCTGCACGTCGAGTACGAGATCCTGCCGGCCGTGCTCGACCCCGAGGCGGCGCTGGCCGGGGACGCGCCGCTGGTGCACGGGGACAAACAGGACCGGAACGTGGTGGGGGAGCTGCATGCCTCGCTGGGTGACGTCGAGGCGGGATTCGCGGCGGCGGACGAGGTCTATGAGGCGACATTCCGGACGGCTCGGGTGCAACATGCGGCGCTGGAGACGCATGGGGCGGTGGGCTGGCTGGACGACGACGGACGGCTGGTCCTGCGGTCGAGCACGCAGACGCCGTTCTTGACCCGGCGGGCGGTGGCGGCGCTCCATGACCTGC
>KL571313.1:19654-25301 GCA_000715855.1 Actinoplanes liguriensis
GTGTATAAGAGACAGGGTGGGGGGTTCGGGGGCAAGCAGGAGATGCTGGTGGAGGACCTGGTGTCGCTGGCTGTGCTGCGGACCGGGCGGCCCGTGAAGTGGGAGTTCACCCGGTCTGAGCAGTTCTTCGGGGCTACCACCCGGCATCCGTTTGTGGTGACGGTGAAGGCTGGGGCTCGTAACGACGGGACTCTTACCGGGCTGCAGCTGCGGGTTCTTGTTGACACCGGGGCTTATGGGAACCACGGGGCTTCGGTGATGTTCCATGGGTGTCACGAGTCGCTGGCCGTTTACAAGTGCAGAAATATGCGGACAGATGCTCATACTGTCTATACGCATACTGTGCCGGCTGGGGCTTTCCGGGGGTACGGGCTGGGGCAGGTGACCTTTGCCGTTGAGTCCGCTTTGGACGAGCTCTCGCGAAAAATCGGCATGGATCCCGTTATGTTTCGCGAGTTGAACGTGGTCCGGGACGAGGATCCGCTCACCGCTCCTGGGAATCATGTCGAAGACCTGGGGATCGCGTCCTATGGGCTTGATCAATGCTTGGCAAAGATGCGAGATTGCCATGAAATTTCGGACATAGCGCCGGAAGGGTGGCATGTCGGCGAGGGCATGGCGATCGCGATGATCGCTGCCGGTCCACCCGGTGGGCATTTCGCCGATGCGACGATCCGGGCACTGGGTGGGGGCCGGTTCGAGCTCTCCGTCGGCACCGCGGAATTCGGCAACGGCAGCACGACCGTGCACGCCCAGATCGCCGCCGACGAGCTCGGCACCACCCCCGACAAGATCGTGATCCGGCAGTCGGACACCGACGTGGTGCGCCACGACACCGGCGCGTTCGCCTCGACCGGCGTCGTGGTCGCGGGCGAGGCGGTGCTGCGGGCGGCGCGTGCGCTGCGCACCTCCGGGGGCGACGTCGGGCACGGGCACTTCGACGGGACGCCGCGGTCGGTGGCGTTCAACGCGCAGTGGTTCCGGGTGGCGGTCGACCCGGCCACCGGTGAGCTGCGGATCCTGCGCAGCGTGCACAGCGCCGACGCCGGGACGGTGATGAACCCGCTGCAGTTGCGAGGGCAGATCGAGGGCGGGGTCGCGCAGGCGCTCGGCGCGACGCTGGCCGAGCACATCGACCTCGACGCGAGCGGGGAGGTGACCACGACGACGTTCCGGCAATACCACCTTCCGACGTACGCGGACACGCCGTTCACCGAGGTCCACTTCGCGGCGACCCGGGACGCGATCGGGCCGCTCGGCGCGAAGTCGATGAGCGAGAGCCCGTACAACCCGGTCGCCCCGGCCCTGGCCAACGCGCTGCGTGACGCCATCGGGGTGCGGATGACCGAGATCCCGTTCACCGCCGACCGGATCTGGCAGGCGATGCACGGCGACGCGTAGCCGGTGATCAACAGTCCGGGCCGCGGGAGGGGCCGGGCATGACGGGCGTACCCTGCCCGTATGCCCGAATCGCGTGCGGTGCGCATCGGCACCCGCAACTCCCCGATGGCACTGGCCCAGGTCGACCGCGTCAAGGCCATGCTGGCCGACCGCCACCCCGGGGTGCGGGTCGAGGTCCAGTCCATGACTACCAGCGGTGACCGCTGGCAGGGCAGCCTGTCGCAGCTCGGCGGCAAGGGCGCCTTCACCAAGGAGGTCGACGCGGCGCTGCTCGCCGACCAGGTCGACCTGGTCGTGCACTGCGTCAAGGACGTGCCGGGCGACCGCCCCGCGCCGGCCGGCACGGTGATGGCCGCCTACCTGGGGCGCGACGACGTCCGGGACGCGTGGATCCACCCGTCCGGGGTCCCGATCGACCGGGTGCCGGAGGGGACGGTGGTCGGCACCTCGGCGGTCCGCCGGACCGCGCAGATCGCCCTGCACCTGTCTCTTATACACACAGAGTGAGTACGACGCGCTGCTGCTGGCCGTGTCCGGTCTGGAACGGATCGGCGAGACGTCCCGGATGACCCACCCGCTCGACGTCGACACGATGGTTCCCGCGGTCGGCGCCGGGACGCTGGTCCTGCAGTGCCGCGAGGACGATGCCGCGGTGCGGGAGCTGGCCGCGAGCCTCGGCGACCCACGGGCGTGGGCGGAGACGACCGCCGAGCGCACGATGCTGCACATCCTGCAGGGCTCCTGCCACTCGCCGATCGCGGCGCTGGCCCGGACCGAGCCGGACGGGCGGATCGGCCTGCGCGCGCGGGTCATCTCGCCGGACGGCAAGACCGTCGCCGACGCGCACGAGTGGGAGCGCGACCCGGTCCTGCTCGGCACCGCTGTCGCGGTGTCGCTGATGCGGCAGGGCGCCCGGGAGATCCTCGCCGACGCCGAGCGGGCCGCCTCCGCTCCGTGACGACTGTTTCCTTGCGGAAGGTTTGCGATTAGATTGCGGGGAGGCTGATCGACGATCCTGGATGGCTGCCATGGCGGATCAGGTTCTTGCGGAGCAGTTCCACATCGTGACCGACCCCGTCGCGGACTCCGTGGCGCTCTCGGCGATCTTTGCGGTCCTCTCGCTGCTGACGTTGTTCCTGCTGCTCGGGGTCTTCCGGGTCCGTGCCTGGCTGGCCGGCGTGATCTCGCTGCTGGTGGCCCTGATCGTGGCGATCACCGTGTACTCGATGCCGCTCGGGCAGGCGCTCCTGTCCGCTTCCGAGGGTGCCGCGTTCGGCTTCTTCCCGATCCTCTGGATCGTGATCAACGCGATCTGGGTCTACAACCTGACCGTGGTGAGCGGCCACTTCGACGTGCTGCGCCGGTCGATGGAACGGGTCAGCCCGGACATGCGCGTCCAGGCGATCATCGTGGCGTTCTGCTTCGGGGCGCTGCTGGAAGCGCTCGCCGGGTTCGGCACTCCCGTCGCGGTGACCGTGGTGATGCTGATGGCGCTCGGGTTCCCGCCGGTCCGGGCCGCGTCCGTGGCGCTGATCGCGAACACCGCGCCGGTCGCGTTCGGGGCGCTTGCCACGCCGATCACCACGCTCGGGACGGTGACCGCGGGCGCCGCGAGCGACCCCCGGCTGAACACCGACACGCTCGGGGCGATGGTCGGGCGGCAGACGCCGATCCTGGCCGTCGTCGTGCCGCTCGTGCTGGTCGCGGTGGTCGACGGGCGGCGGGGCGTCAAGCAGACCTGGCCGGCCGCGGTCGTCGCCGGGTTCGTCTTCGGGGTCGCGCAGTTCCTGGCGTCGAACTACATCTCGGTGCCGCTGACCGACATCATCGCGTCGCTGGCGGCGGCCGCGGCCGTGGTCCTGCTGCTGCGGGTGTGGCAGCCGGCTCTTGACCACGCCCTCACGCCCGTGACCGGTGGCGGTGGCGGTGACTCTGAGGCAGAGGTTCACCGGGACTCGCCGGCCGAGGTCGCCCGGGCCTACGCGCCCTATCTGATCATCATCGTCATCTTCGCGATCGCGAATCTGGGCCCGATCAAGGACGCGCTCGCGCACGAGCCGTGGACCGTCGTGTTCAAGTGGCCCGGCCTCGACGTGCTCGGCGGCAACGGCAAGCCGCTGTCCTCGACGAACTTCACGTTCGGCTGGCTGCCGGCGGCCGGCACGCTGATGGTCATCGCGGGCGTGCTCACCGCGATCGTGCTGCGGATCCGTCCCGGCGCGGCGCTGCGGGCCTACGGCCGGACCTACGTGGAGCTGCGCCAGCCGATCGTCACGGTGATGGCCGTGCTCGCGCTCGCCTACGTGCTCAACCAGTCCGGCCAGACCAACACGCTCGGCGCGTTCCTGGCCACCGCCGGCAGTGTCTTCGTCTTCCTCTCGTCGATCCTCGGCTGGATCGGCGTCGCCGTGACCGGCTCGGACACCTCGGCGAACGCGCTGTTCGGCGCGTTGCAGGTGCAGACCGCGGCGAAGGCCGGCCTCGACCCGGTGCTGCTCGCCGCGGCGAACTCGTCCGGCGGCGTGCTCGGCAAGATGATCAGCCCGCAGAACCTGGCGATCGCGGCCGGCGCGGTCGGGATGGCCGGTCGGGAGGGCGACATCTTCCGCAAGGTCGTGCTCTGGAGTGTGGTGCTGCTGCTGTTCATGTGCGTGCTGGTGACGCTGCAGGGCACGCCCGTCCTCGACTGGATGGTCCCCACCCAACCCTGATCACTCACGGTGATCTATTCTTCCGCTTCCCCATTGGGGTGTACGGCGTGAGCCGCCCCCACTGCTAGGCAAATTCGCGTTCCGTGCCAGGTCGGCACTCGCAGGATTGAACCCGACTGTGCCACGGACGGTAGCCATGAGAGAAGTAGTCATATGGCCACCGTCCGTGAGGGGTGTTCAGCATGACCGCCGCCGACTTGGTACTGATGGCGGATCGGATCCACACCATGGGGTCCGGTCCCCGGCCTACCGCGCTCGCCGTTGCCGCCGGGCGCATCACCGCGGTCGGCGACCGAGCCGACGTCCGGGCGTGGCGCGGCCCGCACACCGAGGTGCTCGACCTGGGCGCTGCCACGATCACGCCCGGACTCGTGGACGGGCACGCCCACCCCGTGGCCGGGATCGGCTTGACCCGTGGGGTGGACCTCTCCGGCGTACGTACGTTGCCGGAGTTGAAGGTGATCCTGAAGGCGGCCAGGGGGACCGGTTGGCTCGAAGGGTGGGGGCTGGACCCGAACGTCTTCGAGGGGGCGCCTGTGACGTTCGCGCCGCTGGTCGAGGCGACCGGGCCGGACGTGCCGGTCTTCCTGCGGATGTTCGACGCGCACTCGGCGTTGGTCAGCTCGCGGGCGCTGGAGGTGGCCGGGATCACGGGGCCGCGGACGTTCGACTCCGGCGCGAGGGTCGTCTGTGATGGTGAGGGGAGGCCTACCGGGCTTCTGCTGGAGCTCGAAGCGGTCGAGCTGGTCCGGGAGATCCTGCCCGTGGACGCGTTCGCGGATCGGTGCGAGCGGCTGCGGGACCTGCTCGCGCGGATGGCGGCCACCGGGCTGACCGGGGCGAACGCGATGGACTTCGAGGAGGATTCGCTCGAGCTGTTCCGGGCGCTGGAAGCGGACGGCGAGCTGCCGGTGCGGTGGCGGTGCGCGCCGTTCGTGATGCCGGGGTCGGAGCTGTCGCACGTCGTGGAGAAGCAGGGGCTGCGCGGGCGGCGGTGGCGGGTCGAGGGCGCCAAGTTCATGATCGACGGCACCGTCGACGGGGGAACCGCCTGGCTGGACGAGCCGGACACGCACGGGGAGTCGACAGCGTGCTTCTGGCCCGACCCCGCGGAGTACTCCGCAGCGGCCGGTTTCCTGGCCGGTCACGGGGTTCCGATCGTGACGCACGCGATCGGGGACGCCGGGATCCGGTACGTGCTCGACACGTTCGCGCGGCTGCCGCGACTGCGGGTGCCGCACCGGATCGAGCACCTGGAGACGATGCCGTGCGACCTGATCGGGCGGTTCGCGGACCTGAACGTGACCGCGAGCATGCAGCCGACCCACTGCACGCACTACACGCGTGCCGATCACAGCGACAACTGGTCGCGGCGGCTCGGCAAGCTCCGGGCGGATCGCGCGTTCCGGGCACGTGACCTGCGGGATCGTGGGGCGCGGCTGGCCTTGGGGTCGGACTGGCCGATCGCGCCGTTCGACCCGCGGGGGATCCTGGCGGCGGCCCGGCTGCGGCGCCCGGCGGGGTCGCCGTCGACC
>KL571313.1:25548-25909 GCA_000715855.1 Actinoplanes liguriensis
GATGTGTATAAGAGACAGGCTCCGGCCGGATCGTCCCCGGGCAGCGGGCCGACCTGTCGGTCTTCACCCTGGACCCGCTGACGGCCGACCCCGACGAGTTCGCCGAGTCCCCGGTCCCGCTGACGGTGGTAGCCGGTGCAATAGCCCACCGCTCCTGACCGTGGTTATGCGTGCCGCATCACCACGGTGGCGCCCAGCCGCTCGGCGTGGGCTGGGCTGGCGGGCTGGTTGCGGGGTTGGCTGGTGCTCAGCGTGGTTGTGCGGGGCGCATAACCACGGTGGCGCCCAGCCCGATGGGAGATCAGGGGGTTTGGAAGTTTTTGGGGGTGGTGCCGAGGATGCGTTTGAAGTGGCGGATCAG
>KL571313.1:26169-29201 GCA_000715855.1 Actinoplanes liguriensis
AGATGTGTATAAGAGACAGATGACGTACTGGTGGGGGGTCATGCCGTATTCACGGCGGAAACTGCGGACGAGATGGGCCGGTGCGAAGTGCAGCTGGTCGGACGCCTCGCGCAGCGAAATGCCCGGAACCAGGTGGGACTCCAGCAGGTCGCGAAGGGTCCGGGCGGCGCCGGAGTCCGGCGGCGGGACGGGATGCGCGGCCAGTCGCACACGCAGCCGCTCCAGTGAGACGGCCAGCAGCTCGTTCGCGGCCGGTGAGTCACCGGGGGAGCTCAGCAGCCGGTGCACCGTCGAGATCATGCGGTGCAGGCCGGGATCGATCAGCGCCGGGGCGTCCACCGAAGCGCCGATCAGACGTTCCGGCAGCTGGTCGGGTGAGAGGTAGAGGACCCGTTTGCGGAAGCCGTGCCGGTTCGCCGCGGTGCCGTTGTGCGGAACCTTCGGTGGAAGCAGCGTCACCAGTTCGCCGAACGCCCCGCGCTCGTGCCGATCCAGGTCGTAGCGCACCGCGCCGTCGTCGACCAGCAGCAACGTCCACGCGTCGTGCGCGTGCATCGGGTAGGCGTGCGCCTCGAACCGGGCGTGCAGCACCTCGACGACACCGTCCAACGGCGGTCGCCACGCGTGGATCGACGTGCCCGGCACGTCAAAATCGTACAAGACCCGCAGGTCGTGGCCGGTCGACGATGAGCGCATGACCGGATTCACCACCAAGATCGCTGTCCTGCTCCGGGACGACCTGCTCGGCTGGCAACGCCTGAACGTCACCGCCTTCCTGGTCTCCGGGCTGGCGTCGGCCGAACCGGAGACGCTCGGCGAGACCTACGTCGACGGCGGCGACGTCGAGTACCTGCCGATGTTCCGCCAGCCCGTGCTGGTCTTCCAGGGCGGCAAGGAGCTGCTGACCGCGGCGCACACCAGGGCGCTCTCCCGGGGCGTACGGATGTCGATCTTTACTTCGGACCTCTTCGCCACCGGCCACGACGCGGCGAACCGTGCGGCCGTGCGCGCGGTGCCGACCGCCGACCTGGACCTGGTCGGCCTTGCCGTCTACGGGCCGAAGAACGCCGTCGACAAGATACTCAAGGGCGCGTCGATGCACGGTTAACGCCCGCGCTCACCGCGTGGAAACCGGCGGCTGTCGATGCTCGGCGGCATGAGGAAACTCGTAGTGATCATCGCGGTGGCACTGTCGCTCGCCGCGTGTGGCAAGGGCAATGCCCCGCCGATCTCCGACGCCGAGCTGGCGCAGGCGAGACTGCACAACGCGTGTATGCGCAGCGCGGGCGTGGACGTTCCCGACCCGGAGGAGCTGGGGGAGGGCGGCAACTTCACGCTCAACACCAAGGATCCGAAGACCCTGGCCGCGCTGTCGGCGTGCGCGAAGCTCGATCCGGGCGGGCATCGTGAGGGCGATCCCGACCCGGCGCTCGAGGAGAGGACGCTCAAGCTCGCCGAGTGCCTGCGCAAACAGGGGATCCGCGCGAAGGATCCGGATCCGGACCAGCCGCTGACCGTGGCGCTGGAGGACGGTGCGACGTATTCGCAGCAGCAGCTCGTGGACGCGTACACGGTCTGCGGCAAGGACGTGGCGAAGTGAGACGGCGGCGCCTGTTGCTGCTGGCCGGTGGCGCCGCGGTCCTCGCCGCGTGCGGTGAGCCGGAAGCCGCGACACCCACCGGGCAACTGCCCACGGTCGCGGTGCGCAGAACCGACCTGACCAGCACCGTCGAGATGGCCGGCACGCTCGGTTTCGGCGCCGGCCGGGAGGTGCTCGGCGGCGGGAGCGGCCGGGTCACCTGGCTTCCGGCGGCGGGCGCGGTGCTGCGGCGCGGCGATCGGGCGTACGGCGTGGACGGCGAGCGGGTGCCGCTGCTCTACGGCCCGACCCCGTTCTGGCGCGAGCTCGGATCCGGGACCGGCAACGGGTACGACGTGCTGGAGCTGGAGCGCAACCTCAAGGCGCTCGGCTACGACGTGACGGTGGACCGGGACTTCACCGGCCGCACCCACCGGGCGGTCCGCGCCTGGCAGAAGGACCTCGGCCGCCCACGAACGGGGGTGATCGGCCCGGACGACGTGGTGATGCAGCCCGGCCCGGTCCGGGTCACCGAGGTCCGTGCCGCGCTCGGCGGCCCGGCGAACGGCACGCTGTTCACGGTCAGCGGCACGCGACGGGAGGTCGGCGTCGCGCTCCCGGTCAGCGACGCGCCGAGTCTCGCCCGGATCGGCGCGAAGACGCGGGTCACGCTGCCCGGCGGGAAGAGGATGACCGGGACGATCACGGCCGTGGGCAAGGTCGCGACCGCGGCCAAGACCCAGGAGGCGACCGTCGACGTGACGATCGCGCTGCCGGAGTCCGACACGTTCGACGGCGCGCCGGTCACCGTCGCTTTCATCGGCGGCGTACGGCGTGACGTGCTCGCGGTGCCGATCAGCGCTCTGCTGGCCTCCGGCAACGACCGTTACGCGGTCGAGGTGGTCGACTCGGCGGGCGCGGTCCGATCCGTACCCGTCGCATTGGGGATCTTCGCCGGGGACGACGTGGAGGTGACCGGCCGGTTGGAGGCCGGGATGAAGGTCCGGGTGCCGCGGGTATGAGCCTGGTCGAGATGGTCGAGGTGACCAAGACGTACGGCGGTGGCGTCACCGCGCTGCGCGACGCCACACTGACCGTGGCCGACGGCGAGCTGATCGCGATCGTCGGGCCCTCCGGCTCCGGGAAATCCACGTTGCTGCAGCTCATGGGCACTCTGGACACGCCGACGAGCGGGCGGGTGCTGCTGCGCGGGCACGACGTGGCGACCCTGCCGGACAGGCGGCTCGCCGCGGTCCGCGCGCACTGGGTCGGGTTCGTCTTCCAGCAGTTCCACCTGACCGCGCACCTGTCCGCGCTGGACGACGTCGCGACCGGGCTGCTCTACCACGGTGTGCCCGCGCGCCGGCGTCGTGAGCTGGCGCGACGCGCGCTGGAACGGGTCGGGCTCGGGCACAGGGTGACGCACCGGCCGCATCAGCTCTCCGGCGGCGAG
>KL571313.1:29448-31428 GCA_000715855.1 Actinoplanes liguriensis
GGTGCTCGACCTGCTCGGCGAGCTCAACCGCGGCGGCGCGGCAATCGTCGTGATCACCCACGATCGGGACGTGGCGGCCGCGCTGCCCCGCCGGGTCACGATCCACGACGGGCGGGTGACGGCATGATCGACCTGCCTTCACCCGCGCGGCTCCGGCTCAAGGATCTTGCCGTCGCCGGGCTCGGCGGACTCCGCGGACGGCCGCTGCGCGCGGTGCTCTCCGCGCTCGGCATCGCGATCGGCGTCGCCGCGATGGTCGGCCTGGTCGGCGTCAGCACGGTCAGCAAGGCCGAACTGCTCGCGCAGATCGACAAGCTCGGCACGAACATGCTCAGCGTCTCCGCCGGCACCTCGCTCACCGGCGAACCGTCGACGCTGCCCGCGACCGCGGAGGGGATGGTCGCGCGCATCCCCGGCGTGACAGGCGTCTCCGCCGTCGGTTTGATAAACGATGCGACGGTACGGCGAACCGACCGTGTCGACATCGCCACGACCAACGGCCTGACCGTGCAGGCGAGTCGCGTGGATCTGCTCAGCGCCCTCGGAGGGACAGTCCGGTCCGGCGCCTTCCTCAACGATGCTACCAGCAGATATCCGGCGGTCGTGCTCGGCTCGACCGCGTCCCGACGCCTCGGGATCGACCACGCGGGCGGGCACGTCTACATCGCCGGCCGGTGGTTCCTGGTCGTCGGGATCGCCACCGAGGTGCCGCTCGCCGCCGAGATCAACCGGTCCGCGCTGATCGGCTGGGAGTACGCGCGGGCGCTCGGCTTCGACGGACACGCCACCACGCTGTACGAACGCTCCACCGACGAGACCGTCACCTCGGTGTGGACGGCGCTGCCGTCCACGGTCAACCCGGAACACCCCGGCGAGGTGTCGGTGTCCCGCCCGTCCGACTCGCTGACCGCGGAAGCGCAGGCCGAAGCCACCCTGGACGCGCTGCTGTTCGGGCTCGGCGGGATCGCCCTGCTCGCCGGCGGAGTCGGGATCGCCAACATCATGGTGATCGCGGTCCTCGAACGCCGTCAGGAGATCGGGCTGCGGCGTTCGCTCGGCGCGACCCGCGGACAGATCCGGCTGCAGTTCCTCACCGAATCGGTGACACTGTCCGCGCTCGGCGGGGTCGTCGGCGTGTTGCTCGGCGTCGCGGTGAGCTGGACGTTCGCGCTGATCAAGGGGTGGCCGCTGGCGTTGCCGCTGATCGCGATCGGCGGGGGCGCGCTCGCGGCGGTCGTGATGGGAGCCGTCGCCGGAATCTACCCCGCGCGGCGGGCGGCGCTGCTCACTCCGACCGAAGCGCTGGGCTCCTGACACCGCTCGTGAACGACACTGTCACGGTCAGGCCGCCGTCCGGGTTGGCGGCGGCCACGACCGTGGCGTCGTGCGCCCGGGCGATCGCGGCCACGATGGACAGACCCAGGCCGGCGCCGTCCGTCGCGCCGGTGCGATCCGGGTGCAGACGGCGGAACGGCTCGAACAACTCGGGCACACGATCCGGCCGTACCGGGAAACCGGTGTTGACGATCCGCAGCGTGGCGTGACCGATGTCGATCTGGATCAGGCCGCCGGGGCGGTTGTAGCGGATCGCGTTCTCGACCAGGTTGGCGACGAGGCGGGCCAGCAGGATCTCGTCGCCGTGCACCGTTCCGCCGCTGCCCGCCACCGTCAGGCTCAAGCCGGCGGCGTCAGCGCTCGGCCGGTGTTCGTCGACGACCTGATCGACCAGCGCGTCGAGCGCGACCGGCACCCGAATCCGCGGACCCTGCTCACCCTGGGCCAGCACCAGCAGGCCGTCGATCAGCCGCTCCGAGCGCTCGGTGTTGCGCAGCATCTCGGCGCGGAGCACCGCCAGCCGCTCCGGCGACGGATCGTCCAGACCGACTTCGATCGCCGTCCGCTGGATCGCCAGCGGCGTGCGCAACTCGTGCGACGCGTTCGCGACGAACCGGCGCTGGCTCGCCACCGCCTCCTCCAGCC
>KL571313.1:31633-34475 GCA_000715855.1 Actinoplanes liguriensis
CCCCCCCAGCCGGTCCAGCATCGCGTCGAACGTGTCCGCCAGCTCCTTCAACTCGTCCGGCCGGCCGGTCAGCGCGATCCGCTCGTGCAGATTGGAGATCGACAGGTGGCGCGCGGTGCCGTTGATCCGTTGCAGCGGTCGGAGCAGCCGCCCCGTCAGCCACCAGCACACCACGAAAGCGAGGGCCGTGACGACGACGATCCCGATCAGCGTCAGGTGATGCTGCTGGTCGGCGATTTCCTTCTGCGTACGGAGAATGTTCTGCCGGACCTCGTCCGGCGGGACCTGCGGCGGCCCGGACGGGGTGACGCTCGCGTCCGGGGCCGGCACGTCGCCGACCTGGTTGAACACCGCCAGCTGCAAACGCTCCACGATGATCAGCAGCAGCGAGCTGACCAGGGCGAACAGCCCGCCGTAGAGCAGGGTGAGACGCGTGCGCAGCCTCATATCCGGTAGCCGCCCGGCACGGTCACGATCACCGGGGGATCGCCGAGCTTGCCGCGCAGCTTGCTGACCGTCACCTTGACGACCGTGGTGAACGGGTCGATGTGCTCGTCCCAGGCGCGTTCCAGCAGCTCCTCGCTGCTGACGACGCTTCCCCGGGAGCGCATCAGGGTTTCCAGCACGGCGTACTCCTTCCGGGACAACGGAAGGTAACGACCGTCGCGGTGCACCTGGCGTCGCGCCGTATCCACAGTGATGCCGGCGTGCTCCAGCACGGGCGGAAGCGCCGGGACGGTACGCCGGCCCAGCGCGCGGACCCGGGCGACCAGCTCGTCGAAAGCGAACGGCTTCGGCAGATAGTCGTCGGCGCCCAGATCCAGCCCGGCGACCCGGTCGTGGACCGTGCTCGCCGCGGTCAGCATCAGGATCCGGATGCGGGAATCGTTCCTGGTCAGCTCGCGGCAGATGTCGTCGCCGTGAACCGTGGGCAGGTCGCGATCCAGCACCAGCACGTCGTAGTCGTTGACCGCCAGACGCTCCTGGGCCGCGGCGCCGTCATAGGCCACGTCCACGGCCATCGCCTGTTTCCGCAGCCCCTCGGCGACCAGATCGGCGAGGAACTCTTCGTCTTCCACCACGAGAATCCGCATGCCGACCATTGCCTCAGATCGCAGGTCACCTACCGGTTAACGATAGTCACTTCATCGACCAGCTCTGGTTGGAGCCGCCGGTGCACCGGACGACCACGACCCGCGTCCCCGGACGACCACCGTCGGAAGGATCGGTGAGACAACGGTCGTTGGCCGCGTTGATCAGCTCGCGGCCGTCGCCGACCCGCCACTGGGCGGTGGTACGCCGATCGCAGCCGGTCAGGTGCACGGTGTCGTCGCCGACGAGCAGCGCGCACTTGCCCATCACCCGCAGCGTGCCGTCGTCGGCGAGCGTCCACACCTGCGCGACCGACTGGTTGCAGTCGAAGACCTGGATCACGTTGTCGTCGACCGCGATCGCGCCCAGCAGGTCCAGGCACAGGCCGTTTCCGCTGACCAGCGTGCCGGTACCGATCTTCGGCGGCGACGGCGCCAGAGCCGGCGCGTTCGTCTGCGCCCCGGACGCGGACCCGCTCGGCGCAGCCGACCCGCCCGCGGACGCCGTCGAGAACGCGGTGGTCTTCGGGCTGCTCGTCGCACCGGTCCGGCCCGGCGTCGAGCCACCGTCGGTGTCGCCGCCTGAGCCGGCGGTCTCGTCGGCCGCACCGCCCCCGGCCGACGGTGAGGCGGACGCCGGCCCGGTCACCACGGGGAACGACGGGCCCGGCATGCCCGCGGAGTACGAGGCGTCCGATCCCGGTCGCAGCGCGGCATACCCCGCGACGGCCAGCAGCGTGACGACGCCCGCGCCGACCCCGGCCACCAGCATCGTCCGCGGTTTCCGCCGCCGCGGCCTCGACTTCGTCTCCGTGCTGCCCGAGAAGACCGGCAGCACCTGCGTCGCCGAATCCGACGCGGCCCCGGCCGGCCAGGTGGCCGCCGACGTGGTCTGCTCCCCGGGCACGTCGTCCTGCACCACGAACGGACGCACCAGCAACGGGTCTCGGTCGTTACCGAAATCCTCGTCGTCCACGGACAGTGACACCCCCCGGTCGGCAATCGATGAACCAACTTACCGGCCCGCGTCCACTCGCGCGGGGTCCGTTCGGCCGACCCGTCCCCCGACCGGTTCGTCCGCCACCCTCACTGAGCGGCCCCTCACCCCCTCCGACCAGCCACTCCACACCCGCAACCCCCACCCAGCCCCCGCCGGGTTATTCCTCTCACTTTCTCCCCAGCAACCACTCGCCGCTCCCACCAACCCCGCCGCCCCGCAGCGTCCACCCCGCGCCGACCCCACGTTCACACGGGCCGCCCAGTCGCGCGGCCGTGCGGGTCGCGCCGGTCGTGCTCGCCGCGACGGTCGTGCGGGTCGCGCTGGCCGTGCGGGTCGCGCCGGTCGTGCTCGCCGCGCCGGTCGTGCGGTCGCGCTGGTGGTGCGGCTGTGCCGGTAGCACGCCGTTGGCTGTGCTGGCCGCACTTCCAGCCGTCCGCCGCTCGCCGACGATGGGACCCCAGCCGGGTCGCCTCGGTCGGGCGGCCCGGCTGCGGAGAGGTCAGCGCTTCCAGAACGGCCTGGAGGCGGGCTTCGGCGTTGTGCCTGTGCCGAAGTCGGTCAGGACCTGGAGGGCTGTGGACCACTTCTCGTCGAGGGAGGCCGGGCCGTCGAGTAGCGTCACCAGGTCGCGCAGCGGCGTGAACTCGTCGGTGGTCAGCGGAGTCAGCAGGACCGTGAGGCGGCTGGACAGGTCTTCCAGCAGGTCACGGCGCTCGTAGCCGGGGCGGTCGGCGGCGTCGCGGAGCCGGCC
>KL571313.1:34728-34908 GCA_000715855.1 Actinoplanes liguriensis
GAGCCGGCCCGCCTCGACCGTCGCCAGCGCGCGCACGTCGTCGAGGGAAACCCCGGCGGAATCCTCGAACGTCCGCACGGAGCGGCCGAAGCCACGCACCATGCCGCCCGTTGCCGGAGGGGCACTGAGCTGCGGAGGAGCGGCCGCCTCGGCGGCCGTGCCGTCGTAGGCCGCGTCGTC
>KL571314.1:0-592 GCA_000715855.1 Actinoplanes liguriensis
GGCACCGCGACCCGGGTCATGGGCTCGCCGGTGGTGCTCGGCGTTCGCGCCGCGGCCGCGCGACGGCTCGGCTGGACCGGGGCGGTGACCTGGAAAGACATCGCCGCGGCGGCCACCAAGGGGGAATTCCGGTTCGCCATGACGGACCCGGCCGGCTCGAACACCGGGTTCTCCGCCCTGGTCGAGGTGGCGACCGCACTGGACGGCAGCGGGCGGGCGCTCGACGACGCCGCGATCGACCGGGTGGCGGCGCCGCTCGCCGGGTTCTTCAGCGGGCAGCAGCTGACCGCCGGGTCGTCCGGCTGGCTGAGCGACGCGTTCGTGGAGCGCGGGTCGTCGCTGGACGCGCTTGTCACGTACGAGGCATCGCTGGTCGAGCTGAACAAGTCCGGGAAGCTGGCCGAGCCCCTGACCGTGGTCTACCCGGCCGAGGGCGTGGTCAGCGCCGACTATCCGCTGACCCTGCTGAACGGCGCTTCGACCGCGGCCCGCGACGCGCACGAGCTGCTCGGCGACTATCTGCGCGGCTCGGCGGTGCAGCAGCGGATCGGGGAACTGACCGCTCGGCGGCCCGCGGTGCCCGGGATCGCGC
>KL571314.1:814-6200 GCA_000715855.1 Actinoplanes liguriensis
TCGCGGACCGTGTACGTGCTGGACGTCTCCGGCTCGATGAAAGGCCCGCGGATCGCGGCGCTGAAGACCGCGCTCGCCGGACTGACCGGGGTGAACACGTCACTGACCGGGACGTACTGCCGGTTCCGCAGCCGGGAGGAGGTGACGTTGCTGCCGTTCAGCGACAGCCCGAAGACGCCGGTCACGGTCACCGTGGACGCCGGGAATCCGCAACCGTCCCGCGACAAGCTACGCGCCGCCGTCGACCGGCTGAAGGTCGGCGGGAACACGGCCGTCTACGACTCGCTGGTCGAGGCGTACCGCAGCCTGGACGCGGCGAAGGACAAGGACCGGTTCGTGAGCATCGTGCTGATGACCGACGGCGAGAGCAACCGGGGCAAGGACCTGGCCGCGTTCAAGAAATACCTGCGAACCCGGGGATCGGCGCCGCGGGTCGCGGTCTTCCCGATCATGCTCGGGGAGGCGGCGGAGTCACCGATGAAAGAGCTGGCGACGGCGACCGGCGGGGCGTTGTGGGACGCGCGCAACGCCGACCTCACGAAGGCGTTCTGCCAGATCCGGGGCTATCAGTAGGGACGGCCGGCCGGTAGACCGTCACCACGACGGTGTGCCGGCCGCCGGCGTCGTCCTCGTTCTGGCCGTCAACCAGGTTCTCCAGGGCCGCGGCGACCACCCCGGCCTGCTCCGGGGTCAGCTTCACATTGCGAATCCGGAATCCGAGCACCTCGTCCGCGACGGCCAGCTCGTCGGCGATCGCCCGCATCGCGATCGGATTGGCCTCCGGGCCGGCGAAGACCATGCGGCGGGCGCTGCGCAGGTAGCGGTGCTCGGTGCCACCGCGAACCGTCCGGGTCTCCGCGATGTGCACCAGGCCGGCCTCCTCCAGCACCCCGAGGTGGTGGGCGATCGTGCCCTTGCGCTGGTCGAGCGCCTTCGCCAGCCCGCTGATCGTCGAGGCCTCCCCGCCCAGCGCGAACAGGATCCGGTGCCGCAGCGGGTGCCCGAGCGCCTTGAACTGCGCCGGCTCGGAGATCTCGATCATCTCGTCCACTCGGTAAGCGTCTAATTTCCTTGACGCTTTGTCAATCGAGGTGTTTGACTGCGATCCATGCGTCAGGACGAGATCACCGAAGTGATGACCCGGGTCGTGGACCTGGTCACCCAGCACTACGTCTTCCCCGAGGTCGGCAAGCAGATCACCGACGTGCTCGCGGCCGGCCACTACCCCGACGGCATCGACGCCCCGGAGCTGGCCGCGCGGGTCACCGAGGACCTGCAGTCGATCAACGGGGACAAGCATCTGCGACTGCTGCACAGTGAGGAGCCGCTCCGCGAGGATCACGGCGACGACGAGGCCGACCTGGCGGAGCTGACCGCGTGGGCGGCACGCACCGGCGGCGGCATCGGCAAGGTCGAGCGCCTCGACGACAACATCGGGCTCATCGAGATCGCTCCGCTGTTCTTCCCGCCGACCGCGGCCGGCGACCCGATCGCGGCCGCGATGACCCTGGTCGCGGGCGCGTCCTCGCTGATCGTCGACGTCCGGCGCTGCCGGGGTGGGGTGCCGGAGACGGTTGCCCTGTTCGGCAGCTACCTGTTCGGGCCGGAGCCGTTCCAGTGGGGCGGCATCTACTTCCGCGCGGAGGACGCGATCCGGCAGTTCTGGACCGCGCCACACCTTGCGGGGCCCCGCTTCGGCCCGGACCGGCCCGTGGTGGTACTGACCAGCGCGACCACCTTCTCCGGCGGGGAGGATGTGGCCTTCACCCTCCAGGAGCGCGGCCGCGCCACGGTCATCGGCGAGGTGACGCGGGGCGGCGCTCACCCACGCGAAGGGTTCAAGGTCCACACCCACCTGGAGGCGACAATTCCGGTGGCGCGGGCCGTGAGCCCCCTCTCCGGCACGAACTGGGAGGGAACCGGCGTCAGCCCCGACATCGCGGTCCCGGCCGATCAGGCGCTGGCCCGGGCCCTCACCCACCTGCGCACCGAACAGCCCTGACCCTCCCCGCGCCAGACATGCGGCCCGGCGTCGGCCCTCGGCCGGCACTCACGGTCCTCACGAGGGCCGGCGAGAGCCGTGAACACCAGCCGGGACAGCGCGCGGGCCGGCACTCACGGTCGCCACGCGGCCCGGCGAGAGCCGTGAACACCAGCCGGGACAGTGCGGCGCGAGCGCAGCGGCCGGCAGTCGTGGTTGTCGGGGTGGGGCGGGCGGCTCATGACGTACGGGAAAAGCGGCTTTCAAGGGGTTTGGGGTCTCCAGGGCAGGAGGCAGTGGTCGATCATGGCCAGCTGGCGGGTGGGGTTGACCATGGGGGCGGACATCACGGCGTTGACCTGCTGGCCGATGCAGATGGTCAGGAGGGCGTCGACGACGTCGGGGATCGGGATCGACGGGAGGAGGTCGCCGTCGGCGATGGCCTCGCGGAAGTGGTCGCCCATCTGGCCGCCCCAGAAGTCGCCGAGGTCGGGCGCTTCCTCGATCTTGGAGTTGGCGGCGAGGCGGCCCCAGAAGCCGACGACCACGAACGCCTCGTCCAAAGTGACCTTGGACAGCGGAAGTATCTCGCGGATCATCGCGTAGAACGCTTCGAGGCCGCGCAGCCCGGCGGTCGTGGTGGCGATCCGGGCGTTGGTGCGGTCGGTGATCCGCGCATACGCCCCCGCGGCCACCTCGTCGAAACCGTCGAAGTAGTGCCACAGCGCGCCGGTGCCGATGTTGAGCTCGGCGGCGATCGCCCGGCTGGTGGCGGCGGCCAGCCCGTCCCGGGCGACAACCGTCAGGTACGCCTCGATGATCTCGGAACGTCGCTGGTCGTGATCGACGATCTTCGGCACGTGATCCCCTCCCCGCGCGTCAGGCTACCGGGGATTGTTCGCTGTGCGAACCTACCGGAGCACTTGTGCGGACTGTTACCGCCTCGTAAATTCCGTAGCGCACGGAGTCGCCGCCACCACCCCTGGTGACGACTCCCTGTCCAGGGACCACTGCGGCGCGATCCGCCGGAGTGGTCCGCAGGAGGACCTGGGAGGTCATCGCGTGACGTTCTACCGGCAGGTGGGCAGCATCCCGCCGAAGCGGCACACCCAGCATCGCCGCCCCGACGGCGGGTTGTACGCCGAGGAGCTCGTCGGCGAAGAGGGATTCACTTCCGATTCGTCGCTGCTCTACCACCGCGGCATTCCATCGGCAATCGTCGATGCACGCCCGTGGCAACTGCCCGATCAGAGCCTGACCCCGAACGCCCCGCTCGTCCCGCGCCACCTGCGCCTTCACGACCTGGACTTCAAGGAGGCCGACCCGGTCACCGGGCGGCGACTGGTCCTGGGCAACGCCGACGTTCGCATCTCCTACGCGGTCTCCACCGAGATCTCCCCGTACTACCGGAACGCGATCGGCGACGAGTGCGTCTACGTCGAGCGCGGCAGCGCGACCGTCGAGACGGTGTTCGGCGCGCTGACCGTGGGCCGCGGCGACTACGTGATCATCCCGCGGATGACGGCGCACCGATGGCTGCCGGACGGGCCCGAGCCGCTGCGGACGTATGCGATCGAAGCGAGCTCGCACATCGCCCCGCCGTCGCGCTATCTGAGCAGATTCGGACAATTCCTCGAGCACTCCCCCTACTGCGAACGTGATCTCCGTGGTCCGGTCGAGCCACTGCTCGCCGAGGGGACCGACGTCGAGATCTACGTGAAGCACCGCGGCGGCGGGACGATCCACGTCGTGCCCGAGCATCCGTTCGACGTGGTCGGATGGGACGGCTGCCTCTACCCGTACGTGTTCAACATCGCCGACTTCGAGCCGATCACCGGCCGTGTCCACCAGCCGCCGCCGGTGCACCAGGTCTTCGCCGGCCAGAACTTCGTGATCTGCAACTTCGTGCCGCGGAAGGTTGATTACCACCCGCTCGCCGTGCCGGTTCCGTACTACCACTCGAACGTCGACTCCGACGAGGTGATGTTCTACGTGGACGGGGACTACGAGGCGCGCAAGGGCTCCGGGATCGGCAAGGGATCGATCTCGCTGCACCCCGGCGGGCATTCGCACGGGCCGCAGCCGGGGGCGGTGGAGCGGTCGCTCGGGGTGGAATTCTTCGACGAGACCGCGGTGATGGTGGATACTTTCCGGCCGCTGGATCTCGGGGAGGCCGGGCTTGCGTCGGATGACGGGCGTTATGCCTGGTCATGGTCCGGTCGCGGCCCGTCCGCATGACGACTCCACTCGTGGGCGCGCTGTTCGCGGGGCTGTTCGACGACGCCGCGCTCTTCCCACCCGGGAACGCTCCGATGGCCGTCGCGGTGCCCGCCCACCAGCGCGGACTCGCCGCGGCGCACGGCCACCTGCTCGGGCCGTTCGTCCTCCCGGCCGCGCGGCTGAGTGAACTCAGACTTGATGGGCCGCCGCTGGACATCGCGCTGATCGCCGCGCCGGCCGACCTGCCGGCTGCCGCCGCCACGATCACGACAAACCCGGGCATGCGGTTGGTCGCGGTCGAGGCACCGGTCGCGGCCGATGCAGATCAAACCCGGCTTGCGGTACGTACGATGGCCGCCACGCTGACTCCGGACATCGCGCGCGCGATCGAGATCCCGCGGACGGACCGGCGCGACGAGGTGCTCGACGTTCTCGCGGGGACGGGCTGCCGCGCGAAACTGCGTACCGGCGGACTTCGCGCCGACCTGTTCCCGCCGGCCGCCGAACTAGCGGGGACGATCCGGGCGTGCGCCGAGCGCGGCATCGCGTTCAAGTGCACGGCCGGGCTCCACCACGCGATCCGGCACACCGATCCGGCGACCGGTTTCGATCACCACGGGTTCCTCAACGTGCTGCTCGCCGCCGTCGACCCCTCCGAGGCGCAACTACGCCGTACCGATGCCGCGACCATGGCGGCGGAACTACGCGGCTGGTCCCCGTCGGATGCGGCCCGCGCCCGGTCGGTCTTCACCTCGTTCGGCACGTGCGACATCGCCGACCCCGTCCACGATCTCGTCCGCCTCGGCCTGCTCCCGGAGAGAATCTCAGTATGACCTGGCTCGACCTGCCCGAATCCACGGGATTCGGGATCACCAACCTGCCGTACGGCATCTTCACCGCCGCGCCCGGCGACCAGCCGCGCACCGGCGTGGCGATCGGCAACCACGTGCTCGACCTGGCCGGGCTGACCGGGGATCCGGTGCACGCGACCGGATCCCTGAACGCGTTCATGGCGCAAGGGCCCGAGGCGTGGGCCGCGCTACGGGCGATGATCACCGCGTGGCTGACCGATCCGGCCCATCGGGAGCGGGTCACGCCGCACCTGCTGCCGCGGGACTCGGTGACACTGCGGATGCCGTTCCAGGTCGCCGACTACGTGGACTTCTACAGCTCACGCGACCACGC
>KL571314.1:6415-7268 GCA_000715855.1 Actinoplanes liguriensis
CCGGTCCGGCACCGTGCGGATGTCCGGGACGCCGGTGGTCCGTCCCCAAGGGCAGTACCTCACGGACGGCAGCCCCGCGTTCGGCGCGTCACGGCGGCTGGACATCGAGGCCGAGGTCGGGTTCGTCGTCGGCGTTCCCTCCGAGCTCGGGACGCCCGTGCCGGTGCGCGATTTTTCGTCGTACGTCTTCGGAGTTTGCCTGGTCAATGACTGGTCGGCGCGGGATCTGCAGGCGTGGGAGTACGTGCCGCTCGGCCCGTTCCTGGGGAAGTCGTTCCTGACGTCGGTGTCGCCGTGGGTCGTCCCGCTGGCCGCCCTGTCCGCGGCACGGGTCAAGCCGCCGATGCGGGACGAGCCCCTGCTCCCGTACCTCGAGGACGGCGACGAGCCGTGGGGGCTGGACCTGTCGCTCGAAGTTCGACTGAACGGGGTGGTCGTGAGCCGGCCGCCGTTCGGCGGGATGTACTGGACGGCGGCGCAGCAGTTGGCGCACATGACGGTCAACGGGGCTGCGCTGCGCACGGGTGACCTGTTCGCGTCCGGGACCGTGAGTGGGCCGGCTCGCGAGGAGCGGGGATCGCTGATCGAGCTGTCCTGGAACGGGGCGGAGCCGCTGGAGCTGGCGGACGGGTCGACGCGGACGTTCCTGCAGGACGGCGACGAGGTCACGATCACCGCGACGGCTCCGGGCGTGGGCGGCTCCAAGCTGTCGTTCGGTGACGTCTCCGGTCAGGTCCGGCCGGCCGTGCCGGTGATTCCCTGATCGGCTCGGGCCGGGTCTGTCGATCGGCTCGGGCGGGGTGTGTCGATCGGCTCGGGCCGGGTGTGTCGATCGGCTCGGGCCGGGTCCGTT
>KL571314.1:7503-8672 GCA_000715855.1 Actinoplanes liguriensis
TCGGCTCGGGCCGGGTCCGTTGATCGGCTCGGGCCGGGTCCGTCCTCATCGAAATCTGTTCGGCGAGAACTGTGCATTGCTGAATTTGCGAGATACGTTTGAGCCCGGTTCCCACCGCCCATCCAAGGCGGCGGGAACCGGGTCTACCCCCAGCAAAGTCATTATTGTAGAAACTTATTACCGAAGGACATTCATCCGCAGATAGTTAAATCCGTGACAGTCCATTCTCGTGGCGGCTGGCTGCCCCGCGAGCGGCCGCAGTTCAGGGCCGGCAAGCCGGACGGCCGGAGCCGGGCTGCGCCACCGCGCGTCGCTTCGCCACGGTGAGCCCGACCGCCGCAACACCCGCAGCGCGCGACCACACCGGGTCGTCGGCCGGCTTGGCGCCCCCGACACCCGCAGCATGCGGCAACACAAGGCTGCCAGCTGGCTCGGCACCCGCGACGCGCGGCACCGCTGGGCCGCTGGCCGGCTCGACACCCGCAGCATGCGGCAACATCGGGCCACTGGCCGGCTCGGCACCCGCGACGCGCGGCACCACAAGGTCGCCGGCCGGCTCGACAGCCGCGACACCCGCGGCATGCGGCAACACCAGGTCACCGATCGGTTTGGCGACCGCGACAGCCGCGGCATGCGGCAACGCCGGGAAGCTGGTCGGCTTGGTCGCTACTACGCCCGCGACGTGGGACCACAGCGGGTCGTCGGAGTCGGCGAAGGGGATCAACGGACCAGGAGCGTGTAGTTGGGGGCGATCCCCGTTCGGCAGCGGTAGGAGACCCAGACGTGTTTGGCGACGCCGTCGGCGCCGACTCGGTTGCACTCGGTCTGCGGGTAGGTGACCTCGTTGTACAGCGCCGTGTAGACCATCCGCTCGGCGGCGGCCGGCGCGAAGCTCGGGGTGTAGGTGATCACCAGATCGTCACCGGCGAACCCGGAGTGGGTCGAGGCGTCGGACCAGACGCCGGCCGCCTCACCGGCAGCGCCGATCACCGCGGCGCGACCGAAGGCATACGTCCCCAGCACATCGGTCTTGGGCTCCGACCGAACTGTCGCGGCGCCCCGCCCGGCAACAACCCGAGCAGCAGCGACCACGGCCGGAACAACCGCGACAGGTGAAGCAGCAACAGCGGGAGGCGGAGCAACGGCAGCCCGCGCAACAGCAGCCGGAG
>KL571314.1:8818-9500 GCA_000715855.1 Actinoplanes liguriensis
CTCCCTCGCGCCATCAGAGATGTGTATAAGAGACAGAGGGACAGCGTGGCCCTGACCGGCTGACACTCCGCCGGGGATGAGGGCGGCTGGGATGAGGCTTGCGATAAGCATACTGCGCATTTCTGAGTCCTTTTCGGCGATTGCGAAGCGGGGATCTCCCGCGGACGCTCGAAGGGGCCACCGGATGGTTCTTCACCCGGCCGACCGGAATCCCGAAATCGAACCTACACCGAAACCGCACGCGAATATCGCGCCTCGCAGAGAACAATCTGTTAAGTATTAACGATCGTTAATGTTGACAATTACTGAGGCCGGGCCGCTGCGGGAATCCGGCGTCAGGCCTGGACCTCGTCGATCAGCTCGGCGACCGGGCCTGGCCGGGCAGCCGCGTGATTCACCCCGGCCCACAGGTTCAGGGCCTCGGCGTCGCCCTGGGCAGCCGCCGCGGCCCGGATCGGGGCGGTCAGGTGGTGGATCGCCGGATAGCCCACCGGGGCGGCCGCCGAATACGTGTCCACGAAGCGGTTCCGCAGGGCGCGCGCCGGGTGCCCGGTGAAGGCCCGGGTCACCACCGTCTCCCACCGCCGCCCGGAGGGGAAGCCGGACCCAGGCGCGGAGCCGGCCGCAGACGCGGCGCTTGAGCCGGCCGCAGACGCGGCGCTTGAACCGGACGCAGACGCGG
>KL571314.1:9739-11076 GCA_000715855.1 Actinoplanes liguriensis
CCGCAGACGCGGCGCTTGAGCCGGACGCAGACGCGGCGCTTGAACCGGACGCAGACGCGGAGCCCAAACCGGACGCGGAGGCGGAGAGGGAGGTAGAAGTGAAGGTGGAGGCGGCGAGCATTGCGGATCGCTGGGCCGGCCGCGTGCCGGCCTCGTCCGCCAGCAGGAAGGCCGTCCCGGACTGCACCGCCGCCGCACCCGCCGCCAGCAGAGCCGATGTCGAGCCACCAGCGGCTATAACCGGCAGTGCAGTGACGGCCAGAACCTCAGCGAGCACCTCAGCCGCGGAACGGTCACCCCGGTAGGAGCCCGGCGTGAACGTCGACGAGTGCCCGCCGGCCCCACCACCCTGGGCGATCAGCCCGTCCGGCTCCACGGCGAGCGCCCGCCGAGCCTCATCGGCGCTGGTGACGGTGATCAGCACGGCCGACCCCGCCGACCGCAACGCCCGCACCACCTCCGCCGCCGGCACGCCGAAGGTGAAGCTCACCACCGGCACCCGATAGGCGACGGCCAGCTCCACCTTTGCCGCGAAGTGGTCGTCGTCGGCGAGCCGGACCGGTGGCAGCGGAACCCCGTAGCGGTCGGCCTCGGGGCGAAGCATCTCCCGGTATCGCTCGACGGCGGCCGGATCGGCGAGCGGGGGCAGCGGGACGAAGAGATTCAGCCCGTACGGGAAAGAAAAAGCTTGCACCGCGCGGACCTCGACCTCGACAGCTTCCGGGGCCTTGTAGCCGGCGGCGAGGAAGCCGAGCGCGCCGGCCCGGCCGGCGGCGATCGCGAGCTCCGGGGTGGAGGGACCGCCCGCCATCGGCGCCACCACGACCGGCCGAAACAGCTCCCTCATGCGGCCCAAACTACCGGAAGTCGGTCGCGTCACACCTGCCCACATAGCGGAACGGCCCCGCCCGGGAAGGGCGGGGCCGTTCCAGAAGCGATTACTTGACGACGACCGTGCTGACGATCTTGTCGGCCAGGGTCTGCTTCTTGTCGTCCCACAGCGGCCACAGGTAGCCGATGTAGCAGATGATGCCGTCGATGATGTGCGCGAGGTCGCGCAGGAACGCCTTGCCGGCGCCGATCGGCTGCCCGGTGGCCTCGTCGACCAGGCGCAGGTTGAGCGCCTGCTTGCCCCAGCTCTGGCCCTTGCCGCCGAGGAACCAGCGGTTGTAGCCGTAGGCCGCGAAGCCGAGCAGGATGATGATCCAGTACATCGGGCTGGTGTCGGTCTGCAGGGTCTGCGGGTCGATCGTCGGCCGGAAGAAGAGCGCGATCAGGTAGAACGGCAGGTAGACCGCGCTGTCGATGAGGCTGGCGCCGACGCGCTGGATCCACGA
>KL571314.1:11285-13386 GCA_000715855.1 Actinoplanes liguriensis
GGATCCACGACGCGTAGCCGACGACCGGCGGCGGGCCGTAACCGGGCGCACCGTAGGCCGGCTGGCCGTAGGGCTGCTGCGGCTGCTGGCCGTAGGGCTGCTGCGGCTGCTGACCGTACGGCTGCTGGGGCTGATCGCCCTGGCCGTAGGGCTGCTGCTGACCGTACGGGTCACCGGGCGGAGGGGGGTATGTCATGTCTCGTGTCCTTTTATCAGGCCCAGCTCACGCCGAGCCGGTGCAATTGAAAAAGCCAGCTCGCCGTTGCCACGAGTCCGGCCAGCCACCCCATCCGCCGTCGCCCGGCGGGCGACCACGGTTTCGGCAATGCCAGCACACCCGCGGCGCGCAACGCCACCAGTGGGCCGGCCGCGACCGCGAGGGCGGCCAAACCGAAGATCACGGGGTTGGCCCGGAGCGCCGCCCCGAACTCGCCGTGCACCAGGGCCACGGCGGCGGTGGTCAGACCGCAGCCGGGACACGGCACGCCGGTCAGGGTACGCAACATGCACGGCACCCCGGCACCGGTGTGAGCCGTGAAGGCGGGCCAGAGCGCGGCCGCCCCGGCCACGAGCACGCCGAAGCCACCGATCCGCTCGGGGACGGAGAAGCTTCGCAACGGGCACACCTCGTGATCAAGGAAGAAGGGCCTACGGATAATAAGGGTCGGCGTCAATGCCTGGCGACCCCATTCACCAGCGCTTCTTTCGATCAGCCCGCCATGACCCGGTTGCGGCCCGCCTCCTTTGCCCGGTACAGGGCGTGATCGGCCCGAGCGAGAAGATCGTCCAGTGCGGCGTCACCGTCACCCAATCGAGTCAAACCGATGCTGATAGTGATGGGGAGCGGGCCGGCCTGGGTCGGGATCGGCTCGCCGCCGACGGCGAGGCGGACCCGCTCGGCGAGCTCGGTCGCCTCCCCCACGTGGTCGGGCAGGACGATCGCGAACTCCTCGCCGCCGTAGCGGCCGAGCACGTCGGAGTGCCGCAGCACGGCCCGGATCCGCCCGGCGACGGTACGGATCACCTCGTCGCCGACGCCATGGCCGTACGTATCGTTGACGCTCTTGAATTTGTCGATGTCGAGCATGGCGGCCGCGAGCGGACGCCCGTTGCGTGCCGCGGCCTGCACCAGCGCGCCGGCGACGGCGTAGAAGTGCCGCCGGTTGTGCTGCCCGGTCAGCTCGTCGGTGGTGGCCAGCTCCTGCACCCGGCTGAACAGGCGCGCGTTGTCGTAGGCGGTCATCCCCTGCGAGGAGAGCGCGGCCGCCACCTGCCGGCTGGTGTCGTCGAGCGCGCCGCCGCCGAGCAGCGCCAGCCCGGCCCGCCCGTCCCGGCCGTCGAGTGGCACGGCGAGCGCGGCCGGGTCCCCGGCGAGCAGCCGCTCGCGCAGTTTGCCGGTGCCGGCCGGGTCCAGCAGGGCCGGTTCGGTCAGGCTGCCGAGCAGGGTGGTCTCGTCGGCGGTCAGACGCATGCCGGCCAGCTCGGCCGGTTCGAGGACCTCGCCGTCCGGGGTGACCAGGCAGCCGGAGGTGGCGCCGAGCGAGGTCCGCAGGGTGCCGCTGAGCCGGCGCAGCAGCCGGTCCGGTTCCAGGATCCCGGTCAGCTCGGCGAGGCTGGCGCGCAGCATCTCGGCGAGCGCCTGCTGCTGTTGTGCGGCCTGCACGGCCAGGTGCAGCTGGGCGGCGCGGGCCGTCTCCAGGGAGATCGCCACGTGGCTGCTGACCGCGGTGAGCACTTCGACGTCGTCGTCGGTGAAGATGCCCCGGGCGAGGCGGCTGTCCAGGTAGACGACGCCGATCAGGCGGCCCTTGAACTGCACCGGGGCGGCCAGGATGCTGCGCAGGCCGTGCACGACGGCGCTGCGTGAGCCGAGCGCGGCGCCCTGTTCGGTGCCGGTGACCACGACCGCCTCGCCGGACTCGGCGACCCGGCGGACCAGGGTGGCGCCGTACTCGATGGTGTCGGTCAGGTCGCCCTGCGCGTCGCGCCCGGCGAAGCGGACCGGCTCCCCGGCCTCGTCGAGCAGGAAGAACAGCGCCCGTTCGGCGCCCAGGATGCGCAGCATCTCGTCGAGCGCGACCTGGGCGAGCTGCCGCGGGTC
>KL571314.1:13619-15121 GCA_000715855.1 Actinoplanes liguriensis
GCGACGGTACGCCGATGCGTGCTCGCCCCCTCGTCCACGCCGAACTCGGTGCGGGTCTGCCGCCGCTTCTGCTCCCAGCCGTAGAACCCGGCGAGCGCGAGCGCGGCCCGCGCCTGCCGGTCGGACTCGTGGCTCTGCCCGAGCGCCCGGAGCGCGCGGGCCCGGACGCGCAGCAGCTCGTACTGCGCCAACGGCGCGTCCATCTCGCGGGCCGTCTTCTCGGCCTCGTCGGCGAGCTTGATGCTGCGCTCGTGATCGCCGGTGAGCTGGCAGATCGAGGCCTGGCACATCGCGTGCGAGAGCTTGATCAGCTGCGAGCCGCCGGCCTGGCCGAGCTCGTGGATCGCGGCCGCGGCCTCGGCCTGCCGGACGGGACGGTCCTCGTCGCTGCTGTAGCGCAGCCGGATCAGCGAGGCGTGCGCCTGGAACGTGAAGATCCACTTGTGCTGGACCATCAGGTCCCGGTTGCGGAAGCCGAGCTCGCGGAACTCCTTGAGCACCGCCTCGAACGGCTCGCCGACCTCGCCCTGCTCGAGCAGCACGCAGGCGTTCGCGGTCAGCATGTTGGCGCGCTGCGCCCGGGTGCCGGCGCCGGGCGGGAACGCGTCCCGCAGCCGTTTCAAGGCGGTCGCGGCCTCACCGAACTGGCCCTGGTAGGCGGGGATCATCGCGCTGAGCATGCCGAGCGAGGTGCCGTAGGCCAGCGCCGGGTCGGCGACGCCGCGCATCCCGCGCTCGTACTCGCGGGCGGCGTCCGCCGGGTAGCCGCGCAACAGCAGCCGCAAGCCCTGGGAGGCGTGCCCGGGCAGCAGCTGGGCCGGCTCGTACCAGCGGGCGTTGCGGGTGACCGCCCGCTCCCACGTGGTGCCGTCGTCGTATCCGCCGAGCAGCGCCGAGCATCCCTCGATCCACTCGACGTAGGCGATCAGTGCGGGATCGTTCAGCCCGGCGGCGATCGCGGCGGCGCGGCGCAGGCACCGTTCGCCGCTGCCGCGCAGCCTCGCCATCGACAGGACGTAACCGATCAGGGCGTACACCCGGGCGTACTCGGCGCTGGGGCCGAGCCGGTTGACCGCGTACACCGCGCGCAACGCGAAGACGCCGGCTTCCGGCAACCGCAGACCGATCGCCGCGGCGAATCCACCGGCGTCCAGGACCGCGGTCTGCACGGCGAGCGTTTCCCGCCGACGGCCTTCGGCAGTGCCGAAACCGATGCGCGTACGGCGTACCACCCCACCCGCGAACGCCTGGCCCAGCGTCGACAGGATCAGCCCCGCCCGGTTCCGGGGCAGCGCCCGGCCGAGCTCGGTGAGCGCGTCCTGCACCGTCTCCAGCGCCCGGGTGTCGTTCCAGGTCGCGTTGTTCAGCCCGATCCGGGTGATGTACAGCCGCGCCCGTCGCAACCGGTCCGGCTCCCCGGCCAGCGCCCGGTCCAGCGTCGCGTCGGCCTCGTCGAACCGGCCGGCCCGCAGGTACGCCCGGGCCAGCGGGTGCAGCAGGCG
>KL571314.1:15352-23243 GCA_000715855.1 Actinoplanes liguriensis
GTCAGGTAGCCGATCGCGTCCTCCGGGGCCTGGTCGGCGAGCGCGCGCAGCCCGGCGGCGGCCGCGGCGCGACGGCTCGCGGCGGCCGGGGCGGCGTTGCCGGCGCCCTGGTAGTACCGGGCCAGCGTGTACGCGTGCGCCTCGTCCCGCAACTCCTCCGGCAGCCGGTCGAACGCCGCCGCCAGCGACGCGTTGCTCCGGCACAGCTCGCCGGGGGTGAGCCGGTCGAGCAGGTTCTCCCGCAGTTGCGGGTGGACGAACGCGTACCAGCCGCCGGGGCGCACCTCCAGGATGTGCCGGTCCAGGCCGGCCGCGAGCGCCGCGAGGGTCTCCCCGTCGCTCGCCGCGGGCAGGCCCTCCGGCCGGAACCGGATGCCGGCCACCGCGGCCGTGGTGAGCAGGTCCAGGACCGGCACGGACAGGCCGGTCAGCCGGGCGGCGAGCAGGTCCCGGACGCCGGACGCCGAGGGCAGCGCGTCGGCGCCCGCGGTGTCCAGGCGCCACACGCCCCAGAGCGGGCCGAGCAGCCCGGCGTCGAGCAGCCGCATCAGGTAGCTGACCACGGCCAGCGGGGTGCCGTCGGTGCGGACCGTGACGTGCCGCGCCAGCTCGGCCGGCACCTGGGCGCCGGGCAGCCGGGAGGCGACCACCTCGGCCACCACCGCCGGCGGCAGCGGGGTGCAGGTCAGCTCCAGCGTGCCGGGCACGCCCAGGTCCAGGTCACCCGCCTCGCACGCGTCCGGGGCGAGGTCGGTGAGCAGGACCAGCAGCGGCAGGCTGGGCAGGTCCGGGGCGAGCGCGGCCAGCAGCTGCCGGGTGGCGCTGTCGATCAGGTGCGCGTCGTCGATCAGCAGGATCATGCCGTCGGCGCGACGGGCCAGGTCGCCGAGGAACGCCGCGCCGGCCGCGAAGACGTGCTCGTCACCGGCGTCCGTCCGGGCCCCGGCGTCGAGCAGGCCCAGATCGCCGAAGATCTTCACGACCTGGGCGACGCCGGCGGCCGCGGCCGCCTCGACGATGTTCCTCTCCGCGTACGTGCGGGCCTCGGCGGGCAGCCGGTGGATCCGCGCCATCGACGCCTGGACGGCCTCCCGCAGCACCGCCAGCGGGGCCGGCTCGTCGGGACGGCAGGTGCCGGAGAGCACCACGCAGTTGTCGGCGGCGGCCAGGCCCGCGGCGTGCTCGGCGAGCCTGGTCCGGCCGGATCCGGGCGCGCCGTGGATCATCACGACACCACCGAGCCCGGCCCGGGCCCGTTCCCAGCGGCGGGCCAGGCGGTCCGACTCGGCGTCGCGCCCGCAGATCGGCCAGCGGCTCGCGGCGGGCTCCTGCGCGGCCGAACCGCCGGGGCAGTGCCGCAGCGCGGTGAGCAGGCCGGCCGCGTCGGGATAGCGGTCGTCCGGGTCCTTGGCCAGGAGCCGGTGCACCACGGCCGCCAGCGCCGGATCGATCTCAGGAAGCTTTTCCCGTACGTCGGGAACCGGCGCGGCCAGGTGCAGGCGCAGCAACTCGCCGACGTCCTCGGCCTCGAACGGCAACCGTCCGGTCAGGCACTCGAAGAGCACCACGCCGAGCGAGTACAGATCGGATCGCCCGTCGACCGGCCGTCGCAGCATGCCGGACTGCTCCGGCGAGGTGTACAGGAACGTGCCGACGGCCTGGTCGGCGTCCTCGTCGGCGTCCCGGCCGAGCTGGGCCAGCCCGAAGTCGATCAGCTTGGCCCGGCCGTCCTTGTCGATCATGATGTTGTCCGGCTTGATGTCCCGGTGGACCAGCCCGACCCGGTGCGCGGCGGCGAGCCCGCGAGCCAGCTGCGCGGCCAGCCCGACCACCCGCTCCTGGGACAGCACGCCGTAGACCAGCAGGTCGGAGAGGGTGCCACCGGAGAGGTGCTCCAGCACCAGGCCGGGCACGCCGTCCACCTCGCCGACCGCGTGCACCCCGACCACGCCCGGGTCGTCGATGCAGGCCAGCAGGGCGGCCTCACGCTGGAACGCGGTACGGATCTCGGGCAGCTCGCCGGCGTCCGCGAGCGGGCGCTTCAGCGCATAGTCGCGGTCGCCGTGCCGTACGTGGTGCACCATGGTGAACGCACCGCGCCCGAGCTCCTCGATCACGTCGAGGCCGGTCAGTTCAGCGGTGTGCGGGCCGCTGGGGTGCACCTGGGGGGTTTCCGTCACCGAAAGCACTCATTCCGTCGCCGTATGCACTCCTGCTGATCGACCGGGACCATCCACACCTGAACGTTCCCACGTGCCGCTCCACCGCGTACGTCGAAAGCGTCTTGATTTTCTCCTCATGGCTGACACACAGGCGCGGTGCCGAGCATCGAGGGCATGACGATTCTGCTTCTCCTTCTGCTGATCGGTGCCGGCGCAACGTTTCTCCTGGTCGGCGGCCGTCGCGGCGCGACCGTCCGGGAGGACGCGGCGGTGTCGGACGCTCGCGCCGAGCTGGTACGAACGGCTCGGCGGCCAGCTGGTCAACCTGCGCGACGACGGCGGTCTGGCCCGCCAGGCGCTCGTCGACGCGACCGAAAGACATCAGGCTGCGGGCGGTCAGCTCGCGCAGGCACGGACAGTGACACAGTTCCGGCTGGCCCGGGAGACCGCGCTGGAGGGGCTGGCCTACGTGCGGGCCGCGCGGATCACCATGGGCCTCGACCCCGGACCGGAGCTGCCGGCCCCGGACCTCGCCCGCGGCGCCGGAGTGGTCACGGCTGAGCAGGAGCTTTACGGCGGATACCGGGTCGGGCCGCGGGCCAGCGCCGCCACCCCGCACTACTACCCGGGCGGGTTCCGGGACGGCACGCCGATGCCTGCCGGGTGGTACGCGACCCCGTGGTGGAAGACCGCGCTGGCCGCGGGCGCCGGGACGCTCGGCGGGATGCTGCTCCTCGACTCGATCATGGGGATGGGGCATCACCACGGCCCCGGGCCCGGTCCGGACTTCTTCTGAGGTGGTGTCCGGGCGTTCGGCTGCGGCGCCGGCGTCCCGGACCCGACCCTGGATGGCGTGTTGAAACCCCTGCTCGCGGCGCTCCTCGTGCTGTCGCCCGCCCCGCACAACCCCGAGGCACACATCATCCGGCCCGGGGACACCCTCACCGCCATCGCCCGGCAGTATCACGTCACCGTCGGTGACCTGCGCCGCTGGAACAACCTCGACGACGACGTGCTGCGGCCCGACGGCGCCCTGCGGTTGTCCGATTCTCATCGCGTACGGCCGTCGTGGAGCACCTGGTCGGAAACGCTCACCCCGGCCCAGGCCAACGGCGACCCCGCCAAGAAGTGTCCCGTCCCCGCCACGGAGCTCCGGCGGGTCTGGGTGAAATACATGGACTTCGACGGCGTGAACCACGACGGCAGCCTGATCGTGAACCGCTCGATCGTGCCGGCCACCCAGAAGGCGTTCGCCCTGCTCTACGAGTGGCGCTTCCCGATCATGGTGATGGAGCCGGTCGCCCAGAACATGCCCGGCCTCACCGACCGCACGGTCCTGACCAGCGGCTACGAGTGCCGCAACGTAGCCGGCACGACGAAGTGGTCCCAGCACGCGTACGGCCTGGCCATCGACGTCAATCCACGCCAGAACCCGATGATCCGCGGCGACTACCTCGACCCGCCCCACAGCGAGCCGTGGATCCCCCGCGCCCCCTACCGAACCGGCATGATCCATCCCCTGGGCGCGGAGCGAGCCTTCACCGCGAACGGCTTCTCGTGGGGTGGTCGCTGGAACTCCCTGAAGGACTACATGCACTTCAGCCCCAACAACCTCTGACGACCTGGCCATACGCCCGTCAGCTCCTGTCCTGGGCCGTGAGGGGAATCTGAGGTGTCGGGGAGGCGGTCCGGCGCCTGCCGAGTCCGGTGCAGATTGCCTCGCCATTCTGCAACTGACCGTCCCGGGGAACGGCGCGCCGTCGGACTCGACAGCCGTAAGTAGCTTCAGCTGTGAAGAGTCGAGGTGGCCCGATCCCTGGCCTCCGGCGGCCGGCCGGAGCACGACCCGCACCGCAGAGTGCCGGAAGACGACGACACCGGGCTCGAAAGGCATCGCTCGCTCAACACCTCGATCTTCACGTCCGCCGTGTAGAACGACCAAGTGGAATCGGCATCGCGGGTGACCCTGCAGCAATTCGTCCGGCCGGCGGAGATCGGGCCGGGCCTGCGGCGGCAACTGATCGACTGCTGGATCGAGGTGACCAATGCCGGGGGCGCCGCGGGCTTTCCGTTTCCGCCGGTCGGTGACGTTGAGGTCGCCCCGGTCGCGGACGGCCTGATCGAGGCGCTCGACCCGGAGCGGTCCCGGTTGCTGATGGCGGTCGACGGTGATGTCGCGGTCGGATGGGTGCTGCTGCGGCGCGATCCGAGCCCGCTGGTGGCGCATCGGGGCGACATCCGGCATCTGCAGACCCACCCCGCATACCGTGGCAGGGGAATCGGCGCGGCGCTGATGCGGGAGGCCCGGCGGATCGCGCGGGACGACCTGGGCCTGGAGCAGCTCCATCTCGCGGCTCGGGGCGGGATGGGCCTGGAGGACTTCTACGGCCGGCTCGGCTGGCGTGAGGTGGGGCGCTGGCCGAACGCCCTCCGGCTGTCGCCCGGCGACACCCGCGACGAGGTGCTGATGGCGCTGGCGCCGCTGTAGGTGCCGGTCAGCGGCGGAGGTTGTGGACGCCCAGGGCTCGGTCGAGGAGTTTGAAGCGGAACGCCGCGGTCAGAGCCAGGAACCAGATCAGCAGCGCGGGCGGGACGATCGCGGCGACCGGGCGGGCCGGGCCGATCAGGCCGAAGTAGGTCCAGAGCACCGGCACATTGATGACCACCAGGAAGACCAGGATCAGGCCACCGACCAGGAGCGCGGGGCGCTTGTCGTCGGTCGGCGGGGTCCAGGCGGCGAAGAGGCGGTTCGGCGGGGCCAGGAACAGGATCATGATGAACGAGGCGAAGCAGAAGAACGTCGACAGCCCGGTCTGCGCGGCGATCGTGCCCGAGGCGGTGGCGAAGTCGGCGTCGGTGCCGTACTGCAGGCCGGTGTAGCGCTCGAACTGGTCGATGACCTCGCCGGGAGTCCGGCCCGACGTGAAGCCCTTGGAGATCGCCTCGTAGAGCGCGGTGTAGACGGCCGTGGCCACACCCGCCGTGATGATCGAGGTGGGCAGGACGAATCGGGCCATGCTCGCGAAGAGCCGCTTGTCCGGTGGGACCGGCTTGGCCCAGAACGTCAGGAAGAACGTCGGCACGCCGACCGTGAACAGGGTCAGCCCGACCTGCGTGGGCGAGTACGGGAAGCCGAGCCCCAGCATCGTCACGGCCAGGATCACCAGGCCCTGGCTCGCCACCCGCGCCATGAAGACGTAGAGCGACATGCCGATCCCGTTGATGATCCGCCGCCCCTCCTCCTGGGCCGGGGGCAGCACCGCGAACGAGTCGTCGACCAGCACGATGTCGGCCACGTCCCGGGTCACCGGGCTGCCGCTGCGCATGGCGACGCCGACGTGCGCCTGCTTGAGGGCGCGGGCGTCGTTCACGCCGTCGCCGATCATCGCGACGTACCGCCGCTGCCGTCGCAGCGATCGCACGATGCGCTCCTTGTGCTCGGGCGCGACCCGGCCGAACACCGTGGTCCGTGCGACGATCGCGTCCAGTTGCGCGTCGTCGAGCTGGTCCAGGGCGGCGCCGGGCACGGGCTCCCCGGCGTCCATCCCGGCCCGGTCCGCGATCGCGGCGACGGTCCGCGGGTCGTCGCCGGAAAGTACCTTCAGGTCGACGCCGCCGCTGCGGAACTTGCGGACCGTGTCGGTGACCTCGGGGCGTAGTTCGTCGCCGAGCGCCACCAGGCCGTACGGCTCGAGCATGGGAAGTTCGGGTTTCTGTTCGACGTCCCGCAGCGGTGCGCCGGTCTCCTCGGCGCGGGCCAGCAGCAGCACGCGAAGCCCGCGACGGGTCCGCTCGGCGACCACGCCCGGCGGCAGCGGTTTCCGCAGTCGCGGGGCGAGCGCGTCCGGTGCGCCCAGAACCCAGGTGTCCTCGTCGGTGACCAGGCCCGACCAGCGCAGCGATGACGCGAACGGCACCTCGTCGCGTACCTCCCAGACCGGCCCGGCCAGCTCGCCGGCGAGCGCTATCGCGGTCAGGTTCGGCGTGGTGACGTTGTGCGCGACGCCGCCGAGGGCGTGCGCGACCTCGGCGTACTCGCGTTCGCCGATCGGCAGGATCTCGTCGAGGGCCAGGTGGCCGGTGGTCAGCGTGCCGGTCTTGTCGGTGCACACGACATCGACGTTGCTCATCGACTCGACGGCGTTGACCTGCTGCACGAGGGCGCCGGCGCGGCCGATCCGGACGGCGCCGGCGGTGTAGGCGAGGGCGATCAGGAAGAACAGGCCGTACGGGACCAGGCCGGACAGCACCGCGGTGATCTGCACGACCCGCAGCAGCGTGAACCCCTCGATCGCGGCCTGTGCCAGGATCGCGCCGCTCATCAGCGTGGTCAGCACCATGACGAGGCGCACGGTGAACTCGATCCGGCGTTGCAGCGGCGTCTTGTCGGTGGTCGAGCGGCGTGCCTCGGCGGTCAGCCGCCCGGCGTAGCTGTTCACCCCGACGTCCCGGGCGAGTTGCCGTCCCTCGCCGGAGACGCACAGGCTGCCTGACCGCAAATCATCACCGGGGTCCTTGGGCACCGGATCCGACTCGCCGGTCAGCAGCGACTCGTCGGCCTCGACCCGGCCGCCCTCCAGCAGCGGGCCGTCGACCACGATCTGGTCGCCGGCGGTCACCTTGAGGACGTCGCCACGCACGACTTCCTCCGGCTGCACCGCCAGTTCGGTGCCGTCGCGGATCACCACGACGGCGCCGCGGTCCAGCAGTTGCAGCCGGTCCAGTTTCCGCTTCGCCCGGATCTCCTGGGCCGCACTGATCATCGCGTTGATCAGGCCGAGTCCGACACTGATCAGGGCGTCGCTGTACCGCTGGAGGGTCAGCAGGGCGACACCGATCACGAACAGGATGATGTTGAAGAACGAGAAGACGTTCGTCCGCAGGATCTCCAGATAGCTTCGCGAACCGCCCTTGACCTGGGCGTTCGCTTCGCCTCGCCGCTTGCGGGCGGCCGCTTCGGTCGCGGTCAGCCCGGTGACCGGCGCCGCCAGCACGTCCTGCTCCATGCTGGGATCGTCCCACCCCAAAACCTTCAAAAACCCCATTTCGGTACGGCTTGAGCCCCGCAGCCCCAAGCCTCCGGCCGCGCCAATGGCACGGCCGCCGCGATCCCCACCGTGGTCCAGCCCCAGCGCGCCTCACCCCCGCGCGGCTGGCTCTGACTGTTGTTATGGGCGGCCCATAACAACAGTCAGAGCCAGCCGACCTGAGTGCGGGCGGCAGCTGGCCTGCCCGCGGAGGCGGTCGGCTTGCTTGTGGCGGCCGGTTGTCGCGTATTGCCGACGACTGTCGTGGGGGTGCGATTAGGGTGGGTAAATGCAGATTATCCGGCATAAAACGGTCAAAGCGGCGCTTGGGCTCCCGCTCGTCCTCGCGGTCTCCGCGGGGGCCGGAGTGACCGCCGACCTTGCCCTGACCCGCCAGGCGGCCGTCGCCGCCACCTGGTCCCCGGACTCGGCCCAGTCCCCGGCGTCGGCCGGCGCGCCCGCGTCCACCTGGACCCCGACGCGCAACACCGCGCTGGCGCAGCTCATGGCGGACGCCGTCGCGCCGTCGCTGGCCGCCGGGGAGACGGACGGCCGCGCGACGTTCCCCGGCGCGACCCGGCTGCTCGTGACGACCGGCAAACCCGCCCCGGGCCGCCTCAAGGCCGCCCTGCTCACCGTCGGTGACCTGCCCCGGGGCTACGTGCCGATGCCCGACGCGCTGTCTCTTATACACATCTCTGA
>KL571314.1:23392-30536 GCA_000715855.1 Actinoplanes liguriensis
GGACCGACCGCGGCGCCGGACCGGCCCGTCGCGTCCGGCGCGCCCGAGGGCCCCGGCCTGCCGGTGCGCCCGAGCCCGCGGGTCGCCGTCTCACCGCCGGACACTCCGCTCGCCGGCCCGGTCCCCTCGCCGCCCGTCAGTCCGCCGCCGGCCAATTCGGCGCCCGCCGCGAACCGGCCGGCCGCGCCCGGCGACAAGAAGGACAGTGACACCGTCCGGGCCGCGTTCATGAAGGGCCAGACCGGCCCGGTCCTGATCGAGGCGATCAACCCGGCCGGCGATCGAGCCGCGAAGGCCGTCGTGGACGCGGTGGCCGACGCGCCGCGCCGCTGCCCGACCTACGACGAGGGCAGGCCCGGCACGCCGGACGCGCTGCACATGGCGACGTACCCGCTCAGCGTGCCGAAGTTCGGGAACAAGAGCGCGGGCGTACGTTTCGAGGTCGATCTGAACAGCCCGCGCGTCACCGTGCACGGCAAGATGATCGCGGTGTCCGTCAAGGGCGTGGCGCTGACCGTCCTGCTCGCGAACCTGGAGCAGCCGGATCAGCACGAGCTCGAGGCGATCACGCGAACCGCCGTACGGAAAATGGGCAAGCAGAAGTAGAAGCGGCCGTGACCTGGCGGCGGACCTCGCGTCAGAGGGACGCCGCCAGTTTTTGCAAGGCCTCCTTGGCGCCGGAGGTGAGCGGCTCACCGTGCCCCGGCAGGATCGCCTTGACGTCGAGCGCGGCAAGCGCCTTGACCGATTTCGCCGCGGCGACCGGGTCGGTGGTGTACTGCGGGTCGGAGCCCTCGAGCCCGTTCTGCGTGCGCAGCGCGTCGCCGGCGACCAGCGTGCCGGTCCCGGGTTCGAAGATCGAGATGTGGCCGCGGGTGTGCCCGGGTGTGTTGACGATCTGCAGGCCGAAGACCTCGTCACCGCCGTTCAGCGGCTTCAGCGGCTTGTCCGAGATGATGTTGCCGTAGTCGAGCTGACCGGCGTAGATCGTGCCCTTGATCTTCGGCTCGATGCCCTCCAGCCCACCGATGTGATCGTCGTGGTAGTGGGTGAGGATGACGTGCCTGACCGCGGCGAAGCTGCTGCCGGCCGCCTTCAGACCGTCCTCGATCGCGGACTCCGAGCCCGGCGTGCCGGTGTCGACGATCGCCACCTCCTTGCCCCTGACCAGCAGGTATGCCGACACGTAACTGCGGTCGACCTGGTGCCAGCCGGTCGGCAGCGCGGTCGACGCGGGCTGCGCGGCGCTGGTGGGAACGGGCTGGGACGGCGACGAGTCCGTCGAGCAGGCGCTCACCGTGTTGACCACGGCCAGGCCCATGACGCCGGCCCCGGCGCTCACGAACAGGCGACGACGGCTGATCCGGTAGTCGGTCATCCCCTATGCCTACCGCAGCTTCGCCGCCGGGGAAACCGTCGATGGAACCGGGACCGGGAAATGTGCGTCCCACCGGGTGCGGCGACCGCCGCGCGGGACGAACGGGGCACAGATCATGAGAAGCAGACCCATCGCGATGACGGTGATCGTGGTGACGCTGGGGTTCACCGCGGGATGCGGCGCCGCCACCGAGCCCGCCGAACGGGTCACCGCGGTGAGTTCCGCTCCGGCGCCCGCCGACGTGGTGGACGTCGTCTGCGCCAAGGGCGGCACGACAGTCTCGGCGACCCGCTACGCGGCCCAGCCCGACGGCGTGCACCTGCACATCCGGAACACGTCCGGGGAGTCCGGGGTCTACCTCGCCTACAACCACGAGCAGCGGATCGGGGCGAGCGGGGGCGAGCCGGTGGACTCGGGGACCGACCTGATTCTCGGCATCGCTCCGGGAAAGGTCTCCCTGAACTGCTCGTACGACACCGGGAGCCGGGCGGACCGGCCGGTGACGATCGAGGTGCTGGACCCCGCGGGCGCGTGGCGCACCGGGGCGTTCGCGGCGCTCGGCTGCCCCTCGCCGAACACGGGCGTCATCGACTGGGTGTACCGGGCCGGGAAGGGACAGACCGCTGACGCCGCGCTGACCGCGCTGTCGGCCCAGTTCGAGAAGCCGGTGACGTGGCGTCACGCCCAGGAGGGCTATGTGGACTCGGCGCGGCAGACCTACGTGGCGATGCGCGGCGGCAAGCCGTGGGCGACGGCACTGGCCGACCGTTCCCCGTCGGAGGGAACGGTCAGCGCCAATCTGGACATGCTGTGCTCGGCTGCCGGGTGACGCGCCTCAGCGCCGGGGCATCCGCCTGCGGAGCGCCCTCCAGAGCCGGGTCCGGCGCAGCCGTGCCAGCTTCCTCCTGGGTACGGTCCTCGTCGACCCGGCCGCGGTGGCCGGGGCCGGGGGCGCCATGACCCGGGCGTAGGTGGCGGTGACCGCCGGCCGGACCGTCTCCGGCTCCAGCTCCTGGGAGGCCACGGCGAGGCAGGTGAACTGGCGCAGCAGGTGCTCGTTGCCGCTGCCGTCACGGACGGCGGCGGTGAGGTTCTTCTCGACCACGGCGTGATCGAACAGCCGGGCGATCGGACCCTGAGCGGTCTCCAGCATGTCGGTCACGGCCACGACCCCGTCGCCCTCCCAGAGCCGGGCGGCGGTGGAGCCGCTGGGGACGTTGACGAACGGCAGGCCGGCCCACTCCGGCACCAGCCGGGCGATGAGACGGCGGTGCAGCAGCCAGTCCTGTTTGTCCTGCGGGGCCATGGCGAAGGTGGCGGCGACGAAGCCCGGCGCCACGTACGGCGTGACCACGCCCATGAAGTACGCCGAGCTGTACCACCGCCGCACCCGCTCGACCAGGTAGAGGTAGTCGATCAGCGGCAGGCCGGACAGCCCGAAGCCCTTCGCCCTGTCGAGCAGGCCGCTGAGCCGCTCCACCTCGCGGGCCATCGCGGTCTTGTCGATCATGTTGCCGTTCATGCCCCAGGCCAGCCGGGACAGCGCGATCTGCTCCGGCGCGCGGGTGTCGGCCCTCTTCGGGTACCAGTAGCCGGTGGCCAGCTCGCCGCCCACGCCGCTGAAGTGCGGAGCCGCGACCCTGCCGGGCAGCTGCACGCCGACGGCCGGGCGGGTGGTGTAGGTGGACGGGTACTGGTAGTCGTACCGCCGCTGCAGCCGCGCGGTGCGCTCGCGGAGCCCGACGGTGAGCACCTGAGCCGGCACCCCGGCCTTGAAGAGGCGGTGCTCCGGCTTCAGCCCGCGCCGGTCGCGCAGCAACCGCATCAGCTCGGTCGCGGCCTCACCCTCCGCGGCGATGTCGTCGTGGGTCGAGAACTTCGGCAGCCAGCCGGAGGCGACCACGGACGCGGCGAGCAGCCTCGAGTCCTTACCGCCGGACAGGCCGAGCTGGACCGGGCCGTCGTACAGCCTGTGCAGGCTGCTCGCGGTGTCGGTGAGGGCCTGGGCGGCCGCTTCCAGGGACTCGTCGAGCGGGCGTCCCTGCGCGGCGAGGCCGGACTGCACCACGTCGTCGACGCAGTACCGCGTCTCGTCGGTCAGCTCCCAGCCGCCGCCGGAACGGCGCCGCCCGGTGACCCGCTGCCCGGGGCGCAGCAGCTGGACGCCCTTGAACGGGGACATCTCACCACCGAAGTGGCTGCAGATCGCGTACGACGCCCAGCCGTCGACGTCCGGCCGGACGTCCTCGGAGAGGAACGCGGCCAGCGCGCTCGGCCGGGTGCAGAAGGCCGTTATCCCGTTGGCCGAGCCGGTGAACAGCCGGCACATGCCGATCCAGTCCTGCTGCACGGCGAACCGCTGCCCGCCGTCCATCGCGATGAGGCCGAAGGGCGGAACCACGTCCCGGTGCACGTCGGCGCCGCCGAGCAGCGCGCCGGCGAGCGCGGCCGGCCCGCCGGTGAGGTCGGCGCCGACCGGGATGCCGAGCGACACCGCGGTGATCGGGCCGTCCGTCGTGATCAGGGGCCAGCGGTACGAGCCTCGGTTGCCGAGGTGCAGGATCGTGACACCCCAGTCGTCGCCACCGGCGTCGTGGCGCACGAAGGACTCCGGGACCACGTCGGCGACGGCGGTCTCGAAGCGCGCCCGGGCGGCAGCCAGCTCCGCGGGGGTCACGGCGCGCTCGCTGAACCATGCCAGGACCAGGTCCATGTTTCTCTCGCTCACCATTCGTCGGTTGTTCTCATCGCCGCGGAAGCAGACAGGAAATCCACAGGAAATCTGGGAGTCAGCGATCTTATATGCACCGACGGGTGGCGTCCCACCCCTCTCCGCCTGTTTCAGTTCGCCATGAGAAGGCCCTGAGCATGTCATTCCGCCGCTACCCGGATGTCGGGCATTTCTCCTGGTAATCAGCCATGTCTACGCCAATTACGGACATTGCGGGCGCGGCGATAATGGGCATTATCGGCCATTGTGATGATCTTATCGAGGTGAATGCCGAATTGTTGCGGGCGCGCGTTTGACATGGGTGGTTGCCCTGATCGGCTCTCGCCATCAGGTCGGCGCGGATCCCGGTGACCGGGATCGCCATGGTGTTCTCTCCCACCGGCGCCGAGCCATCACCGGCCTGTAGCCGCGCGGTGAGCCGGAGGCCATCGGCGTAGCGGCCGCCCCGGCTGCGCCACCTGCGGCGGGCGATACCGGCCAGTCAGGTGACGGTGGGCAGATCACACCGACGGTGGCGCGGGCTCCAGGACAGATCGCGGGCGGGCCGCGAGGTCAGAGGTTGCCGGGGCTGAAGTGCATGAATCGAGCCGGCCCGGATCACTTCGGCGGGACGGCGATCCGCTTGACAGCGCGACGTCACTGGCCCGCGTCGTCAGTCCACTCCTCGAGCTCCTTCAGCCGGGCCGCGTACCGCTCGGGGCCCAGCTCCTCCCTGCGCGCCTCCAGCAGGTCCAGGTACTCCTCACGGCTGAGGATCGCGAAGCTGTCCGGAGCATCGTCGTCAGTCACGGGCGGGTTGCCGGACATGGGGTGGCTCCTGAGCGCTACTGCTCGGCGGGCTGGGGCTGGGGCTGGGGCTGGGGCTGGCGCAGGCCGGTGACCAGCAGGGTGACGATACGCCGGACGTCGTAGTCCGGGTCCGGCACCGCCCACGCGCACAGGTCTCCGACCGCCCGGATGAGCTCGTAGGGCCTGATGTCGGCCATCACCTCGCCCGCGGCACGGGCGGCGTCCAGCAGGTCGGACAGCACGGGCACCAGCCGGTCGAGGAAGAGCTTGTGCAGCGCCGAGAAGCCGGTCGGGTCGCCCTGCATGACCGAGGCGAGGCCGTGTTTGGTGCCGAGGAAGTCGACGAACAGGTGGATCCAGTCGAGCAGGGCGGCGAACGGCGACGGCGCCGAGGCCAGGAGCGCCGGGCCGGCGTCGGCGCACGCGTCGATCTGGTGCCGGTACACCGCGACCACCAGGTCGGCCCGGGTGGGGAAGTGCCGGTAGAGCGTGCCCATCCCGACGCCGGCGGCGGCCGCGACCTCGCGCACGGTGGCGTCGACGCCGGAGGTCGCGAACACGCACGTGGCCGCGTCGAGCAGGGCACGTTCGTTGCGTTCGACGTCGGCGCGACGTTTCGGGGTCATGGGGCCGAGCCGGTCGCGAGCATCAGCGCATCATCCCACACCCGGCGAAGCGGAGCAGAGTTCCAGATCACTTTGCGAAACGGAACAGCGCTCCGTACGGTAGGCGGAGCGTTGTTCCGCTTCACTGCGAGAGGACCTCTCATGCCCACTCAGATCCTGTCGGCCAAGCCGGTCATCCTGCCGGCGCCCGACCGTGGCGACGATCTCCAGGTCCGCGTCTCGGCCCCGGCTACCGGCCATGACCTGCCGGTCCTCGTGTTCGCCCACGGGTTCGGGCAGGCGATGGACTCCTACGACCCGCTGGTCGACTTCTGGGCCGCCAACGGATTCGTCGTCGTCCAGCCCACCTTCCTCGACTCGGCCACGCTCGGCATCACCCCGGCCGACCCGCGCTACCCGGAGATCTGGCGGGTCCGCGTCGCCGACCTGGGCCGCGTGATCGACGACCTCGACACGGTCCTCGCCGCGATCCCCGGGCTCGCCGGGCGCGCGGACCGGGAACGCCTCGCCCTGGCCGGCCACTCCTGGGGTGGCCAGTCGGCCGGGATGCTGCTGGGCGCCCGCGTGCTCGGCCCGGACGGACAGCCGGGCGAGAGCGTGACCGACAAGCGGGTCAAGGCGGCCGTGCTCCTGGCCACGACCGGTCTCGGCGGTGACGACCTGTCGCCGTTCGCACGGGAGCACTTCTCGTTCATGAGCCCGGACTTCACCCAGCTGGACACGCCGACGCTCGTGGTGGCCGGCGACCACGACCAGTCCCAGCTGTCCACCCGCGGGCCGGACTGGTTCACCGACGTCTACGAGCTGAGCCCTGGCGCGGAGAGCCTGCTGACCCTGTTCGGCGGCGAGCACTCGCTCGGCGGGATCCACGGATACCGGGCGGCCGACACCACCGACGAGAGCCCCGAACGCGTCGACCTCGTCCGGCGCGCGTCGTGGGCCTTCCTGCGCAAGGCGCTCGGGATCGACGCCGCCGACTGGGCGGCGATCACGGCATCCCCCGGGCCGGCCGGGCGCATCGACTCGAAGTAGACCGGGCGGTCAGGCCGGGTCGCGGACGGTGAAGAGGTCACCGGGACGGCACTGCAGGGCGTCGCACAGCGCGGTCAGCGTGCTGAACCGCACCGCCCGCGCACGGCCGTTCTTCAGGACCGACAGATTCGCCAGGGTGATGCCGACCCGGTCGGCCAGCTCGGTCAGCGTCAGGCCACGGTCGGCGGCCAGCTTGTCGATGTGGACCTCGACCCGGTGCTCCTCGCCGGGTGGCATCAGATCACCTCGTCCAGCTCGGCCCGCATGACCTGGCCCCGGCGGACGATCTCGCCGACGGCGAGCATCCCGAAACCGGTCACCATCCAGATCGCCGCGCGTGCCGGGTCGAGCTCGGCGTGGTAGCCGCCGGAACCGGCCGTGCCGCTCAGGGCGAACCGCGCGAGGAACTCCAGCACGCTCGCCGCCGGGCCGCCGACGAGCAGAAGCCATCCGACGGTACGGAGTCTGCCCACCGTCCGTGCGCTGAACAGCGGATCCCCGCGACGCGCGGCGCCGACCAACCGGTACAGCAGCACCAGCATGGCGGTCGCCAGCAGGTACGTCGGCACGGCGCTGTCTCTTATACAC